>JASGEB010000164.1:0-5519 GCA_047606785.1 Pseudoxanthomonas sp.
CGCGCAGGCCGGCGCCGCGGTCGCCGACGCCGCCGCGCTGGCCGCGCTGTGCCACGGCGACGCCGGCTGAGCGGCGCATGATCCGCACCCTTTCGTCGCGCCGGCGCATCGGCCTGGCGCTGGCGTGGCTGGCCGTGTTGGTGGCCGCCGGATGGTGGCTGGGCAACGCCCTGCAGCTGTCCGGCGACCTGCGCAAGTTCATGCCGGCCGCGCGCACCCCGGCGCAGAAGCTGCTGCTGGACGAACTCGGCGAGGGCCCCGGCTCGCGCCTGCTGCTGATGTCGCTGGCCGGCAGCGACCCGGCCACCCTGGCCGCGCAGTCGCAGGCCGTGCGCGCCAGGCTGGCCGCCGACCCGGCCTTCGAACTGGTCGCCAACGGCGCCGACGCCGGCCTGGACGCGATCCCGGAAAAACTGCTGCCCTACCGCTGGCTGCTCAGCGACCGCTACGACGCCCGCCCGCTCGACGCGGCGAGCTTGCACGACGAACTCGAACAGCGCGTGCAGGACCTGGGTTCGCCCGCCGCCGGCCTGCTCGAGCCGCTGCTGCCGCGCGACCCGACCCTGGAGACGCTGTACCTGGCGCAGTCGCTGCAGCCGGCCGGGCTGCCGCAGCAGCTCGACGGCGTGTGGTTCGACAGGTCCGGCCGCGAGGCGCTGCTGCTGGCGCAGACGCGCGCGGCCGGCTTCGACCCCAGCGGCCAGCAGCGCGCGATGGACGCGGTGCACGCCGCCTTCGCCGCCGCCGCCCGCGGCACCCGCACGCGGCTGACCCTGACCGGCCCGGGCGCGTTCTCGGTGGAGATCGGCGGGCGCACCCGGAACGAGGCGCAGTGGATCGGCTCGCTGGATACCGTCGGCCTGATCGTGCTGCTGCTGGTCGCCTACCGCAGCTGGAAGATCCCGGTGCTGGGCGTGCTGCCGCTGGCCAGCGCCGGCCTGGCCGGGCTGGCGGCGGTGGCGCTGCTGTTCGACGGCGTGCACGGCATCACCGTGGCCTTCGGCTTCACCCTGATCGGGGTGGTGCAGGACTATCCGGTGCACCTGTTCAGCCACCAGCGCCCGGGCCTGGACCCGCGCGCCAACGCGCGCCACCTGTGGCCGACCCTGGCCACCGGCGTGGCCTCCACCTGCATCGCCTACCTCACCTTCCTGTTCTCCGGGGTGGACGGCCTGCGCCAGCTGGCGGTGTTCACCATCGCCGGCCTGCTGGTGGCGGCGCTGACTGCGCGCTTCGCGCTGCCGGCGCTGATCGATCCTTCGCCCTACGATCATGCCGATTCGAAGCTGATGGCGCGGCTGTGGGCCGGCATCGCCAAGCTGCCGCGACCGCGCTGGTCGCTGGCGGCGCTGGCCGCGGCCGCGCTGGCCGTGCTGGCGTTGGCGCCCGGGCCGTTCTGGGAGAACGACCTGTCGCGCCTGACCCCGGTGCCGCGCGCCGCGCTGGCGCAGGACGCGCGCCTGCGCGGCGAACTCGGCGCGCCCGACGTGCGCTACGTGCTGGCCCTGCAGGCGGCCGACGCGCAGGCCGCGCTGCGCGCCTCGCGGCCGCTGCGGGTGCGGCTCGACGCGTTGGTGAAGCAGGGCGCGCTGGCCGGCTACGACCTGGCCGCGCGCTACCTGCCCGATGCGCGGACCCAGCGCGAACGCCAGGCGCGCCTGCCCGCGCTGTCGCAGGCGCGGGCGATGCTCGACGCCGCCGTGGCCGGCACGCCGTTCCGCGCCGAGGCCTTCGCCCCGTTCCTGGCTGACCTGGAAGCCGCGCGCACGGCGCCGCCGTTGACCCCGGCGATGCTGGCCGGCACGCCGCTGGCGACCACCCTGGCCGGCCTGCTGCTGCAGGGCCAGGGCCACGCCACCGCGCTGGTGTCGCTGTCCGGGCTGAAGGATCCCGCCGCCGTGTCGACCGCGCTCGCCGGCACCGGCGCGCAGCTGCTCGACCTCAAGGACGCCTCCGAGTCGCTGGTGGCCGCCTACCGCGGCCGCGTGCTGGCCGCGCTGGCCGTGGCCGCGCTGCTGCTGGTGTTGACCGTGGCCGTCGCCCTGCGCGCGCCGCGCCGCATCGCCCGCGTGCTGCTGCCGATGGCGCTGACCACCCTGCTGATCCTGGCGATCCAGCGCGGCCTGGGCGTGCAGCTGAACCTGTTCCACCTGATCGCGCTGATCCTGGCCGCCGGCCTGGGCCTGGACTACGCGCTGTTCTTCGACCACGCCGGCGACGACCGCGCCGACCAGCTGCGCACCCTGCACGCACTGATCGTGTGCAGCCTGATGACCCTGCTGGTGTTCGCCCTGCTGGCCGCTTCGAGCATCCCGGTGCTGCGCGCGATCGGCTCGACCGTGGCCCTGGGCGTGCTGCTCAACTTCGTGCTGGCCCTGCTGGTCTCGCGCGAGCACGCGCGCGGCGCCGCCGGCGACGATGCGGAGGCGGTGCGTGCACGGGCGTGAGGCCATCGCCGCGCTGATCCCGCACCAGGGCGCGATGTGCCTGTGGGAGCAAGTGCTGGAATGGGGCGAGGCGCGCATCGTCCTGCGCAGCGGCGGCCACCGCGATCCGGCCCACCCGCTGCGCCGCCACGGCCGCCTGCGCGCCGTGCACCTGTGCGAATACGGCGCCCAGGCGATGGCCGTGCACGGCGGCCTGCTCGGCGCGCGCGCAGGCCGTCCGGTGCGCCCGGGCATGCTGGTGGCGCTGCGCGATGTGCGCCTGCACGTGGACTTCCTCGACGACCTGCCCGGCGAGCTGCAGGGCGAGGCCGAACGCCTGGCCGACACCGCCGACGGCCAGCACTACGCCTTCCGCATCCTCCACGCCGGCGCCCTGCTGGGCGAGGGCCGGGCGACGGTGATGCTGGGCGCTCCGGATCCAGCGCTGCCGTAGGAGCGCCCCATGGCCGCGAAGGCTTTACCGATGATGCCGATCGCGCCCATGGTGCGTTCCTGCGCCGGCATCGGGCGCGCGCGGGCTCGTAGGAAAGCCGCGCGCGCAAACCGTCCACCCTCCCGCACAATCCGCTTCCCGCGCCGCAGGCTTCGACAGGAGTCCCGCCCATGACCGACTCGACCACCCCGCCCAGGCGCCGTGCCCTGGTCACCGGCGGCAGCGGCGACATCGGCGCGGCGGTGTGCCGCGCGCTGGCGGCCGCCGGCCTGCACGTGATCGTCCATGCCAACGCCCGCCTGGCGCGCGCCGAGGCGGTGGCCGGGCAGATCGCCGCGGCCGGCGGCAGCGCGCAGGCGCTGGCCTTCGACGTGGCCGACGGTGCCGCGGCCGTGGCTGCGCTCGCCGGCCTGCTCGCCGAAGGCCCGGTGCAGGTGGTGGTCAACAACGCCGGCATCCACGACGACGCGCCGCTGGCCGGCATGAGCGAGGTGCAGTGGAAGCGGGTGATCGACGTGTCGCTGCACGGCTTCTTCCACGTCACCCAGCCGTTGCTGCTGCCGATGGCGCGCACGCGCTGGGGGCGGGTGGTCAGCATCTCCTCGCTGGCCGCCGTGCTGGGCAACCGCGGCCAGGCCAACTACGCCGCGGCCAAGGCCGCGCTGCACGGCGCCACCAGATCATTGGCGCGCGAAATGGCCAGCCGCGGCATCACCGCCAACGTCGTCGCGCCCGGGGTGATCGCCGGGGCGATGGCCGATGCCGCGTTCTCGCCCGAGGTCGTCAAGCAGATCGTCCCCGCCGGCCGCGCCGGCAGGCCGGAGGACGTGGCCGCGCTGGTCGCCTTCCTGTGCTCGGATGCGGCCGGCTACGTCAACGGCCAGGTGATCGGGGTGAACGGCGGGATGGGGTGACGGCGAAGATCGTGGCGATGGTGGTGGAAATCCATCGCTCCGGGATTCACTCCCCGCGTCGAGGTCGTCGGTCCGGTTTTCCGGCTTGACCTGATCAATTCTCGTAACTACATTAAATTTTGTGAGGATCACATGCGATCCAAGTAAGCGGCAATGGACGCTGCGGGAGCGTGGCTTGGATTTGCTGCGTGCAAACGAGATATTCGTCGGTCCGCACCTCACCCGCGCTGACGATCGCCGGGAATATGGCGAGCCGCGTTTCGTCACGGCCGGCTGGCTCGATTCCCGGCTGGTCGTATTCGCATGGACGCCTCGCGGTACCGCAAGACGCGTGATCAGCATGAGGCACTGCCATGAGCGTGAAGCCAAAAAGCTCCGTCCCCATCTCGCCTGACGACGAATCCTTGCCGGAGATCACCGACGCCTGGATCGCCGGCGCGGACCTGTATCACGCCGACACCTTGGTCCGACGCGGTCGTCCCCGGACCGCCCATCCACGCCAGTTGCTGTCCTTGCGCTTGCCTGCCCAGGTCATTGCGCGCTGGAAGGCCACCGGCCCCGGTTGGCAGACCCGCATGGCCGAGGCGCTGGAAAAGACCGCACCGAAGCCGCCTCAGGCTGCCGACTGAGCGCAAGGCCGTTCCAGCACCGCGACGCGCAGGGCCGGGTCCTGCTGCGCGAGCTGCAGCGCCAGGGTCAGTCCGGCCAGGCCTGCGCCGAGGATGGCGGCATCGACGCTGGCGGGCGGGTTCATCCGGTCCGGTCCATGGGAAGCGGTGCCGGCACGGCAGCAGACCCGCCGCCCGGATCGTGGATCACCGGCGGGTGCCGGCGCGCCTGCGCGTACCAGTGCAGGATCCGCCCGCGGCGCCACACCTGCGCCACCACGTGCGCGGTGATCTGCCACAGGTCGCGCAGCAGCCGGAAATGGCTCTCGCGGAACGTCCCCGGCGCGGAGCCGGCGTAGCGGGCCTCGATCGGCACCGACACCACCCGCGCGCCGGCGTAGCGGGCGGCGCTGATCAGCAACTGCGCCTCGAACGCGAAGCCCTCGCCGGGCACGTCGGCCAGGGTGTACACGCTGGCCGGATAGAAGCGCTGGCCGCACTGGCTGTCGACCATGCGGAAGCCGCAGGCCCAGGCGATGCCCCAGTCGCCGAAGTCGTTGCCCAGCCGGCGGATCCACGGCTGGCAGGCGCGCTTGCGCAGGCGCGCGCCGTTGACCACCCAGCCCGGGTAGGCGTTGGCCGCCGCCAGCAGGCGCGGGAAGTCGGCCGCCTGGTGCTGGCCGTCGCCGTCCATGGTGAACACGCCTGCGGCGCCCAGCCGCGCCGCCTCGGCGAAGCCGCTGCGCATGGCCGCGCCCTTGCCGCGCCGCTGCGGGTGGCGGATCAGCGTCGCCGGCAGGTCGGCGATGCACGCGCCGGTGCCGTCGTCCGAGCCGTCGTCCACCACGATCACCCGCGGGCACACCGACAGCGCGTCCAGCACCACCTCGCGGATGCGCAGGCGCTCGTTGAGGGCGGGGATGACCACCACCGTGTCCTGCATGGCCAGCGGCCGGTTCACCACGCCAGGTCCAGGTGCAGGGTGCCGCCGTTGCCGGCGTCGAGCCGGCAGTGCGGCGCGCGCGCGGCCAGCGCGTCGAACAGCGGCAGCATCGGCGCGCTGGCATTGCCGTCGGCATGGCGCTGCAGCGGCCCGGCCGGCGCGCGCGCGTGGCCG
>JASGEB010000165.1:0-12557 GCA_047606785.1 Pseudoxanthomonas sp.
CCAGCGCCGCGCCGGTCGCGACCGTGGAGCGCCGGCGCTCGCTGGCGGCCGCACGCGTCTACCTGCAGGACATGCTGGAACTGCAGCACGGCCTGGCGCGCGCCCGCGCGCTGCGCCACGCCCTGCTCGAGGCGCGCGACGAAGCCGGCGTGCTGGCCGCCATGGGCCAGGCCCTGCAGGAACTGCCGCAGTTCACCTCCAGCGGCTACAGCGAGCGAGTACACACGCGCGTGCTGGAAGCGCTGCCCGACGCCGCCCGCGCGCAGCTCCTGCAGCGCATCGGACCGGGCGGCACCCGCGGCGGCGGTCCGTCGCTGGCCCTCCCGCTCAGCCCATGAATCGTACGAAAATACCGGCGGATCTAGCCGGGCGGCTGGAAGCGCCGGCGCAGGCCGGCCCAGCAGGCCAGGTAGTCGCGCTGGCGATGTTCCGCCTCCAGCGCCTGCCGGGTCGGCCGCAGCACCGCCCGCGTCTCGAACATGAAGGCCATGCTGTCGGCGATCACGTCCGGCCGCGACAGGTCGGCATGCGAGGCGCGCTCGAAGGTGGCCGCGTCCGGCCCGTGCCCGCTCATGCCGTTGTGCAGCGAGGCGCCGCCGGGCACGAAGCCCCCGGCCTTGGCGTCGTAGGCGCCGTGCACCAGGCCCATGAACTCGCTGGCCACGTTGCGGTGGAACCACGGCGGGCGGAAGGTGTCCTGCGCCACCAGCCAGCGCGGCGGGAATACCGCCAGATCCAGGTTGGCCGTGCCCGGGGTGTCGCTGGGCGAGGTCAGCACGGTGAAGATCGACGGGTCCGGGTGGTCGTAGCTGATCGAACCGATGGCGTTGAAGCGGCGCAGGTCGTAGCGGTACGGCGCGCAGTTGCCGTGCCAGGCCACCACGTCCAATGGGTTGTGGTCGATGTCAGCGCGCCACAGCCGGCCCTGGAACTTGGCGACCAGCTCGAACTCGCCCTCGACGTCCTCGTAGGCCGCCACCGGGGTCTGGAAGTCGCGCGCGTTGGCCAGCCCGTTGGCGCCGATCGGGCCCAGTTCGGGCAGCCGCAGCGGCGCGCCGAAGTTCTCGCACACGTAGCCGCGCGACGGACCGTCGGGCAGTTCGACGCGGAAGCGCAGGCCGCGCGGGATCACTGCGATCTGCTGCGGCTCGACCTCCAGCACGCCCAGTTCGGTGGCGATGCGCAGCCGGCCCAGCTGCGGCACCAGCAGCAGTTCGCCGTCGGCGTCGTAGAAGAAGCGCCCACGCATGTCGCGGTTGGCCGCGTACAGGTGGATGCCCACGCCGCTCATTGTTTCGGGCGAGCCGTTGCCGGCCATGGCGTACAGGCCCTCGACGAAGTCGGCCGGCGCCGCCGGCAGCGGCAACGGGTCCCAGCGCAGTTGGTCCGGCGGCACCGGCCCGTCGCCGAAGGCGTTGTGGAAGCGCGGCGCGCCGGCGAACGGCGCGAACGCCCCGTGCGTCAGCGCCGGCCGGATCCGATACAGCCAGCTGCGCCGGTTGTACCCGCGCAGCGCGGTGAACGCCGTGCCCGACAGCTGCTCGGCGTACAGCCCGTAGGCCACCCGCTGCGGCGAATTGCGCCCCACCGGCAGCGCCCCGGCGATGGCCTCGCTGGCGAACTCGTTGCCGAAGCCGGTCATGTAGCGGTTTTCAGGTGAGGTATTCATCGTCATGAGACATCGCTTTTTAAGCCCCTCTCCCCCTGGGAGAGGGGTTGGGGTGAGGGTCCGGTTTCCCGACAAAGTTCCAGATCGCCTCGATCACCGCCTCCGTCTGCATCAAAGCATCGTGATCCCAGAAACGCAGAATCCGCCATCCCTGCGACTCCAAGCAGCGGGTTCTCACCGCATCCATCTGCGAAGTGTGCTGCGACCCATCCAACTCGACGATCAGCTTTTTCTCGATGCAGCAGAAATCGACGATATACGGCGGCAGCGGATGCTGGCGGCGGAATTTCAGTCCTTCGAGTTGCCCGCCCCGCAGGCATTGCCAGAGTTTGCGTTCCGCATCGGTCATTTCCTTGCGCAGGCGGCGGGAGAATTCGAGCTTGTCGGTTGGCAATGGCGGCTTGATCGTGGTCATGCGCTTTGCTTGGCTCTTTCCGATGATGGGGAACGTGGGTCGATCGCCGTGGTTGACCATCGTCGCTTCGCCAAACCCTCACCCCAACCCCTCTCCCACAGGGAGAGGGGCTTTTTGCTCTCCCTTCTCCCTCCGGGAGAAGGTGCCCCGAAGGGGCGGATGAGGGTTCGGTGAAATCGCTCATGTCCGAACTATCACTGACTCCACCGTACCCTCACCTCCGGCGCTAGCCGCGTCGCCGAACTCTCCCGATGGGAGAGGGGCTCAAAAGCCAGGACCCTACAGCACCCCACGCTTCATCTGCTCCCGCTCGATGCTCTCGAACAGCGCCTGGAAGTTGCCCTCGCCGAAGCCTTCGTTGCCCTTGCGCTGGATGATCTCGAAGAAGATCGGCCCCAGCGCGTTCTGGGTGAAGATCTGCAGCAGCTTGCGCCGGTGGGTCTCCGGGTCGGCGTCGATCAGGATCTTGTTCCTGGCCAGCCGCGCCACGTCCTCGCCGTGGTCGGGGATGCGCTGGTCGATCACCTCGAAGTAGGTGTCCGGCGTGTCCAGGAACTCGACCCCGGCCGCGCGCATCTGCTCGACCGTGGCGTAGATGTCGTCGGTGAAGCAGGCGATGTGCTGGATGCCCTCGCCGTGGTACTGGTCGAGGTATTCGTTGATCTGCGACTTCGGGTCGGCCGACTCGTTGAGCGGGATGCGCACCATGCCGTCCGGCGCGGTCATCGCCTTGGACAGCAGGCCGGTCTTGGCGCCCTTGATGTCGAAGTAGCGGATCTCGCGGAAGTTGAACAGCCGCTCGTAGTAGTCCGCCCACTTGGCCATGTTGCCGTGGTAGAGGTTGTGGGTCAGGTGGTCGATGAAGCTCAGGCCGAAGCCCTTGGGCATCAGGTCCACGCCCGGCAGGCATTCGTAGTCCGGGTCGTGGATGGTGCCGCGGTCGTCGTAGCGGTCGACGATGTACAGCATGCAGCCGCCGATGCCCTTGATCACCGGCGCGGCCACCGCCTTGGTCAGCTCGTCGGCGGCCTCGAACGACTCGGCGCCGTTCTTCAGCGCCTGCACGCGCGCCCATTCGGCCAGCTTGTTGACGCGGATCGCGAAGCCGCACGCGCTCGGGCCGTGGCGGGCGGCGAAGCGCGCGGCGAACGAGTCCGGGTCCTCGTTGACCAGGAAGGTGCAGTCGCCCTGGCGATAGGTATGGATCGGACGGCTGCGGTGGCGGGCGACCTGGACGAAGCCCAGCCGGCGGAAGTAGTCGTGCAGGTGGCCGAGCCGTTCCGGCGGCGCGCTGTACTCGACGAACTCGAAACCGTCGATGCCCATCGGGTTGTCGAAGGTGGTCACACTCATGCCTGGCGGGTGCGCGCTCATGGCAACTCCTACACAATGCGGGCGGGGAACGACCGAAGGCGTTGCCGGGTCGCACTCGATCTTATAGTTTCATGAGCAACCAATAGCAAGGGGCGACGCCACATGATCCAGCCGGCCACCACCTCCAGTCCCGACCTGCTGGACCTGGAACACCTGCTGTCCTACCGCCTGAGCGTGCTGTCCAACCGCGTCAGCAGCACGATCTCCGGCGAGTACTACCGCCGCCACCGGCTGGCGATCACCGAATGGCGGGTGATGGCGGTGCTGGGCCGCTACCCGGGGCTGTCGGCCAGCGAGGTGTCCGAGCGCACCGCGATGGACAAGGTCGCGGTCAGCCGCGCGGTGGCGCGCCTGCTCGAACGCGGCTTCATCGAACGCCAGACCCACGGCGACGACCGCCGCCGCTCGGTGTTGTCGCTGTCCGCGGCCGGCATCACGGTCTACGAGGAGATCGCACCGATGGTGGTCGAGTGCCAGCAGCGGCTGGTCTCGCCGCTGAGCGAGGACGAGCGCCGCCAGCTGGAGACGCTGATCGACAAGCTCGCCGGCCCGGGCATGGACGCGCTGCTGGCCGGCGTGGCCGGCATGGAGTTCAGCACCGGCATGCCCGCCCCGCGCGGGACGGACGAGCGCTAGTCTCCGCGCAAAACCCTGGCGTCACTTCACCCCATGCATCAGCCGGTTGATCAGCGGGGCGATCAGGAACAGCGCCACGCCGAAGCCGGTGAGGATCCAGAAGCCCATGGTGTAGGCGTGCTCGGCCGAGGCCACGGTCATGCCGCCCTCGCCGCTGACCAGGCTGGCGAAGATGCCGGACAGGTTGTTGCCGATGCCGGTGGACAGGAACCAGCCGCCCATGCCGAAGCCGACCAGCCGCACCGGCGCCAGTTTGGTCACCATCGACAGGCCGATCGGCGACAGGCACAGCTCGCCCACCGACTGCAGGACGTAGACCATGACCAAGGTCCAGAACGGGATCTTGCCGGCCTCGCTGACCAGGCTGGACAGCGCGAACATCAGCAGCAGGAAGGCCGCGCCGTTGAACAGCAGCCCGAGGCCGAACTTGCGCGGGATCGACGGGTTGATCCGGCCCATGCGCACCCATAGCCAGGCGATGAGCGGCGCCAGCACGATGATGGCGATCGAGTTGACCGACTGGAACCACGCGGTCGGGAAGGTCCAGCCGCCGAACCGGCGCTCGACGATGTTGTCGGCCAGGAAGGTGAAGGAGCTGCCGGCCTGCTCGAAGAAGCACCAGAACAGCACGTTGAAGGCGAAGATCACCAGCATGGCGATCACCCGGTCGCGCTGCACCTTGCCCTCGCGCACGCCTTCGACCAGCAGCAGCACCGCCAGCGCCACGAACATCACCCCCAGCACCCAGGCCAGCGCCCCCGCGCCCATGGCCAGCAGGAAGTAGGTGACCGGCACGGCGGCCAGCGCGCCGATCAGCACCAGCAGGACCCGGCCGCGCCCCTCGCCGCCGCGCGGCGGCGCGCCCACGCCGTGCAGCACGCCGCGCCCGGCCCAGAACCACACCAGGCTGATCAGCATGCCGATGCCGGTGGTGATGAACACCACCTTGTAGGACGGCATGCCGTCGATCCCGAATACCTTGCGCGCCAGCATCTCGGTCAGCACCGGCGCGACCATCGCGCCGAGGTTGATGCCCATGTAGAAGATGGTGAAACCCGAGTCGCGGCGCGGGTCGCCCTGGCGGTAGACCTTGCCCACCAGGGTGGAGATGATCGGCTTGAACAGGCCGTTGCCGACGATCACCGTGGCCAGGCCGATCTCGAACACGGTGTGGTCGGGCACGGCCACCAGGAACAGGCCGGCGGCCATGATCGCCGCACCCACCAGCACCGAGCGCTGGTGGCCCAGCAGCCGGTCGGCGACGTAGCCGCCGAAGATCGCCGCGGCGTACACCAGCGCCAGATAGGCGCCGTAGGTGCGGCTGGCGGCCGCCTGCCCGGCCGGGTCGCCGCCGAAGAACTGGGCCACGATGTACAGCACCAGCGCCCAGCGCATGCCGTAGAAGGCGAAGCGCTCCCAGAACTCGGTCATGAACAGCATCCACAGCGGGCGCGGATGCCCCAGCACGTCGGCGAAGGCCGGCGGTTCGCCGCTCAGCGGCGGCACGGGCTCGAGGGTGGGAGCCTGGGATTCCAGGGTCATGGGCGCTTTTCCCCTTGTGGCGGCGTGGGTCGGGAACGGCCCGGCGCCGCGTGTCCGGCGGCGATCCTGGCACGGAGTGTCCCGCAAGCGGGACGTGGCAGGATCGCCAAGGCCGGCGCGGGCGTCAATCCGCCGCCGCGGCCGGCGGCGGCGCCCCGACCACGGTGCGCACCTGGAACAGCTCGGGGAAGAAGGTCAGTTCCAGCGCCTGCTTGAGGAAGTCCGCGCCGGAGGAGCCGCCGGTGCCGCGCTTGAAGCCGATGATCCGCATCACCGTGCGCAGGTGGCGGAAGCGCCAGACCTGGAACTGGGTCTCCAGGTCCACCAGGTCCTCGCACAGCGAGTACTCGCGCCAGTAACGGTCGGCGTCGGTGTAGATACGCTCGAACACCGGCAGCAGCGCCGGGTCGGCTACGTGCGCCTGGCTGAAGTCGCGCTGCAGGTGCTGCTCCGGCACCGCGTGGCCGAAGCGCGCCAGGTAGCGCAGGAACTGCTCGTACAGGCTCGGCGCCTGCAGCACCGCGCGCAGCCGCGCCTGCCCGTCCGGGTCGTGGGCGAACACCTTGAGCATGGCCGCGTTCTTGTTGCCCAGCAGGAACTCCACCTGCCGGTACTGCAGCGACTGGAACCCGGACGAAGGCCCGAGCACGTCGCGGAAACCCATGTACTCGCTGGGCGTGAGCGTCTCCAGCACTGACCACTGCTCGGTCAGCTGGCGCAGCACCTGCTTGGCCCGCGCCAGCACCTTGCGGGTCTGCCAGACCTCGTCGCGGCGCAGGTGGCCGATGGCCGCATGCAACTCGTGGATCAGCAGCTTCAGCCACAGCTCGGAGACCTGGTGCTGGACGATGAACAGCATCTCGTCGTGGTGCGGCGGCTGCGACAGCGGCAGCTGCGCCGACAGCAGCCGCTCCAGCTGCAGGTAGCCGCCGTAGGTGGTGCGTCCGGCCAGGTCGGTGTGGATGCCGGCCTCCAGCGGACGCTGGTTGTGGTCGATGGGCATGGCGGCGCAGGCGGACGGAGGGGAGCGGCATGGTAGCGGGCGCCGGCGCGGCCATGTCGTGCGCAGCGCTCAGTATTCGTTCATGCTCGTGGCGCGCCCCAGTGGTCCGCCGGCGCGGTTGCCCAGCGCGCTGCCGTGCGTGGCGGCGGCGATGCCCCGCCTACTCGCACCCGCGCCATGCGCAGGCCTGGTCGCGCCCGCATCTGGCCGATCACCGGCGCGCGCCGTACCCTATCGCGCTGCTGCGCTGCGGGAGGCCAGACCGACAGCGGTTCATTAACATGCCGCGCCCCACTATGGTTTCTCTTGCAACTTGAGCGATGCAATGACCCTCGCCGCCAGCTTCCAGATCGAGTACCTGCAATACCTGGGCGAGGACGGCACGCCGCTTTCCGGCGAACTGCCGGCGGTGGCCGAAGACCTGCCGCGGCTGGTCGAGTTGTACCGGCAGATGCTGTACGTGCGCAGCTTCGACACCAAGGCGGTGGCCCTGCAGCGCACCGGCAAGCTGGGCACCTACGCCTCCTGCCTGGGCCACGAGGCCGCGCACGTGGGCATGGGCGCGGCGATGCGCGCCGGCGACGTGTTCGCGCCCAGCTACCGCGAGTACGGCACCATGTTCATGCGCGGCGTGCGCCCGCGCGACGCGTTGCTGTACTGGGGCGGCGACGAGCGCGGCAGCGACTACCCGCGCGACTCGGACGCGGCGCGCGACTTCCCGATCTGCGTGCCGATCTCGACCCAGTGCCTTCACGCGGCCGGCGCCGCGCTGGCGTTCAAGCTGCGCGGGCAGGACGCCATCGCGGTGACCGCCTGCGGCGACGGCGGCTCGTCCAAGACCGACTTCTACGCCGCGCTCAACAGCGCCGGCGCCTACACCCTGCCGCTGGTGCTGTGCGTGGTCAACAACGGCTGGGCGATCTCGGTGCCGCGCAGCGCGCAGACCGGCGCGCGGACCCTGGCGCAGAAGGGCCTGGCCGGCGGCCTGCACTGCCTGCAGGTGGACGGCAACGACCTGCTGGCGGTGCTGGAGGGCATGCGCCGCTGCGTCGAGCGCGCCCGCGCCGGCGAAGGCGCCAGCGTGATCGAACTGGTCACCTACCGCCTGTCCGACCACACCACCGCCGACGACGCCCGCCGCTACCGCGACCAGGCCGAGGTCAAGGCCGCCTGGGAGCGCGATCCGGTGCCGCGCATGCGCGCCTTCCTGAGCGCCCGCGGCGTCTGGGACGAGGCGCAGGAGGCCGAGTGGAAGGCCGAATGCGCGCGCCGGGTCGATGCCGAGGTGGACGCCTACCTGGCCACCCCGGTGCAGCCGGTGGAGGCGATGTTCGACCACCTCTACGGCGACCCGCCGCCGGACCTGCTGGCCCAGCGCGCCGCCGCCGTCGCCCGGGAGCAAGCGCATGGATGAGCACAAGCACGCCGCCCTGCACGAAGCCGCGCACGAACCCGCCGGAGGCCACGTGGACACAACCCCGAACGCGGCGCCGGTCACCCTGATCGAAGCGGTCACCCAAGCCCTGGCCTGGGAGCTGGCGCACGACCCGAGCGTGCTGGTGCTGGGCGAGGACGTGGGCGTCAACGGCGGCGTGTTCCGCGCCACCGCCGGCCTGCAGCAGCGCTTCGGCGAGCAGCGCGTGCTGGACACGCCACTGGACGAGACCACCATCGCCGGGCTGTCGGTCGGCCTGGCCGCGCAGGGCTTCCGGCCGGTGGCCGAGGCGCAGTTCGACGGCTTCGTCTACCCGATGGTCGACCAGCTGATCTGCCACGCCGCGCGCCTGCGCAACCGCACCCGCGGCCGCCTGACCTGCCCGCTGGTGGTGCGCGTGCCCTGGGGCGGCGGCATCCGCGCGCCCGAGCACCATTCGGAAGCCAACGAAGCGATCTTCGCCAACGTGCCCGGCCTGCGGGTGGTGCTGCCGTCCTCGCCGCAGCGCGCCTACGGCCTGCTGCTGGCGGCGATCCGCGACCCGGACCCGGTGGTCTTCTACGAGCCCAAGCGCATCTACCGCCAGTACAAGGAGCGCGTGCCCGACGACGGCCAGGCGCTGCCGTTGGACGTGTGCTTCGTCCTGCGCGAGGGCCGCGACGTCACCCTGGTGACCTGGGGCGCGCAGGTCAAGGAGACCCTGGAAGCGGCCGAGGCGCTGGCGCAGGAAGGGATCAGCGCCGAGGTCATCGACGTGGCCACCCTGCGGCCGCTGGACTTCGCCACCATCGCCGAGTCGGTGGCGCGCACCGGCCGCTGCGTGGTGGTGCAGGAAGCGCCGCGCACCGCCGGCTTCGGCGCCGAGATCGCCGCGCGCCTGGCCGAGGAATGCCTGTACGACCTGCTCGCGCCGGTGGCGCGGGTCACCGGCCCGGACACCCACATCCCGCTGTTCCGGCTGGAGATGAAATACCTGCCGAGCGTCGCCGGCATCGTCCAGGCCGCGCGCCAGACGCTGGCGAAGGGCTGAGAGCCCTCTTCCTTTCGCCACAGGCTATAAGGGGTTTTGCCCCTTCCCTTTCGCCGCAGGCGAATGGGAGAGTCGGGGAGGGGTGCTCTTGATCGGCCGTCGCCGCCGATGCCGGCCCTCCCGCACCACCGCAGAAGCATCCTCTGCCCGGCACGCAAGGCAGGGAACAGGACCAACCGAGAGATCCACCATGACCGACACCAAGACCTTCCACCTCCCCGACCTCGGCGAAGGCCTGCCCGACGCCACCATCGTCGAGTGGTTCGTCAAGGAAGGCGACCCGATCGGCCTGGACGAGCCGCTGGTGTCAATGGAGACCGCCAAGGCGGTGGTGGAAGTGCCCTCGCCGGTGTCCGGCAAGGTGGTCAGGCTGGCCGGCGGCCCCGGCGCGGTGGTCGCCACCGGCGCGATGCTGGCCGAGTTCGAGCCCGACCCCGCGCGCCCGCAGCGCGCCGAAGGCCAGGACACCGGCCATCACCACACCGCTCCGCCCCCCGCTCCCTCGGGCAGACGAGCCGGGGGCGAGGGCACGCAAGCCACAGCGGCGGCGGCGCCCACACAAGCCGCGACCGCCGCCGAGAAAACCGCCGCCGACGCCGGCACCGTGGTCGGCGCGATGCAGGCATCCAGCGCGGTCCAGGTCGAAGGCGCGGTCAGCGTCGGCGGCGTGCGCGCGGTGCCGGCGGTGCGGGCGATGGCGCGCAAGCTCGGCGTCGACCTGGCGCGGGTGCACCCCAGCGGCGAAGGCGGCGTGGTGACCATGGACGACCTCAAGCAGGCAGCGGCGAATCCGGCCGCCCTGCTCCCCTCTCCCATCGGGAGAGGGGTTGGGGGTGAGGGTACGGTGCAAGCGGGAACGGCGCCGGTCGCCGTACCCTCATCCGCCCTTCGGGCACCTTCTCCCGAAGGGAGAAGGGAAAACCAACGCACCCAGCTCTCCGCCACCGGCAGGCCGATCCGCACCCGGCCGCCGTCAGTCTCTGCCAGCGGCCAGCCCGAGCAGCTCAAGGGCGTGCGCCGCAACATGGCTCGGGTAATGGCCGACGCGCACGCCAAGGTGGTCGCCACCACGATCAACGACGATGCCGACATCCACGCCTGGACCCCCGGCAACGACGTCAGCGTGCGCCTGGTGCGCGCCATCGTCGCCGCCTGCCGGGCGGTGCCGGCCCTCAACGCCTGGTTCGACGGCGACGCGCTCACCCGCACCCTGCACCCGCACGTGGACGTCGGCATCGCGGTGGACAGCGACGACGGCCTGTTCGTGCCGGCGCTGCGCAACGCCGACCTGCTCGACGCGCGCGGCGTGCGCGACGGCATCGACCGCCTGCGCGCGCAGGTCCTGGACCGCAGCATCCCCGCCGGCGAACTCACCGGCTACACCATCTCGCTGAGCAACTTCGGCATGTTCGCCGGCCGCTACGCCACCCCGGTGGTGGTGCCGCCGTGCGTGGCCATCGTCGCCGCCGGCCGCGCCCGCCACCAGATGACCCCGGTGCTCGGCGGCTTCGAGTCGCACAAGGTCATCCCGCTGTCGCTGACCTTCGACCACCGCGCCTGCACCGGCGTCGAAGCGGCGCGCTTCCTGCGCGCGCTGCTCGACGACCTGGCCCTGCCGGCTTAGCGGATCAATCGCCGCGCTGCTGCGCGCTGGCCTGGCGCGCGGCGCGGAACTCCGAACCGGGCAGCCACTGCGGCCAGTCGCGGCTGTCGGCGATGCGCTGGCCTAGCGCGCGCACCAGCTCGGTGTCGGCGGCCTGGCCGGTGGCGTCCCAGTCGTCGCGCCAGCGGTCGCCGGGCTGGTGGTAGCAGCAGGCGAAGTAGGCCTTGCGCAGCGCGCTGCCGTGCGCCGTGCCGCCGTCGAGCATGTCCAGCCCGGGGCCGACGGTGATCGCCGGCACGCCGGCGCGGGCGAACGGGAAATGGTCGGCGCGGTAGAAGAAACCGGCCTCCGGGCTCGGGTCGGGCGAGAGCGTGCGCCCGGCATCCTGCGCCACCTGCGCCAGTTCGCCCTCCAGCGAGACCTTGCCATGGCCCCACGAGGCGATGTCGCGGGTCGGCCCGTCCGGGCTGAACATCTCCATGTTGATCACCGCGGCGGTCCTGACCAGCGGCACCAGCGGGTGCGCGGCGTAGTAGCTCGAACCCAGCAGGCCCTTCTCCTCGGCGGTCCAGGCGATGAAGTAGACGCTGCGCTGCGGGCGCGGGCCGGCGGCGAACACGCGCGCCAGTTCCAGCACGCTGGCCACGCCGGTGCCGTCGTCCACCGCGCCGTGGCGCACGCGGTCGCCGCCGGCGTCCGGCGCGCCGATGCCGAAGGCGTCCCAGTGCGCGGAGAAGATCACCGCCTCGTCCGCATGCGTGCGGCCGGGCAGCCGGGCGATGACGTTGCGGCTGACCACCTGCTCGCGCTTGACCTTGAAGTCGGCCGAGAAGGTCGCATCGCCCAGCGCCAGCGGGCGGAAGTCGGCGCGCTGGGCGGCGTGCTTGGCGGCCTCGAAATCCAGCCCGGCGTCCGCGAACAGCTGCACCGCCACCGCGCGCTGCATCCAGCCGCGCACCGGCGTGTGCGCGGCCATCGCATCGGCACGCTGGATGTCGAACACCGGCGCGGTGCCCGAGGCCTGCACCGTCGCCCAGCCATAGGCGGCCGGCGCGTCCTCGTGCACGATCAGCACGCCGGCGGCGCCGCGCCGGGCCAGTTCCTCGAACTTGTAGGTCCAGCGCCCGTAGTAGGTCAGCGCACGGCCGTCGAAGGCGCCCGGCTGCGGCGTCTCGAAATCCGGGTCGTTGACCAGCACCACGGCCAGCTTGCCGTGCAGGTCGGCGCCCTTGTAGTCGTCCCAGTGCCGTTCCGGCGCGTCGATGCCGTAGCCGACGAACACCATCGGCACCTTCTGCAGATGCACGCGCGCCAGCGGCTGCAGGGTCTGCAGCACCACGTCCTGACCGTTGGCCAGCACGCGATGGTGGCCGGCCACGTCGATGGATGCCGCCACCGGCCCGTCCACCTCGGCGCGCACCAGCGGCACGGCCTGGGTCCAGCCGCCGTGCTCGCCGCCCGGCTGCAGGCCGGCCTTGCGGAACTGGTCGACCAGGTAGGCGACCGTGCGGTCCTCGCCCGCGGAGGCCGGCGCACGCCCCTCGAAGGCGTCGGAGGCCAGCGTGCGCACGTGCGCGGCCAGCGCGTCGGCCGAGATCGCCGCGGGCGGCGCATCGGCGGCGGTGACGGCGAGGGGAAAGACGAACAGCAACGGCAGCAGCAGGCGTGGCAGGGGCATCGAGCGAAGCCTTGCGGATTCGATGGAGGTCGGCAGTGTACGTACGCCGTGCGCCGCCGATCCATGGCCTGCCCGGCGGCGGCGGCGCGCGACGCGCGGGCCGGGTGGCCCGGGCAGGCCATGGATCGGCGGCGCACGGCGTACGTACACTGCCGACCTCCATCGAATCCGC
>JASGEB010000166.1:0-3478 GCA_047606785.1 Pseudoxanthomonas sp.
CACCGCAGGGGCGCGATTGGCTTTCCCTGCGGATCAAAAGCCAATCGCGCCCCTGCGGTGCGCTCCTACGCAACCCGCGTGCCGAAGATACGGTCGCCGGCGTCGCCCAGGCCGGGCAGGATGTAGCTCTTGTCGTTGAGCCGCTGGTCTAAGGCGGCGGTGTAGATCTCCACGTCCGGGTGCGCGGCCTCGACCGCCGCCAGGCCCTCCGGCGCGGCGACCAGGAAGATGCCCTTGACCCGGCGCACGCCGGCGCGCTTGAGCATGGCGATGGTGGCGATCAGAGTGCCGCCGGTGGCCAGCATGGGGTCGAGGATCAGCGCGTCGCGCTCGGTCAGGCGGCCGGTCAGGCGTTCGAAGTAGGGCACCGGCTGCAGGGTTTCCTCGTCGCGCTGCAGGCCGACCACGCTGACCCGCGCGGCCGGGATCAGCGCCAGCACGCCCGGCAGCATGCCCAGGCCGGCGCGCAGGATCGGCACGAGGGTGATCTTGGCGCCGGCGATGCGCTCGACCGGCACCGGCCCGGCCCAGCCCTGTTCGGTCACCGTCTCGGTTTCCAGGTCGGCGGTGGCCTCGTAGGCCAGCAGCGTGCCCAGTTCGCCGACCAGTTCGCGAAAGCCCTTGGTGCTCAGCGAGGCGTCGCGCAGCAGGCCGATCTTGTGCCTAACCAGCGGGTGTTTCACTTCCACGACTTTCATGTGCAGGACCGGCGGCAGGCGGAGGCGCCAGTGTGCCGCAGCCGCGGCGGCCGTGGCCAGGGCACGCCCCGGGGCAAGTGTCACGACGGTGCAACCTGGCGGACATAAGGTGCGCGGCGCAAATCTACCCACCCTGGACCCGCCGCCATGCCCACCCCTCATCGCCTCGCGCTGGCGATCGCTCTGGCCTTGCCCGCGATTTCCCCGCTCGCCCGTGCCGACGAGACCGTCGCCGCGCCCGCCGCCGAAGCGCTCGACCTGGACCGCCTGGTCGTGCACCCGCAGTTGCAGTCGCAGGTGCGCGCGATCGACATCAAGCGCGACGCCGCCGCCATCCTGGACGTGGTGGCCGCCGACGACATCGGCAACTACCCCGACCAGAACGTGGCCGAATCGCTGCAGCGCCTGCCCGGGGTGAGCGTCACCCGCGACCAGGGCGAGGGCCGCTACGTGGTGATCCGCGGCCTGGACCCGGCGTTCAACAGCGTCAGCGTCGACGGCATCGCCCTCGGCACCCCCGAGACCGACAGCCGCACCATGCCGCTGGACCTGATCCCGTCCGAGTCCACCGAGCGGCTGAAGGTGGTCAAGTCGGTCACCCCGGACATGCCGGGCGATTCCATCGGCGGCGCGATCGAGGTCGAGACCGCCTCGGCGTTCGACCGCGACGGCCGCAGCATCCGCGCCAAGCTCGAGGCCAACCACCAGACCCTCAGCGGCAAGACCAGCCCCAAGGGCTCGTTCAACTACAGCGACCTGTTCGCCGACAACACTTTCGGCGTGGCCTTCGGCGCCAACTACCAGGACCGCACCTTCCAGTCCGACAACACCGAGGGCGACTACGAGCTGCTCGACAACGGCGACCCGTTCATGACCTCGCAGTCGCGCCGCAAATACTACGTCGAGCGCACCCGCTACGGCGCCAACCTCAACCTGGATTGGCATCCGGACGAGGACGACCGCTACTACTTCCGCAGCCTGTACAGCCACTACAAGGACGCCGAGACCCGCCAGAACACGGTGATCGAATTCGATGCCGACGACGTGGTCGCCAACGGCGACGGCACCTACAGCGCGCCGGTGGACGACATCAGCAAGCGGGTGCGCTGGCGCACCAAGACCCAGGAGACCGGGGTGGTGAGCTTCGGCGGCGAGAACCGCCTGGGCGCGGCCGGGATCGACTACGAGGTCGGCTACAACCGCACCCGCGAGCGGGTGAGCGAGATCGAGGCGCGCTTCAAGTACAAGGGCGACGACCTGGACGCCACCATCGACGAGACCGGCGGGCTGCCGGAGATCACCTTCTCCAGCGACGACTGGTACTACAACGACAACTACAAGTTCAACAAGTTTGTGCTCTCGCCGGGCTACACCGCCGACGACGTCTACACCGCCAAGGTCAACGTCCATTTCGACGGCGAGCATTCCAGCTACAAGATGGGCCTGTACGGCCGCTGGCAGCGCCGCGACGTGGACAAGAACGAGACCGATCTGTCCGATGGCCCGTCGATCGACATCTCCAGCTGGACCGTGGCCGCGCCCAGCCATCGCCGCACCTCGCTCGGCGAAGTGCTGAGTTCCTCGGTGCTGCGCGCCTACTGGGCCGCGTACGGCTCCGAGTACAGCGCCGACGAGGACGATGCCGGCAGCAACGCCATCAGCGCGCTGTCGGAGGACTACAACTCGCGCGAGGACGTCCTGGCCGCCTACGCGATGGGCACCTGGGACATCGGCGCCCTGCAGATGATCGCCGGCGTACGCATGGAGAACACCCGCTTCCAGGCCGAGGGCTACCAGGTCGACGCCAGCGAGGACGGCGATTCGTTCACGGTCACCCCGCTGCAGGCCAGCACCAGCTACACCAACGTGCTGCCGGGCCTGCACCTGCGCTGGGACGGCGGCCACGACTGGGTGCTGCGCGGCGCGCTCAACAAGACCGTGGCGCGCCCGTCGCTGGCGCAGGCCTCGCCGCATGCCTCGATCGACGAGGACGACGAGGAAGTCGAACTGGGCAATCCCGACCTCAAGCCGTACGAGTCCACCAACCTGGATCTGTCCTTCGAGAAGTACATCGGCAAGGCCGGCATCGTATCGCTCGGGCTGTTCCGCAAGTGGATCGACGGCTACATCGTCGATACCGTCACCCAGAACAGCGCCGACTACGACGGCTACGACGTGACCGTGCCGATGAACGGCGGCGACGCCAAGGTGCTGGGCGCCGAATTCAACTGGCAGCAGCCGCTGGATTTCCTGCCCGATGGCTGGGACGGTCTGCTGGTCGGCGCCAGCGCCACCTGGGTGGATACCCGCTTCGATCCGTCCCTGGCCGGTCGCAGCGACCACGACCTGGTGCTGCCGCGCACTTCCAAGCACGTCTACAGCGGTTTCGTCGGCTACGAGAAGTACGGCGTCTCCGCGCGCCTGTCGGCGGTCTACCGCAGCGACTACCTGGACGAACTGGGCACCAGCAAGCTGCTGGACATCTACGTCGCGCCCAACACCGAGCTGGACTTCAGCCTGGAGTACGAGCTCACCCGCAACGTCGACCTGTACTTTGACGCCTCCAACCTGCTGGACGAGCCGCTGGAGCGCTACACCGGCTCGCGCCGCTACACCCAGCAGTACGAGGAATACGGGCGCACCTACGCGATCGGCGTGAAGGTGAAGCTGTGAGGGCCGCCGTGCCCGGCGCGGCACGCGGCGGGCGCCTGGCCGCCTTGGCCGCACTGGCGGCGTTCTGGATGGGCGGCTGCAGCGCGCCGCCGCCACGCGCCGCGGTC
>JASGEB010000167.1:0-46184 GCA_047606785.1 Pseudoxanthomonas sp.
CGTCGTCGCGGCCGCATCGCGCGCGCCGGCCAGCGCCAGCGCCCCCAGCGCCGCGCCGCCGGCGCCGAGCAAGCGGCGGCGGGTGAGTATTGCCTGGCTCATGGCCGGATCGCCCTCGGATTTCAAAGCAGGAACGTCACGCGCGCGTACCGGTCTTGCCGGTGCGGCGCAGGTCCTCGCCGGTCGGCAGCGTGACCGGCACCGCGCTGTCGGCGGCGGCGGCGGTCGTGCCGCCGCGCTCGCCGGTGACGATCAGCGCCGACAGGTCCTTGGACCGAGACGAATCGTCCGTCAGCACATCCTGCGCCCGTGCCGGCGTCGCCAGCCCGGCCAGTGCCAGGGAGCCCTCCAGCACGACCGATGGGAGCGAGGCGCGAGGTCGATGACGCATGCCGGATTCCCCGTTGACACCGTTGCTCCATTAGCGAAGCACCCCTTCGGCCTGTCAACGCGAAAAGCACCGTTTTCCCCGGGTTTTCCTGCACGCATCCGCATATCGATATAACCGCGGGCCGCTCGATCCGCATGTTCCGGCGGCACGCGATCGACAAGCACGGCCGTCGCCACCGCCCTTGCGGGCCCGCGCGGCGGAGAACCGGCGTGGACATCGGTGGCCTGGCCGCATTGCTAGAATGCGCCGCCTTTCCGCCCCGGACCCGTTCGATGCCGTATCCGCGCCCCGCGTCGCTCAAGCCCGCCCTGCTCTGCCTGTCCCTGCTGGCCGCCCTGGCCGCCAGCGACGCCGCGGCCGCCGCCAAGGCCAAGAAAAAGACGACCAAGGCCCCGCCCGTCAGCGCCGAATGCACCGATTTCTACGCCGCGGCCAACGCCGACTGGCTGAAGGCCAACCCGCTGCCGGACGGGCTGGGCGCGATCTCCGCGCTGGGCACGATGCGCGACTACACCCGCCAGCAGCAGAAGGCCCTGCTCGACGCCGCCATGGCCGCCCCGCAGAACAACGTGCAGAAGCTGCTGGGCGACTTCTGGGCCAGCGGCCTGGACGAGGCGGCGGTGGAAGCCGACGGCGCCCGCCCGATCGCGCCGCTGCTGGACCGCATCAACGGCATCAAGCGCGCCAAGGACGTCCCGGCCGCGATCGCCGCCCTGCACCAGGTCGGCATCCCGGTGGCGTTCAACTTCAGCGCCGACGTGGACCTGAACGCACTGGACCGCCACATCGGCTACTTCCTGCAAGGCGGTACCGGCCTGTCCGACCCGGCCTACTACACCCGCCAGGACGCCGACGCGCGCGGCCTGCTCGGCCGCTACGGCGCCTACGTCAAGCAGATCCTGGCCCTGACCGGCACCCCGGCCGACCAGCTCGACAAGCAGCTGGCCCAGGTCATCGACGTCGAGACCCGGCTGGCGCGCGCCTCGCGGCCGCTGGACCAGCTGGTCAATCCCTTCAACAACTTCAAGCCGGTCGCCGTGGCCGACCTGAAGAAGCAGTACCGCAACCTGCAGTTGCAGGACTTCCTCAAGGCCCAGGGCGTCAACGACGACACCGTGTCGATCGCCGACCCGCAGCTGTTCGCGCAGATCGACCAGCTGGTCGCCAGCCTGCCGGCCGACGAATGGAAGGCCTACCTGCGCTGGCGGGTCGGCGACGCCATGGCGCCCTACCTGGCCAAGGCCTGGCGCGATGCGTCCTTCGATTTCCGCAGCCGCGTGCTGGACGGCCTGCAGGCGCCGCCGCCGCGCTGGGCGCAGGTGCTGGACGCCATCAACACCGCCGCCGGCCCGATGCTGGGCCGCGAGTACACCGCCCGCTACCTGCCGGCCCCGACCCGCAAGCTGGCCGAGGACATCGCCGCCGGCGTGCGCGACGCGCTCGCCCGCGCGCTCGAGCGCAACGCCTGGATGAGTGCCCCGGCCAAGGCCGAGGCCAAGGCCAAGCTGGCCGGCCTGAACATCGAGATCGGCGCGCCGCGCCGCGACCTGGACTACAGCGTGCAGCCGATGGGCCGCGGCAGCTTCGGCGGCAACATGCTGATCGCCTCGGCCTGGCGCCACACCCAGGAAATGAAGCGGATCGGCCGGGGCAACGCCGACCGCCGCTGGAACGTGCTGCCGCAGCAGCCGGCGCTGGCCTACGACCTGACCCAGAACCGCCTGATCGTCACCGCCGCGGTGCTGCAGCCGCCGGTGCTGGACGCCAGCCGCGACCTGTCGGCGCTGTACGGCTCGTTCGGCGCCCTGGTCGGCCACGAACTGACCCGCGGCTTCGACGCCAAGGGCCGCATGATCGACGCCAAGGGCGAGCTGCGCGATTGGTGGACCCCGGCCGACCTGGCCGCCTGGAACGCGCTCGGCGACAAGCTGGCGGCCCAGTACGACAGCTACCCCTATCCGGGCCTGGCCGGCACCCGCGTCAACGGCGCCCTGACCCGCGACGAGAACCTGGCCGACCTGTCCGGCGTCGAACTGGCCTGGGACGCCTACACCAACGCCCAGGTCGCGCCCAACGAGGGCGCCAAGCAGACCTTCTTCCGCAGCTGGGCGCAGCTGTGGGCGCAGCAGGTCTCGCCGCAGGAAGCCGCGGTGCGCGCGACCAGCCTGGCCAGCGCTCCCGGCCCGCTGCGCAGCAACGGCCCGCTGCAGGACCAGGCCGCCTTCGCCGGCGCCTTCCAGTGCAAGCCCGGCAACCCGATGCTGCGGCCGCAGGCGGACCAGATCGTCGTCTGGCGCTGAGCGCGCCTTGCGGCCGTTTCGTCACGGGCCGGATCGATAAGCCCGTTCCCCAGGGACCTCAGCGCACGCTGCGCAGCGGCGGCCGGCGCCCGCCGCCGCGGCCGAACGGCGGCTGCCCGCGCCAGTAGCGGATCAGCAGCCAGCCGAACAGCAGCCCGCCCAGGTGGGCGAAATGGGCCACGCCCGGCTGCCAGCCGGTCCAGGCGAACAGCAGCTCGGCCGCGCCGAACACCACCACCGCCCAGCGCGCGCGGATCGGCACCGGGATCGGGAAGATCACCAGGCGCTGCTCGGGGAACACCATACCGAAGCCCAGCAGCACCCCGAACACCCCGCCGGAGGCGCCGATCGTGGTCGCCAGCTGGCCCTCTCGCAGCAGCCAGCTGGCCACCACCAGCTGGCACAGCGCCGCGCCGAGCAGGCAGACGAAATAGAAGGTCAAAAAGCGCTTCTGCCCCCACACCAGCTCCAGCGGCGCGCCGAACATCCACAGCGCCAGCATGTTGAAGAACAGGTGGCCGATGCTGGCGTGCAGGAAGCCGGAGGTCAGCAGCTGCCAGGGCATGAAGCCGCCACCGGCGACCAGCCCGGCCGAACCCAGCGGCCACAGCGCCAGATGCATCGTGAACGCTTCGCCCAGCAGCCACTGCAGCAGGAAAGCCACGCCGTTGGCGATCAGCAGGGCACGGACGGCGGGAGTGAACGGAGGCATCGGCACGACCACGGCTTGGCGAAAAGGAGCCGCATGATAACGGCCGCTCGCCGGGCGGCCGCTGAGCGCGGCGGCCGCGGCCTTCAGTCCGGTCCCCAGACCTGCTCGTCCAGGCTGGCCGCGGCGCGCCGGCCGAGCACGCGCCCGCGCTCGACGCGCACGCCCTCGGCGCGCAGGCGCTGGCTTTGCTCGCGGAAACCGCGCGAGCCCTCGGGAAAGGCGATCCGCCCGTCCGCGCGCAGGATGCGGTGCCAGGGCAGGTCCGGCGCGCCGTGTTCGCGCAGCACCCGCGCCACCAGCCGCGCCCGCCCCGGCAGGCCAGCGCGGCGGGCGATCTCGCCATAGCCGGCCACCTGCCCGGCCGGCACCGCGCGGATGGCCTCGAGGATCGCGCGGATGCGCCCGTTGGCGGTGGGCGGAAGAGAGGTCATGGGAGGCAATCTACGGGCGGAGAGCGGGAGCGGGAGCGGGGACCCGGAAAGCGTACGGCACTTGCTTTTGCCGTCATTCCCGCGTAGGCGGGAATCCATGCTCGCATCGCTTCAAGTTGAAGCGGATTGCTTGAATTGAAAGTATCTCGGCATGGATTCCCGCCTACGCGGGAATGACGAGCAAAGGCCGAGGCTTGCACTTTTCCCGGGTCCCGGGTCCCGGTCCCCGGTCCCGACTCCAAGCCCCCTACGCCAACCCCACCACCTGCAACCCCTTCAGCAGCAGCCAGCCGACCGCACCGGCGGCGGGGATGGTCAGGATCCACGCCCATACGATGCGCTCGATCACGCTCAGGCGCAGGGCGCGCGGGTTCTTGGCGAAGCCCACGCCCATGATCGCGGTGGAGATGCTGTGGGTGGTCGACACCGGCATGCCGAAGTGGGCGGCGACGGTGAGGATGGTGGCCGAGCTGACCTCGGCGGCGAAGCCGTGGATCGGATGCAGACGCACCATCTTGTGGCCGAGGGTCTTGATGATCTTCCAGCCGCCGGTGGCGGTGCCGGCGGCCATCACCACCGCGCAGGTCAGCACGATCCACAGCGCCACCCCGTCGCCGCCGTGCGGATGCATGAAGGCCAGCCACGGCGGCAGTTGGTCGAGCGCGCCGCCGGCCTGGGCGCCGATCAGGGTCATGGCGATGATGCCCATGGTCTTCTGCGCATCGTTGTGGCCGTGGGCGTAGCCCATGTACGCCGCCGACAGCACCTGCGCCTTGGCGAAGAACGCGTTGACCCAGCGCGGCCGCGACCAGCGCCGCAGCGGGCCGCCGCTGCGCGCCATGCCGGCGATCAGCGCGTACAGCAGCACCATCACCGCCACCCCCATAGCGAAGCCGGCCACCGGCGAGGTCACCATCGGCACCAGCACCTTCCACAGCAGGCCCTTGTTGCGGGTCCAGTCGCCGACGCTCTCGGACCACAGGATGGCGTGCCAGTCGCCGCCGGAGGCGGCCAGCGCGGCCCCGCACAGGCCGCCGATCAGCGCGTGCGAGGACGAGGACGGCAGGCCCTTCCACCAGGTGATCAGGTTCCACACGATCGCCCCCAACAGCGCGCACAGCACGAACTGCGAGTCGGCGTGGACCACCGCGGTGTTGACGATGCCGGAGGTGATGGTGGCCGCCACCGCAGTGCCGGTGAGCGCGCCGACCAGGTTCATCAGCGCCGCCAGGATCACCGCCGCGCCGGGGCTGAGCACCTTGGTCGCCACCACCGTGGCGATCGAGTTGGCGGTGTCGTGGAAGCCGTTGATGAACTCGAACACCAGCGCCACCACGATCACCAGGACGACCAGGCTCAGCATGCCCGCCTCCCTTCAGCGCCGGCATGGCCGGTGCCATCGAAGCCGATGATCTCCCCGTCCATTCGCGCAACCATCAGGAATTCTTCAGCACGATCTGGTAGGCCACCACCCCGGCCTCGCGGCAGCGGTCGATGGCCTTCTCCAGGATCTCGAAGAACTCCTTGAGCAGGAACATCTGCAGGTTGTCCATGCGCCCGGAGTAGATCTCCCGGTACAGCTCCAGCATCAGCCGGTCGGCCTCGTTCTCCAGCGAACGCAGCTTCTCGTTGAGCGCGCTCATCCGGGTCAGGTCCATCTTGTTCAGCTCGCGCACCATCTCCACCACCACCCCGGCGGCCTGCTCGAGCATGGCCGCGCGCGGGGCGAAGTCGATGTGCTCCAGATGGGTGGTGGCCAGCGAATAGCGGTCGGCGAACTTCTCGATCTGCTTGGGGATCTTGTACAGCGCCGAGCCCAGCGCCTCGATGTCCTCGCGCTCGAACGGGGTGATGAAGCTGTCCACCAGCGCGCGGCCGATCTTGTCCGAGGCCGCGCGCTCGCGCAGGCGGGCCAGCTTGAAGGCGTTCAGCGCCGGCTGACGGTCGGACGCGCGCATCATCGCGTGCAGGGCGCGGGCGCTCTCGTACGCCGCCTCGGCCGCCTCGTCGAGCAGGGTGTAGAACTGCTGGCCGGAGCCGAAGATCGTCTGCAGGGAGAACATCGGGCAGGTTCCGCCGTCGCGGGAGGGACGGCCTGTCGGGGGCGGATTATGACGGTTCGATGACCGCCGCCGCCAATTCCGCGCGGCCGTGCCGCGCCGACGCAGGTGAAGGGCGCGCCGGCGGCGGGCGCCCGGTCCGCGTTTGCTAGAATTCGCCGGCGCCCGCCCCCGCGCGCGCACCCCTATGGACCCCGACCCCTCCCCCGCCCGCCGCCTGGCCACGGCTGCCCGCCCTTTAGCCCCGACCGCCCGCGGCCGGCGGCCGCGCCATGGAGTCCGCGCGCGTGCTTGAGCTGGCCGTGGTCCTGTTCCTGATCGTCCTCAACGCCTTCTTCGCGATCTCGGAGATGGCGCTGATGACCTCGCGCAAGGTGCGCCTGAAGCAAATGGCGCAGACCAGCCGCGGCGCGCGCACCGCGCTGGAACTGGCCGAACACCCGGACAACCTGCTGTCGACGGTGCAGATCGGCATCACCGGCATCACCGTGCTTACCGGCGTGCTCGGCGGCGACGCCCTGGGCGAGGTGGTCACCGCCTGGCTGGCGCCGTGGATCCCGCTGGCGCCGCGCTACGCCTCGGTGATCGGCGCGGCGGTGGCGGTGACGGTGATCACCTCGGCCTCGGTGATCTTCGGCGAGCTGATCCCCAAGCGCCTGGCGCTGACCAACGCCGAGGGCATCGCCGCGGTGGTGGCCATCCCGCTGGACGGGCTGGCGCGCATCGCCCGCCCGCTGGTGCTGGTGCTGGGCGCGATCAACCGCGCGGTGCTGCGCCTGCTGGGCATCCGCGACGACGCCCGCAGCGCGGTATCGGAGGAGGAGATCCGCCTGCTGGTCAGCGAGGGCCACGAGCAGGGCGTGATCGACGACGACGAGCGCAACATGGTCAACCGGGTATTGCGCCTGGGCGACCGCACCGCCGACAGCCTGATGACCCCGCGCAAGCGCATCGCCTGGCTGGACATGGCCGCGCCCTACGCGCAGAACCTGGCGACCATGCGCCAGTCGCGCTTCTCGCGCTTCCCGGTCTACCGCGGCAGCGACCAGGACGTGGTCGGCGTACTCGAGGTCAAGTCGCTGCTGGACCGCTTCGGCGACCCACGCCCGGACCTGTTCTCGACCCTGCGCCCGCCGCTGTTCGTGTCCGAGTCCACCCACGCGATGAAGCTGCTGGAGATCCTGCGCGAAGAGCAGCAGTCGCTGGCGCTGGTGGTGGACGAGTACGGCGAGATCCAGGGCATGGTCACCCTCAACGACCTGCTCAACGCGGTGGTCGGCCGCCACCACGCCCTGGCCGCCGAGGAGCGCGGCCCGGACGCCGGCGCGCTGGTGGTCGAGCGCGAGGACGGCTCGCTGCTGGTGGACGGCTCGCTGGCCAACGACGACCTGCGCGAGGTGCTCGGCGGCATCGCCCTGCCCGACCAGGAGGACGGCGGCTACCACACCCTGGCCGGGCTGGTGATCGAGCGCTTCGGCCGCATCCCGCGGGTGGGCGAGCACTTCGACTGGGCCGGCTGGCGCTTCGAGGTGGTCGACCTGGACGGCGCCCGCATCGACAAGCTGCTGCTGCAGCGGCTGGCCGAGGACGATGGCGACGACCTCACCGGATAAGCCTGCGGCGGACGGGCAGGCGGCCGACGCCGGGCTGCGCGGCCTGCTGGCGCAGATGGCCAGCGACGGCGCGGCCGACGAGCGCGTGCGTCTGGCCGACATGCTCGCCGAGCTGCAGCGCGGCGCCTTCGGCCTGCTGCTGCTGATCGGCGTGCTGCCGGCGTTCATCCCCATCCCCGGCGTGGCCGGCGCCACCAGCGGACCGCTGGTGATGCTGGCCGGGCTGCAGATGCTGGTCGGCCTGCGGCGGCCGTGGATACCCGGCTTCGTCGCCCGCCGCGGCCCCTACCGCGGCAGCGTGGCGCGCTTCCGCGAAGCGACCGCGCGGCCGCTGGCCTGGCTGGAGAAGCTGGTGCGGCCGCGCCTGGCGGTGCTGGTCGATGCGCGCTGGGCCGGCATGTTCACCGGCCTGCTGCTGTTCCTGCTGGGGTTGCTGCTGTCGTTGCCGATCCCGCTGACCAACTATCCGTTCGGCCTGTTGCTGCTGGTGTACGTGCTCGCCCTGCTCGAACGCGACGGCGCGCTGCTGCTGCTCGCCTGGGCGCTGGGCATCGCCGCGGTGGCCGCCTGCATACTGCTGTCCGGCAACCTGCTGGGAATGCTGCAGGCGCTGTGGCTGCACTGGTCCCCGTCGTAGGAGTGCACCGCAGGGGCGCGATGGGCTTCACCGGCGGGCAATCGCGCCCCTGCGGTGCGCTCCTACGGGGATCCGTAGAAACGCACGTCATCCGTAGGAGCGCGCGCGCTCAACCCAGCAGCTGGGCGAACTCGGCCGCGTTGAGCGGGTAGCCCAGCCAGTAGCCCTGGGCCAGGTCGCAGCCGCGCTCGCGCAGCAGGTCGAACTGGCCCGGCTTCTCCACCCCCTCGGCGACCACGGTGACGCCCAGCGAATGGGCCATGGCGATGATCGCGGTGGTGAGGGCCAGGTCGTCGGGGTTGCGCTGCAGGTCGACGATGAAGCTGCGGTCGATCTTGACCCCGTCCACCGGCACCCGCCGCAGGTGGCTCAGGCCGGAGAAGCCGGTGCCGAAGTCGTCCAGCCAGACCCGCACGCCGGTGCGGTGCAGCTTGGCCAGCACCGCGCTGGCCAGCGCCTCGTCGCCGATCACCGCGGTCTCGGTCAGCTCCAGGTGCAGGCGCAGCGGCGACAGCCCGGTCTGGCGCAGGCAGGCGGCGACCACCTCGGGCAGGTCGCCGTTGCGCAGCTGGCGCGGGGAGATGTTGACCGACACGAACGGCGCCTCGTGTCCGCCCTGCCAGCGCGCCGCGGCCTGGCAGGCGGCGGCCAGCACGCGCGGGCCGATCTGTTCGATCAGCCCGCTCTGTTCGGCCACCTCGATGAACACCGTCGGCGAGATCGAGCCCAGTTCCGGATGCTGCCAGCGCAGCAGTGCCTCGGCGCCCACCACCTGGTTGTCGGACAGCCGGTAGATCGGCTGGTAGAGCAGGCTCAGTTCGCCGCGGTCCCAGGCATGGCGCAGCTCGTGCTCCAGGCGCACGCGCCGCTCGACCGCCTGGTCCATGGCCCGGCTGTAGAAGCGGAAGCAGTTCTTGCCGGCCATCTTGGCCTGGTACATGGCCACGTCGCCGTTCTTCATCAGCGCGGTGGCGGCGCTGGCGTCCTCCGGGAACAGGGTCACGCCCACCGAGGTGCCCAGGAAGATCTGCCGGCCCTGCACGGTCAGCGGCTCGGCCAGATCGTGCACCATCCGCTCGGCCAGCGCGGTGGCGGTGGCGCGCACGTCGCCACCCTGAATCAGGATCACGAACTCGTCGCCGCCGAAGCGCGCCACCATCGCCTCGTCGCCGCCCAGCCGCTCCACCGCCTGGCGGATGCGCCCGGCGAACTGCACCAGCACCTCGTCGCCGGCCTCGTGGCCAAGGCTGTCGTTGACCCGCTTGAAGTCGTCGACGTCGGCGAACAGCAGCGCTAGCCCGCACCCGCCGCCGCGCAGCGTCAACAGCCGGTGGTCCAGCGCCTCGCGGAAGGCCAGGCGGTTGGTCAGGCCGGTCAGCGCGTCGGTGTAGGCCATGTGCCGCACGTCGCGGTCGTGGCGGGCGATCGAATCGATCATGTCCGAGAAGGCGCGCACCAGCTCGCCGATCTCGTCGCGGCGCGTACTGCTCGGGCGCGGGGCGTCGTAGTCGCCCACCCCGACCGCGCGCGCAGCCTGGGCCAGGCCGCGGATCGGCCGCACCCAGGCCTGCTGCAGGTAGGCGGCCACCACCAGGCACATCACCACCAGCGCACCCAGCAGCAGCGCGCCCCAGCCCATGTGCCGCCGGCTCAGGCTGTCCAGGCGCTCGCGCAGGGCGCCGACGGCCCGATCCTGGTCGGCCTGAATGTTGGCCAGCGAATAGCCGATGCGCACCCCGCCCAGCACCTGGCCGCCTATCTGGATCGGCCGCGACACCTCCATCGTGCGCGCGCTCCACTGGGTCAGCATGCGCCGGCTGGCCATCGCCCTGGCCGCCAGCGGATCGTCCATCGGCCGCCCATAGCCGGCGATGTCGAAGGAACCGTCGTGGATCAGCCGGCCGTGCGCGTCGTGGACCAGCACGTAGGCCACGTCCGGCTGGCGCGCGGCCGCGCGCACCAGGGCGCCGATCTGGTCCAAGTCGGAGTAGTACATCGGGTTGGTCAGCGCATCAGCCAGCTGCTGGGTCATGGTCCGGCCGCGCTGCACCAGACCCTCGGCGGCCATGCCGCGCACCGCGTCGCGCGTCAGCACGTCGACCTCGCGCTGCATCGCCGCCTGCCGGTGCAGCAGCAGCGCGGTCACTCCCAGCACCATCGCCAGCGCCAGGCCGATGACCAGCAGCATGCGCGCCTGCAGCCCCAGGAGCGGCCGCTTCATTCGATCGCCTCGCGCACGCGGCCGGCGCCCTCACCCAACCGCTGCAGCGCCGCGCGCGTGGCCGGGTCCAGTTCCAGGAAGCGGGTGGTGCCGAAGAAGGCCTGCAGCGCCGGACCGGCCTGGGGATCGCCGGCGGCGTCGAGCAGGACCTGGCGCAGGCGCTCGCGCACGCGCGCATCCAGGCCCGGGCGGACCAGCTCCAGCGCGCGCGGGTAGTCCGCGCTGCGGTAGACGACCTTGAAGTGGGCGCGAAACGAGGGCGGCACCCGCCGCGGGTCCTCCCAGTCCAGGTTGTTCAGCGCACCGGCGTCGACCAGGCCCTTGTCGACCCAGGCGGCGATATTCAGTTCCGAACGCGCGAACACGTAGCCCACGGTGTCGCGATCGGGGCGGTCCTCCGGCGAGAGCAGGATCTGCGGGCGCAGGCCGGCGTCGAGCAGGGCCGCGGCCGGCACCAGGTAGGCGCTGGTCGAACCCACGCCCTGCAGGGCGATGGTGCGGCCGCGCAGGTCGGCCAGCCGCGCGACCGGCGAATCGGTGCGGGCGAACACCAGGGTGTGGTAGTGGCTGACCCCGCCGCGCTCGGTCAGCAGCAGCGGCGCGGCACCGCTGCGCTGCTGCAGCTGCACGGCGGTGCCGGCGGTCTCGGTCACCCAGTCCACCCGCCCGCGGCGCAGGTAGCTGGCCATCTGGCGCGCGTCCGGAGCCATCAGGATGCGCCCCTCGGTGATGCCCACCTCGCGCATGTGCGCCACCACGTAGTCCAGCAAGGGCTTGAGCTGGGCGTAGTGCACGGCCGGGTCGTCGCTGATCCGCCCCAGCACCAGCACGTGATCGTCGCCGCGCCCGCCGGCCGGCGGGCGCGCGAACGCAACCGCACAGAACGACAGGCACAGCAACCCCAGCACGGCGATTCCCCGGCTGCGCTTGACCACACTGAACTTCCCATGCCGCGTGACGGCGGCCAGTCTAGGACAAATCGATGTCGCCGACGTCCCGTCCAGCAGCGCGCGCCAGCCGGGCCATGCGCTGGGCATCGGCCAGGATCCCGCGCAGCAGGCGCACTTCCTTCTCGTCCAGGGCCGCGCGCAGGAACAGCCGGCGCAGCTTGCGCATGGCCGAGTCCGGCGCCCGCCCCTTGTGGAAGTCGATGTCCTCGAGCGCCTGCGCCAGCTGGCCGAACAACCCCTCCATCTGCGCGTGGCTGGCCAGCGCCGGCGCGGGTTCGGCCGGTACCGGCGCGTCCAGCAGCGCCAGCCGCAGTTCGTAGGCCAGCACCTGCACCGCCGCGGCCAGGTTCAGCGAGCTGTACTCGGGATTGGCCGGGATGTGCACCGCGGCGTGGCACAGCTGCAGTTCCTCGTTGCTCAGGCCGGTGCGCTCGCGCCCGAACACCAGTGCCACCGGACCGGCCGCCGCGGCCCGCACCAGTTCGGCGGCGGCCTGGCGCGGGGCGTGCTCGTGCAGCTGCACCCGCCGGCTGCGCGCGGTGCAGCCCAGCACCAGGGTGCAGTCGGCCACCGCCGCGGCCAGGTCGGCGTGGAGCTCAGCCTGGTCGAGCACGTCGGTGGCGCCGGCAGCGCGGCGGTAGGCCTCGTCGTCCGGGCGCCGCTCGGGCGCCACCAGCGCCAGCCGCGCCAGCCCCATGGTCTTGAGCGCGCGCGCGGCCGCGCCGATGTTGCCGGTGTGCTGGGTGCCCACCAGCACGAAGCGGATGCTCCCGGCCGGAGCGGCGGCGGGCGCGGCGGCGCTGTCTGCGGATGTCTGCATGCGCACATGGTACGTGCCGGGGAGGCCGCGGGCGGCGGTGCTAGAATGCGCGGCCGGCCCCGCGCCGCGCCCGCTCTTTGCCACCCGCCGCTTCGCTGCCCCGCGCCTTTTCCGAGGTCGTTGCCCATGCTCAACCCCGTCGTCACCGTCATGGTCAAGGCCGCGCGCACCGGGGGCAACGTGCTGCTGCGGGGCATCAACAAGCTGTCGGCGCTGAACGTGGTGCAGAAGGACCGCATGGACTACGCCAGCGAGGTCGACACCGACGCCGAGAAGGCCATCGTCAAGGAACTGCGCCGCGCCTACCCCGACTACGGCGTGCTCGGCGAGGAAGGCGGCCTGCAGCCCGGCAGGGACCCGCGCCGGCTGTGGGTGATCGATCCGCTCGACGGCACCAGCAACTACCTGCACGGCTTCGGCCACTACTGCGTGTCCATCGCCCTGGTCGACAACGGCGAGCCGACCGACGCGGTGATCTTCGACCCGCTGCGCAACGAGCTGTTCACCGCCAGCCGCGGCGCCGGCGCCCAGCTCAACGAGCGCAAGATCCGCGTGTCCGAGCGCAAGGACCTGGCCGGCACGATGCTCCACACCGGCTTCCCGCCGCGCGAGCGCGCGCGCCTGGCGCCGCAGCTGGACTGCGTGCGCGCCCTGCTGGCCCAGGCCGAGGACATCCGCCGCAGCGGCTCGGCCGCGCTCGACCTGGCCTACGTGGCCTGCGGCCGCGCCGACGCCTACTTCGAGGCCGGGGTGAAGGCCTGGGACGTGGCCGCCGGCGTGCTGCTGGTGCGCGAGGCCGGCGGCAAGGTCTGCGACTTCCGCGGCGCGCCAACCGCGCGCCTGGACGGCAAGGGCAGCGAGACGCGCCAGCTGGTCGCCGGCAACCTGAAGGTGGCCGATGCGGTGCAGAGGGCGGTGGTGGCGTCGGGATACGCGGCGGCGTTCGACACCTGATCGGGGGAAGCTTCCGCGCCACAGGCGCGAAAGCCTTTGCTTCCAAAACCCCAGCAACAGCACCACGTCACCCAATCCCCAATCCGGCAATCGCCGCGATCGCCTCCGGGTCGAATCCGGCCACCCTCGCAAAATCCTTGCCCCGCTCCACGTAGTCGCGGTACGCGCCGAAGCTCGGCGCGCCCGGCGAGAGCAGCACCACGCCGCCGGCCGGCAGCAACGCCCGCGCCGCCTCCACCGCTTCCTGCATGCAAGCCGCAGCACGCAAGGCGAAGCGGCCTTCCGCCGCCAGCGGCGCCAGCACCTCGTGGATGCGCGGTCCGTTGGCGCCCATCGTCACGATGCCCAGCGGCGCCTGCGTGCGCATGGCCGCGGCGAAGCCGTGCCAGTCCAGGCCGCGGTCGTGGCCGCCGACCAGCACCGCGACCGGCCGGCCGGCGAAGCACTCCAGCGCGACCAGGGTCGCGTGCGGGGTGGTGCTGATCGAATCGTTGACGTAGCCCAGGCTGCCACGTTCGCCCAGCCATTGCAGGCGGTTGGGCAGCGGCCGGAAATCGCGCGCCGCCGGCGCCAAGGCAAGTGCGTCCAGCCCCAGCGCCTCGATGGCGGCCAGCGCCGCGCACAGGTTGCCGCGGTTGTGGCGGCCGGGCAGCGGCAGCGCGGCGGTGTCCATGACCTCGAGATCGGCGCGGAACAGCCGTTCGCCGCGCAGGTGCCAGCCGTCGTCGCGGTTGAACCAGTGCACCGCGCTGTCGGGCAGTTGCAGCGCGGCCAGGCGCGGATCGGCGGCGTCGAGCACGGCGTGGCGCGGCCGCGCGCGCGTCACCAGCGCCAGCTTGTCCTCGACGTAACGCTGCTCGCTGCCGTGCCAGTCCAGGTGCTCGGGGAACACGTTCAGCACCACCGCCACCTCCGGCCGCGTGCCGGAAACGGCGACGTCGCCGGTCTGGTAGCTGGACAGTTCGATCGCCCAGAACTCCGGCGCCGGCCGCGGGTCCATCAGCTCCAGCAGCGGCAGGCCGATGTTGCCGGCCAGCGCGGTGCGGTGGCCGCCGGCGCGCAGCAGCTGCGCCAGCAGCGCAGTGGTGGTGCTCTTGCCCTTGGTGCCGGTGACGCAGGCGGTGCGCGCGTCGGGATGCTCGGCGAACCACAGCGCGGTGCCGCCGACGAAGCGCGTGCCGCGCGCGGCCGCAGCTTGTGCCTCGGGCCTGTACGGGCTGATGCCCGGCGACTTGATGACCACCTCGAACGCCGACAACCGCTCCGCACTCGGCTCGGTCTCGATGGTCAGCGCCGGATCGCCCAGCGCTTGCGCGGCGGCGACCTCGTCCGCCCGGCAGAACAAGGTCAGCGGCCAGGGCTGTGCCGAGCCCCGGCCACGCAGCGCGCGGTAGGCCGCGCGGCCCTCGCGGCCCCAGCCCCACAGGCCGATGCGGCCGCCCTGCGCGACGATCGCTTCAAGCCGCGAAACGCGCACGCAGCCGCTCCCACAGCGCCGCCGGGATGCGGTGCTCGTCCACCGGCTGCAGCAGCGGGGTGAGTTCCAGCTCGGCCGGGTCCAGGCGCGGGGCGATCTCGCGGGCGAAACGCGCCACCAGCGCGTCCTCCTGCCACTCCGGGCGCGCGGCCAGCGCGGCCATGGCCGCGCGCGACTCGCGGCCCTCGCCGACGCACTCGAACGGCTTGTGGTCGCCGAACTCCAGCAGCGCGTCGAAGCCGGCCGCCTGCGAGGCCTCGTCCAGCAGGTTGCGGCCGAAGATATTCACCAGCCGGGTCTTGGGCATGAACGGCGCCAGCGCCAGGAACACGAAGTGGCACTTCGGGCACAGCCCGCACCAGCGGTTGATCGGGCGCTCGCCGAGGATGTGGAAGTTGCGGTTGCAGCTGGAGAACCAGGCGTCGTAGTGGTCGGTCCTGGCGAACTGGCGGGCCACCGCCAGCTCCGACAGCGGCCGCAGCAGCGAGTAGTAGTGCAGGCCGGCGGCGACCTGCGCCTCGACGTACCGGCCGAAGGCGCGCTCGAACGCCCAGCCCTTGGACCACTGATGGTTGACCTCGCCGGTGCCCGGGATCAGGCTGCCGTAACTGGCCGAGCGCTCGTTGGAGAACACCACCTGGTCGGCGCCGACCAGCAGCGCGGCCAGCACCAGGATCGCCGAGTTGATCGCGGTCACCGGGATGTGGCCGTTCCATGCGCCCTGGCGGTTGAGCTCGAACAATTCCGGCGCCAGCGCGCGGCCGATGTTGAGCGTGGGCAGGCCGGTGCGCGCGGCGCAGGCGGCGATCAGCTGCGAGCCGCCGATCCAGGCCACGGTCTGCTCCACCCCGAGCGCGCGCAGCGCCTCGATGGTGACCAGCGAGTCCTTGCCGCCGCCGATCGCGGTGAGGGCGTGCGGGCGAAGATGGAGCGAGGGGCGGCTGTCCACGCTGACATCTGCAGGCTGCGCGTCCTCACCCCCGGCTGCTGTGCCGGCGGGAGGGGGGAACGGAGCCGGAAACCTCACCCTTGCACGCAAATCCAGCCCGTTGCGGTAGGCGAACTCGCCCAGCCCGTGCAGGTACACCTGGTCCAGCAGCGCCGCGGTGGCCGCGTCCAGCGGCTCGCCTTCGACCACGATCGCCGGCGGCACCGCCGCCTTGTAGTAGCTGACCCCGGCGATCAGGTGCAGCAGCCGCAGCGCGCGCCGCACCGCCGCCGCGCGCGCGCCGTCCAGCGCGAACGGCGCACCCGGGAAGCTGACGGTCTCCACCAGCTCCGGGCCGTCGTCGAAGGCGTACACCAGCCGCGCCACCCCGGTATCGGCAGCGAAATCGCAGCGCACGAAGCGGAAGGCCTGCACGGCGTGCTTGTCGAACTGCATCAGGCGCCTCCCTCCGGCATCGGCTTGCGCTCATTCGCCATCGAGGATCTCCTCCGCCGGCAGCCCGCGCAGGTTGTAGGTGCTGGCCATGCTGTAGCCGTAGGCGCCGGCGTCGGCGAGCAGCATCACGTCGCCCGGCGCGGTCTCGGCCGCCAGCTTGACCCGCTGGGCGAACACGTCGCTGGACTCGCAGATCGGCCCGACCACCGCGAATTCGCGTTCGCGCGCCGGCTGCAGGCGCGACAGGTTGGCGATGTCGTGCCAGGCGTCGTACAGCGCCGGGCGGATCAGGCTGTGCATGCCCGCGTCCAGGCCGACCCGCCATACCCCGTCCTTCTCCACCACCTGGGTGGCGCGGGCCAGCAGCACGCCGGCCTCGGCGACCAGGAAGCGGCCCGGCTCGATCGCCAGCCGGAACGCCGGGTGCACCGCCTTGATCTGCGCCAGGCCCGCGGCCCAGGCGTCCAGGTCGAACGGCTCATCGTCGTCGCTGTACGGCACCGGCAGGCCGCCGCCGATGTCGATGATCTCCACGCTGCCGATGCGGCGGGCGAAGCCGGCCAGCTCGTCCACCACCTGCTGCCAGTGGCCGCTGGTCTCGATGCCGCTGCCCAGGTGCGCGTGCACGCCGGTGATGCGCACGCCGAGCGCGCGCGCGGCCTCCACGAATTCCTCCACCCGCTGCGCGGACAGGCCGAACTTGGCCTCCTTGCCGCCGGTGTTGACCTTCTGGTGGTGGCCGTCGCCGTGGCCCAGGTCGATGCGCAGCCACAGCGCGTGCCCGCGGAACACCTCCGGCCAGCGCCGCAGCAGCTCCACGTTGTCCACGGTCACGGTGACGCCGCGCGCCAGCGCGGCCCGGTATTCGCCGATGGGCGCGAAGCTGGGCGTGAACAGCACCCGCGCCGGCTCTAGCCCAGGCACCGCCGCCAACGCATGCTCGACCTCGCCCAGCGACACGCACTCCAGGCCAAAGCCCTCGGCCGCCAGCGCGCGCAGGATCGCCGGGTGCGAATTGGCCTTGATCGCGTAGTAGCGCCGGTCGATCGCGGCGATCGCCTTGAGCCGGCGCGCGCGTTCGCGCACGGTCGGCAGGTGGTAGGCATAGCGCGGCGTGCCCTGTTCGGCCAGCCTCAGCAGCTCATCGCGCCAGCGCGGCGCGCGCCACCACGGCTGCGGGCGCGAGCGCACCTGGCCGTTGATCTCGCGCCAGCGCGGGCCGAACACCTGCTCCTCGTACACCGGCATCGCGCCGCTGTCGATCAGCTCGGCGTGCAGCACCGGCAGCAGGCCGTCGGCGTCGGCCTCGTCGATCACGAAGGTCAGGTTGAGGTCGTTGGACGACTGGCTGATCATGTGCACGCGCTCCTTGCCGAAGGTGGCCCACACCTCCGACAGCTTGTGCAGCAGCGAGCGCATGCCGCGCCCGACCAGGGTGATCGCCGCGCACGGCACGATCACCTTGACCCGGCACACCTGCGCCAGGTCGGCCGACAGCGCGGCCAGCACGTCGCCGTCAACCAGGTTCTCGGACGGGTCCAGCGAAACGGTCACGTTGGTCTCGGCCGAGCCGATCAGGTCCACCGACAGCCCGTGCTTCTTGAACAGCGCGAACACGTCGGCCAGGAAGCCGACCTGCTGCCACATGCCGATGCCTTCCATCGACACCAGCACGATGCCGTTGCGGCGGCTGATCGCCTTCACCCCCGGCACGGTGGCGGCGCTGCGGTCGATCAGAGTGCCGGGCAGCTGCGGCCGCTCGGTATCGAGGATCGCCATCGGCACGCCGGCGTCGCGGCAGGGCTTGATCGAGCGCGGATGCAGCACCTTGGCGCCGGTGGTGGCGATTTCCTGCGCCTCCGCATAGCCCAGCCGCGCCAGCAGGCGCGCGTCGGGTACTTCGCGCGGGTTGGCGCTGAACATGCCCGGCACGTCGGTCCAGATCTCCACCCGCGCCGCGCCCAGTAGCGCGCCGAAGTAGGACGCCGAAGTGTCCGAACCGCCGCGGCCGAGGATCGCGGTGCCGCCGTCCGGGTGGCGGGCGATGAAACCCTGGGTGATCAACAAGGCGCTGGGCTGGGCGGCGAAGCGCTGGCGCCAAGCCGCGTCGGCCTGCCACTGGCACATCACCGACAGCCGCCGCGACCACTCGCCCTGGTTGGGCGCCGGCAGCATCGCCGTCAGCCAGTCGCGCGCGTCCGTCCAGCCGAAGTCCAGCCCGCGCGCGCACAGGTAGGCCGCGCCGAGGGTGGAGGACAGCAGCTCGCCCTGGGCCAGCACTTCGGCCTGCCAGTCGAGCGTGCGCGCAGCAGCGCGCGGGTCGGCGAGCAGGCCGCGCAGCAGCGCCAGGCGCTCGCCGAGCACCGCTTCGGCGTCCAGTTCCAGCTCGGCGGCGAACTCGCGGTGGCGCCGTTCGAGTGCCGCCACCCGCGCGGCGCCGTCGCCGGCGCCGTCGGCGAGGGCGCTCAGCTCGTTGGTCACCCCCGACAGCGCCGACACCACCACCAGCACCCGCCCGTCGGTCTCGTCCGCGCGTTTCTTCGCCAGCGTCCCGATCGTGTCCCAGCGATGACGACGCGACACCGAAGTGCCGCCGAACTTGAGGACGATCCAGCGGTCGCGATCGGGGGAGGCTGACATGGTTCCTTTCGGGAGATCGGGTGGGGAAACGGCGCCACGCAAGGCGCCGGGCGGTAGATTCTAAGGCAAGGCCCCGCGTGGCGATGGTCGCGCTCACAACCACCGCGCCGTCCGCGCTGCTAGGCTTGCGCGCCCTTCCTGCACCTGTCACGCCATGGCCGCGCGCCGTTACCTGCAACTGGATGTCTTCGCCGACCGCCCCGACAGCGGCAACCCGTTGGGCGTGGTGCTGGATGCCGCCGACCTGACCACCGCCTCGATGCAGGCCCTGGCAGCCTGGCTCAACCTGTCCGAAACCGTGTTCTTCCTGCCGCCGGACCAGGCCGGCGCCGACTACCGCATCCGCATCTTCACTCCCGGCAGTGAACTGCCCTTCGCCGGCCATCCCAGCGTGGGCGCGGCCTGGGCAGCCGTGGAAACCGGACTGGCGCGCGGCAACCACGGCCGCCTGGTGCAGCAATGCCCGGCCGGACTGCTGCCGGCGCGGGTGGAGGAAACCGCCCGCGGGCGCGCGATCAGCCTGCGCAGTCCCGCCGCCCATCGCGTGGACATGCCGATGAGCGACTTGCCCGACGACCTGCGCGCCATCGCCGCGCCCGGCATCCCGGTGGAGCTGTGGAACAACGGACCGTCCTGGTGGCTGGTGCAGGCCGCCTCCGCGCACCAAGTCCGCGCCTTGCGGCCGAACCTGGCCGCGATCGCCGCGTGGACCAACGCGACCAATGCCACCGGCGTGGCCGTGTTCGCAGCGGAAGCGGCCGGCTCCCACGACCTGGTGCTGCGCGCCTTTTGCCCCGGCGATGCGGTGAACGTTCCCAAAGAAGATCCGGTGACCGGCAGCGCCAATGCGCTGGCCGCGGCCGCGCTGGCCCAACGCAACAGCCTGCCGGGACCCAGCGGACGCTATGTCGCCAGCCAGGGACGCGAGGTGGGCCGCGATGGCCGCGTGCAGGTCGAAGTGGACGGACAAGGCCAGGTGTGGATCGGCGGGTACGTGCAACCGGTCATCCACGGCACGCTGGCATGGTGAGGTCATGACGGTGCGCCGCTTCCTGCAGGTCGACGTGTTCTCCACCGCGCCCGGCACCGGCAATCCGCTGGCGGTGGTGCTGGACGCGCAGGGCCTGTCCGACGCGCAGATGCAGGCGATCGCGCGCTGGACCAAGCTGCCCGAGACCACCTTCGTGCTGCCCGGCAGCGGCGCGCATGCCTACGCCATCCGCATGTTCGCGCCGCACAGGGAAGTGCCGTTCGCCGGCCATCCCAGCATCGGCACTGCGCACGTGGTGCTGGAAGCCGGCCTGGCCGCGCCGCGCGACGGCGTGCTGGTGCAGGAGGGCATCGCCGGCGCCTTCCCGATCGCGGTCGAGGACGGCGCCGTGCTGTCGCTGCGCACGCCGCCGGCGCAGGTGGCCGAAGTGGCCTCGTTCGGCGATCCGCGCCTGTCGCGGGCCGTGTCCGGCTGGGCGCCGGGCGCGCTGCCGCCGGCGCTGGTCGACGGCGGCCGCCGCTGGTGGCTGGTGGAAGTGGCCTCGGAAGCCGCGCTGCGCGCGCTCGCCCCGGACTGGGACGCGATCGCCGCACTGGCCGAAGCCACCGCCAGCATGGGCGTGTTCGCCTTCGCCCGTGCCGATGCGCCGGCGGACTTCGACCTTGCCGTGCGCGCCTTCGTCGGCAGCGGCCGCCGCTTCGAGGACGCCGCCTCGGGCGCGGCCAACGCGCTGCTGGCGGCATGGCTGCACGAACGTGGCGTCCTGCCCGGCCGTGCTGGCCGCTACCGCGCCAGCCAGGGCCGCGAGGTGGGTTTCGATGCGCGGCTGCAACTGCGCGTGGACGGCGCAGGCCGGGTGTGGTCGGGCGGGCGCGTGCGCACGCTGGTGCGCGGCACGCTGGACTGGGACGCCTGAGCCGCGCTCCGGCACGACCGGCGTCCCTGTACGAGGATCGATCGTCGTAGCCGCAGGATGGGTGGAGCCGAAGGCGGTACCCATCGAGACGCGCCCATCGGGGTGGCAAGGATGGACCCTGCTCAACCGCCCAACGATGGGTATCGCTGCGCTCCACTCATCCTACGGTCCGCGTGCCGGCGAAAGACCGTGGCGCCTACTGCGTCGCCCGCACGTCCACCCGCACGCGGATGGTGTCGCCCGGGTGGTAGTCGGTACGGGTGTGGTACTGGCGGCCGGCGTATTCGTAGGTGACGTCGTAGCCATCGACCCGGCCATCGTCGTCGCCGGCCGCCGGCTCGCATACGCGCACGTTGCCGCGGTAGACGCGCTGGTTGGAGTCGTAGATGGCGCTGCCGGCCACCGAACCGGCCGCCGCGCCGGCGACGGTGCCGACCAGATGGCCGCTGCCGCCGCCGAAGCGGCTGCCGACCAAGCCGCCGATCAGGCTGCCCAGCAGGGTCGCGCCGGTGCGCCCGGCCGGGGTGCCGGTGCTCTGGTAGTAGTCGCCGCCGTCGCCGTCGTCGGCATAGCTGCCGTCGCTGGCCCGGTCGTAGCAGCGTGGCGGCGGCGCGTGCCGGGAGATGATCGGGTCGACCCGCACCACCCGCGCGGTGTCGTATTCGCCGGCGCCCTGGTCGTCGCTGCGCCCGTCGTAGCCCTCTTCGTAGGCCGACCGGCGCGCGCCGTCGTCATCGCGGTCGTAGTAGCCGTCCTCGTAGGCGTAGGACTGGGCCAGCGCGGGCACGGCGGCGGACAGACCCAGGCCGAGGACGAGCAGGGAGCGGGCGATCATGATGGCGGATCCGGAAGGGGCGCCGCGATTGGCGCGGAGCGCATCGTCGGCAGGCGGCCGTGAAACGCGACTGAATTCCGCCCGCCGGTCCATGCCCGCCGGCGCGCGCGTTCAACGCGCCGACAGCCCCTCGGACACGGCCTGCCGTTCGCCCGGGTCGAAGGCCCCCGCAGCAGCGACGGCAGCCACCCGCTCAGACCAGTTCGGCCTGCAGCGAGATCGGCACCGCCTTGAGCGCCTGCGAGACCGGGCAGTTCTTCTCGGCGTCGCCGGCGATCTGCTCGAACCGGGCCTGGTCGATGCCCGGCACGCTGGCCTTGAGGACGAGCCGGATCTGCGCCAGGCGCGGGCCGCGGTCCATCTCCAGCTCGACCTGCGCGCGCGTGTCCAGCGCGGTGGCGGTGAAGCCGGCCTCGGCCAGCTTGGCCGCCAGCGCCATGGTGAAGCAGCCGGCGTGCGCGGCGGCGATCAGTTCTTCCGGATTGGTCCCCTTGGCCTCGCCGAAGCGGGTGTTGAAGCCGTACGGCGTACCGTCGAGCAGACCGCTCTGCGGCGTGCTCAGCGTGCCCTTGCCCTGCTTGAGGTCGCCCTGCCAGTGCGCGTCGGCGCTGCGGGAAATGCCCATGCGATGCTTCTTGTCGTGTGGATGGAGGCCGCCCATGCTAGCCAGTGGCCGTTAGCCGGCCGTGTCCGTTGGCATATGCATATTGCATTGCGCCATGAACTGCAGCCGGGAGCGGACCCCCGCCGCCGGTCGCCGCACGCGAAAAAACCCGAAAAAACGGCCCTCGCGCACTTGGCGCTGGACGCTTGTTGGCCTACATTCCGCATGCCGACCGTTTCGGCCCGATCACAACCACAACCAACGGTACACAGGACACATATGGCAAAGAGCACCAAGAAGGCCGCCCCGAAGAAGGCCGCCAAGACCGTCGCCGCCAAGCCGGCCGCCCCGAAGCCGATCAAGGAGCAGTTGAGCAAGTCGGGCCTGGTCGCCCACATCGCCGAGGCCACCTCGGTGGCCGCCAAGGACGTGCGCGCCGTGCTGGCCTCGCTCGAGTCCGCGGTGCACGCCTCGGTCGGCAAGAAGGGCGCCGGCGGCTTCACCCTGCCCGGCCTGCTGAAGATCACCGTGGTCAACGTGCCGGCCAAGCCGAAGCGCAAGGGCATCAACCCGTTCACCAAGGAAGAGCAGTGGTTCGCCGCCAAGCCGGCCACCGTCAAGGTCAAGGTGCGTCCGCTGAAGAAGCTCAAGGACGCCGCGGCCTGACCGCCCGCATCCACCGCACCGGCGGAGCTACGTCTGCTCGGGACGGCCACGGCCGTCCCGAGTCGTTTGTGGCCTTCGCATCGCCGCGCTCGCATGACCCTCGCCCAGGACGCACCTTGACGACCCGCACCGGCCTCCTCCTCATCGCGGCCCTGGCACTGGTGGCCTGCCAGCCCGCCTCCCGGCAAGCGGACGCGCCGCCCGCTGCGCTGCCGGCGACCACGACCGCCGCGACGGACACGCCGCGCCAGGGCGCATCGCCGCGACCCGCGCCGGACGCCGCAACAGCGGCCGACGCCGAGGCCGCGTGCCAGGTCGTGCTGGCCTATTACCGGGCGATCAACGCCGGCGACTTCGCCCGCGCCTACGCCCAGTGGAGCCGCGACGGCCAGGCCAGCGGGCAGAGCTTCGAGCAGTTCCGCAACGGCTATGCCGCCACTCGTGAAGTGCGGGCCGAGGTCGGCGTCGCCCACGACCTGCAAGGCGCCGCCGGCTCGCGCTACATCGAGGTGCCGGTGCGGCTGGCCGCCCGCCAGGCCGACGGCAGCGTGCGCCGCTACCACGGCGACTTCGTCCTGCGCGCGGTGGTGGCCGACGGCGCCGGCGACGCGCAGCGCCGCTGGCACCTGGATTCGGCCGAACTGCAGCGCGATCGGTAGCCGCCCATGGCCGTGATGCCGGCCATGCGGCGATTGCCGGCGGGGCCCTTCGTGTTCCCCGCCTTCGCGGGGGCAAGCTATACGGCGCGCTTCTATTCGCGCCCCTGCGGTGCGCTCCTACTGCATGCGCCAGCCGTGGCTGACCAGGATGCTCTGGCCGGTCAGCGCGTTGCTGGGGAAGGCGCACAGGAACTTCACCGTCTGCGTCACGTCGTCCAGGGTGGTGAAGATGCCGTCGACGGTGTTGCCGAGCATCACCTTCTTCACCACCTCCTCTTCGCTGATGCCCAGGGTCCTGGCTTGTTCGGGGATCTGCTTCTCCACTAGCGGGGTGCGCACGAAGCCCGGGCACACCACGTTGCTGCGCACGCCATGGCGGGCGCCCTCCTTGGCCAGGGTGCGGCACAGGCCCAGCAGGCCGTGCTTGGCGGTCACGTACGGCGCCTTCAGCGGCGAGGCCTCGTGCGAATGCACCGAGCCCATGTAGATCACCGTGCCGCCGCGGTCGTCGCGGTACATGTGCGGCAGCACCGCGCGGGTGGTGAGGAAGGCGCCGTCCAGGTGAATGGCCAGCATCTTCTTCCACTCGGCGAAGGGGAACTGCTCGATCGGATGGACGATCTGCACGCCGGCGTTGGAGACCAGGATGTCGATGGCGCCGAAGCGCTGCGCGACCGCGGCGATGCCGGCTTCGACCGCGGCCTCGTCGGTGACGTCCATCGCCACCGCCAGGGCCTGGCCGCCGGCCGCCTCGATTTCCCCGGCCACCGCACGCGCACCGTCGAGGTTGAGGTCGGCGATGGCCACGTGTGCGCCGTCGGCGGCCAGGACCAGGGCGACCTCGCGGCCGATGCCGCTGGCCGCGCCGGTGACGACGGCGACCTTGCCGTGCAGGGAGTTGCTCATGGGGGGGAGGACCTTGCCTGTGGGGACCGGCGCATTGTCCTCCACGCGCGCGCGCGGCGCATTCGCACGCCAGGACGCTGCCAGCCGGCGGCCGCGCGCCGCCCTACAGCTCGAAGCGGTAGCTGAACTTCACCAGCAGCTGCTCGTCGTCGCGCAGGCGCAGGCTCTCGTGCAGGAGCGTGCCGACGTCCTCGCGCGCGGCCTCCCGGTACCCGCCGCGCGCGTAGACCACGTACAGGTCCGACATCGGCGCCAGCGCGTAGCGGTAGCGCAGCTGCAGGCCCAGGTTGCGCACGCCGAAGTCGGCCACGGCCTGCCCGCTCGCCAGCGCGCGGGTGTCCGGCTGCACCCGGTAGGCGCTGCGCGCCTGCGCATCGATCGCCAGCAGCTGCAGCTTCACCCGCAGTTCCTGGCGGTTGCCGATGTTCCAGGTCAGGCCGCCGTTGAGGTGCCATTCGCGACCGTCGTACACGCCCACCAGGTTGTCGGCCTGCCAGATCGACCAGGCCGGCGCGCGCTGGCCGAACAGGCCGGCCTGCACGCTCAGCGCGTCGCTGAAGAAGTAGGAGGCGGTGTATTCCACGCTCCAGCCGACCGCCTCCGGATAGGCGATCTCCCCGCGCCAGGCGATCGCCTCCAGCTCGTGCGCCCAATGGCCCTTGCGCGGGCGGGTGTAGTCGTACACCAGCTGCACGTTGAACGGCTGCCGCACCGAGCCGTGGCCGCGGGTGAGCAGGTCGTCCACGCCGGCGTCGTTAAAGTTGGCCTGCAGGTATTCCTCGCTGCCGTCGCGCAGCGAACTGTCGCGGCTGACGCGCAGCTGGCGGTTGAGCCGCTCGCCGTGGTCGTTGTCGACCTGGCTGATGCGCCAGCGCCACTCCTTGGACGAATAGCGCGAGTCGGCCGGCTGCTGCGGGAAGCGCCGGCGCAGCTCCCAGTGCGCATAGTTGAGGCTGTTCTGCGCCAGGTAGCCGGCGTCGTTGAGCTCCAGCGCGCTGCCGAAGTGCATCAGGATCCACTGCTGGCGCCAGCCGCGGTCCATCTCGTAGTCGGCCCACACGGTGGCGCCGCTGTCGCGCACGTGCCGGCCGTACTGGTCGATGTCGCTGCCGATCAGGCGGGTGCGCACGTTCCAGCGCGCGTTCGGCCGCCAGTTGTGGTCCACGCCGAGCACGCTGGCGGTGCGGTCCAGCCACGGCCGCCGCACCTGGGTCAGCATCAGGCCCAGGTCCTGGTCGTCGAAGCCGCGTACCAGCCGCAGCGCCCGGAACGAGCGCCCCGCCTGACCCTGCTCCTCGGCCAGGAACAGGCCGTACTCGGTGCGGCCGAGGCTGCCGTTGAGCTTGACCGCCGCGGCGATGTCCGAGGCCCCGCTGCCGTCGTCGGCCGACCCGCCGATGCGGCGGGTGTACAGCAGCTGGCTGTAGTCCGAAGGCGTGGTGAACTCGAACAGGCCCTGGTTCTCGGTGAAGAACGGGCGCTTGTCGCTGACGTAGGTCTCGGTGGCGGAGAAGTTCACCACCAGGTCGTCGCTCTCGACCTGGCCGAAGTCGGGGTTGACCGTGGCGGTGAGCTGGAACTGGCCGCTGGGCTTCCAGAACAGGTCCACGCCGCCCTGCACCTGGCCGCGGCCGCGCACGTTGTCGTACAGGCCGGACACGTACGGGGTCACCGCCAGCAGCGCCTGGTGGTGGTCGCCGACCCGGATGCGGGCGAACTCGGACAGGAAGCGCGGGCGCTTGAAGCTGGCCGCCGGCCAGGCCATGCGCTCGCCGGTCGAGCCGACCACCCGGTCCAGGTACACCGCGACCTCGCGCGTGCCGTCCGCGCTGCGATGCATCGGCGCGGTGTACCAGGGGATCAGCAGTTCCGCCGACCAGCCCTGCTCGTCCTCGCCGGTGGCGTGGCGCCAGCTGCCGTCCCAGTCGCTGTTGAAGACGTTCTGGTCGGTGACCACCGCGTCGTAGACGCCGTCGCTGCAGGACACCGTGAAGTCGTAGCCGGTGCGGCCGTCGCCGTCGAAGTCGACCATCACGTCGACCCGGTCGACCTGGTCCTCGAAATCGCGGCGCACCCGCTGGCGGGTGCGCGCCACGCCGGCCGGCTGCACGCTGCGGATGGCGATGGCCAGGCCCTCGGGGGTGTCCAGGATCCACGCCTCGGTGGGCAGCGTGCCGGGCGCGCCGGTCAGCGGCTGGACCTGGCGGAAATCGGTGATGTGGCGGGCGCCCTGCCACTCCTGCGGATCGATGCGGCCATCGATCTCCACCGCCGCGGCCGTGCCCGCGGCCAGCGCCATGAACGCCGGCGCCGCCATCCGATAGCCACTGCCCACCGCTGTTCTCCCGTCGCGCCGGCGGGTGCCGGCGGCGGGCATGCTGCGACCCGGCACGGGCGCGCCCCAGTGGCATCGGTCATTGCAACCTTCCGGCCCGCGCCGGCATCGGCGCCGCTCAGCGCTTGGGCTGCAGCATGGTCCCGGTGCACTTCCTCGCGCCGCAGCGGCAGGCCCAGATCTTCTTCATGCGCGCCGTGTGCGGCTGGTCCAGGCGGATGCCGTAGTTGTAGGTCAGCTCCTCGCCGGGGGCGATGTCGCGGATGGCCTCGATGAACACGCGGTCGCGGCGCCGGTCCGCGCCCTCGTGCTCGTCGATCACCGCCTCGCAGTTCGGGTCGCAGCTGTGGTTGATCCAGCGCGCGCTGTTGCCCTCGTAATTGGCGTCGATGACGTAGCGGTCGTTGAGGGTGAACAGGAAGGTATGGCCGCTGTCGGCATCGCCGGCCTCCTCGCGGTCCACCTGGGCATGGGTGCGGCGACGGCCCTTGTACTCGATCAGGCGTTCGCCCTTCTTGATCGGGGCCACGGCGAACATGCCGTTGCCGTGGATGGCGGACTTGCGGGTGGCGATCTTGCGGGGCATGCGCAGGGTTCGTTGGGGGGAACGGGGGGATTCTCGCCCAGGAGCCAGCGCGCGGGTATCCCGGGACCGCCGCCGTCCTGGCCGGGAGACCGGCTTGGCCCGGCGCCGGCGAAAGCGTACAATTTCGGTCCTGATTACAGGGACCGGCCTGCATGCTGCGCGTCACCAAGCTCACCGACTACGCCACCGTCCTGCTGACCGTGCTCGCCGCGCGGCCGGGTCAGGTGCTGAGCGCGGCCGAACTGGCCGACGCCTCCGGCCTGGAGGTGCCGACCGTGGCCAAGGTGCTCAAACCGCTGGCCCACGCCGGGCTGGTGAACGGCGTGCGCGGCGCGCGCGGCGGCTACCACCTGGCCCGCGACGCCGGCCGGATCAGCCTGGTCGAGATCGTCGAGGCCATGGAAGGCCCGCTGGCGCTGACCGAGTGCAGCCAGGACCACAGCCACTGCGGCATCGCCCAGCGCTGCGGCGTGCGCACCAACTGGCGCCTGATCAACGACGTGGTGATCGAGGCCCTGCGCGGCCGCACCCTGGCGCAGATGCTGCAGCCGCCGGCCGCACCCGCCGTCCCCTCTTCCGCCGACGCCCCACGCCGGCGCGCGATCGCCGCCAGCGTGGCGGCCTGAACCCCTAGGCAGCCCTGATGGCCACCGAACTCTCCACGCCCGAAGCCCCGGTCCGCAACGCGCAGATCGTCGAGCAGCTCGGCCGCCGCTACGACGCCGGCTTCGTCACCGAGATCGAGTCCGACTCGCTCCCGCCCGGGCTGGACGAGGACATCATCCGCGCGCTTTCGGCCAAGAAGGACGAGCCGCAGTGGATGACCGACTGGCGCCTGGACGCCTACCGCCACTGGCTGAAGATGCCGATGCCGGAATGGGCCAAGCTGAAGATCGCGCCGATCGACTTCCAGGCGCTGAGCTACTACTCCGCGCCGAAGGGCCCGAAGTACAAGTCGCTGGACGAGGTGCCCAAGGAGCTGATCGACACCTACGACAAGCTCGGCGTGCCGCTGCACGAGCGCGCCAGGCTGGCCGGCGTGGCGGTCGACGCGGTGTTCGACTCGGTCTCGGTCGGCACCACCTTCCGCAAGGAACTGGCCGAGAAGGGCATCGTGTTCTGCTCGATGTCCGAGGCGATCAAGGAGCACCCGGAACTGGTCCGCCAGTACCTGGGCAGCGTGGTGCCGGTCGGCGACAACTACTTCGCCGCGCTGAACTCGGCGGTGTTCTCCGACGGCAGCTTCGTGTTCGTGCCCAAGGGCGTGCGCTGCCCGATGGAGCTGAGCACCTACTTCCGCATCAACGCCGGCCACACCGGCCAGTTCGAGCGCACCCTGATCGTCTGCGAGGACAAGGCCTACGTCTCCTACCTGGAAGGCTGCACCGCGCCGATGCGCGACGAGAACCAGCTGCATGCCGCGGTGGTCGAGCTGGTCGCGCTGGAAGACGCGCAGATCAAGTACTCCACCGTGCAGAACTGGTACCCGGGCGACGAGGAAGGCCGCGGCGGCATCTACAACTTCGTCACCAAGCGCGCCGAATGCCGCGGCGCCCGCAGCAAGGTCAGCTGGACCCAGGTCGAGACCGGTTCGGCGATCACCTGGAAGTACCCGAGCTGCGTGCTGCTGGGCGACGACTCGTCCGGCGAGTTCCACTCGGTGGCGCTGACCCACCATCGCCAGCAGGCCGACACCGGCACCAAGATGATCCACGTCGGCAAGCGCACCAAGAGCAAGATCGTCAGCAAGGGCATCAGCGCCGGCCGCGGCCAGAACACCTACCGCGGCCTGGTCAAGGTCGACCGCGGCGCCGACGGCGCCCGCAACTACACCCAGTGCGACTCGCTGCTGATCGGCAAGCAGTGCGGCGCGCACACCTTCCCCTACATCGAGGTGAAGAACCCGGGCGCCACCGTCGAGCACGAGGCCACCACCTCCAAGATCTCCGACGACCAGCTGTTCTACTGCCGGGCCCGCGGCATCTCCGAGGAGGACGCGGTGTCGATGATCGTCGACGGCTTCTGCAAGCAGGTGTTCCGCGAGCTGCCGATGGAGTTCGCGGTCGAGGCCAAGAAGCTGCTGGAAGTGAGCCTGGAAGGCAGCGTGGGCTGATCAGGCATCCCCGCATGAACGCCATTGCCCGCATCCTGCGCTTCGTCGATCCCGGCGAACAGAACGCCAAGCCTTCCCGCTACTGGCGAACACGGTCGTTGGAAGAACGCCTGCGCGAGACCCTGAAGCTGCATCACGAGGGCAACGAACTGTTCAAGGGCGGCAATCCGGATTTCAGCCACGTGATGGAACAGAGGCATGTCCCGGCTCGGTGACGACTGGCGCGATTTCCTTGCCGCCCTCGACGCCAACCATGTCGACTACATGGTCGTCGGCGGGGTAGCGCTGGGCGTGCATGGACACGTGCGCTACACGAAGGACTTGGACGTATGGTTCCGCGGCGTCGAACAAAACGCGGCAAGGCTTATCGCCGCACTCAAGGATTTCGGATTCGACAGCCTGCAGGTTTCACCCGCGGAATTTTGCAAACCACGCGCCATGCTGGTCCTGGGCACGGAGCCCAACAAGATCGAGCTCATCAATTTCGCCGACGGCGTGGATTTCGATGAGTGCTTCCCCCATCGCGTCGTCGTTCCGTTGGCTGGCATCGAGGTATCGGTCATCGGCCTGGACGACCTACGCAAGAACAAAAAGGCGGTCGGCCGCCTGCAAGACCTGGCCGACCTGGAAAACCTGGAAGATTGAGATGAACATGCTGAAGATCGAAGACCTCCACGCCAGCGTCGCCGGCAAGGAAATCATCAAGGGCCTCACGCTGGAGGTGAAGTCGGGCGAAGTGCACGCCATCATGGGCCCCAACGGCGCCGGCAAGTCCACCCTGGGCAATATCCTGGCCGGGCGCGACGGTTACGAAGTCACCGCCGGCACGGTCGAGTTCGAGGGCAAGGACCTGCTCGAACTGGAGCCTGAAGAGCGTGCCGCCGCCGGCGTGTTCCTGGCCTTCCAGTACCCGGTGGAAATCGCCGGCGTCAACAACACCTATTTCCTGCGCGCCGCGCTCAACGCCCAGCGCCGGGCGCGCGGCGAGCCGGAACTGGATTCCATGCAGTTCCTCAAGCTGGTGCGGCAGAAGCTGGCGGTGCTGGACCTGAAGGACGAGCTGCTGCATCGCGGCGTCAACGAAGGTTTTTCCGGCGGCGAGAAGAAGCGCAACGAGATCTTCCAGCTGGCGGTGCTGGAACCGAAGCTGGCGATCCTCGACGAGACCGACTCGGGCCTGGACATCGACGCGCTGAAGAGCGTCGCCGACGGCGTCAACGCGCTGCGCACCCCGCAGCGCTCGTTCCTGCTGATCACCCACTACCAGCGCCTGCTCGACTACATCAGGCCGGACGTGGTGCACGTGCTGGCCGACGGCCGCATCGTCCGCAGCGGCGGCCCGGAACTGGCGCTGGAGCTGGAGGAACACGGCTACGCGGCCCTGGAGAACGCATGATGCGCATGTTCCGCGCTGCGTTTGCGTCGGTGGCGATGCCGGCATCGGAGTGCGCCGCATGAGCGTGCTCCTGGACTCCTTCGCCGCCGCCTTCCACGGCGACGCCGCGCGCCGCCAGGCGCTCGACGAGGCCCTGCGCGACGGCCTGCCCGGGCCGCGCAGCGAAAGCTGGAAGTACACCCCGCTGCGCCAGCTCGAGCGGCGCGCCTTCGCGCCGGTGGAGACGGTGCCGCAGATCGACCCGGCGCTGCTGCAGGCCATCCCCGCGCCGCGGCTGGTATTCGCCAACGGCCGCTTCCTGCCCGCCTTGTCCGACCGCGCCGGCCTGCCCGCAGGCGTCGGCCTGCAGCCGCTGTCGGCGGCGCTGGCCGGCGGCGAGGAGGCGCTGCGCTTCCTCGCCCGCCGCTTCGAGCGCGGCGAGGAAGTGTTCGCCCGCCTCAATGCCGCCCTGACGGGGGAAGGCGCGCTGCTGCGCGCCGAAGCCGATGCGGCCAGCGATGTGCCGATCCACCTGGTCTTCGTCGGCGCCCCCGATTCGGTCGACCGCGCCTGGCACCTGCGCAACCTGGTCGAGCTGCGCGCCGGCGCGCGCCTGAGCGTGGTCGAGCACCACCTGGCCGCGGGCGCGCACGCACACCTGGCCAATGCGCTCACCCACGTGCACCTGGCGCGCGGCGCGCGCCTGCGCCATGCGCGCGTGCAGGACGAGGCCGCGCGCGCCACCTCGATCCAGCGCACCGACGCGGTGCTGGCCGGCGTGGCGGACTACCGCCGGCTCGACCTGGAACTGGGCGCCGGCCTGTCGCGCCACGAACTCAACGTGCGCCTGGAAGGCGGCCAGGCGCGCCTGCAGGCCAACGGCGTGCTGCTGGCCGGCGGCCGCCGCCACCTCGACACCCGCCTGGGCATCGACCACATCGCCCGCGACACCTCGTGCGAGCTGACCTGGCGCGGGCTGGGCACCGGCCACGGCCGCGCCGTGTTCCACGGCGGCATCCTGATCCGCGCAGGCGCCGACGGCACCGACGCGCGCCTGTCCAACAAGAACCTGCTGCTCTCGCCGAATGCCGAGATCGACACCCAGCCGGTGCTGGAGATCCACGCCGACGAAGTGCAGGCCGCGCACGGCGCCACCGTCGGCCAGCTCGACGCGCAGGCGCTGTTCTACCTGCGCTCGCGCGGGCTGGCGCGCGCCGAGGCCGAGCGCCTGCTGACCGGCGCGTTCTGCCGCGCGCCGCTGGCGGTGCTGGGCGAGGACACCCTGCCCACCCACCTGGCCTACGCGCTCGAGCAGGCGCTGCGCCGCGAGGGCGCGGCATGAACCTCGCCGCCGCCAACGCCGCGGCCGCGCCGGACTGGGTGCGCATCCGCGCCGACTTCCCGGTGCTCTCGCGCGCGATCAACGGCAAGCCGCTGGTCTACTTCGACAACGCCAACACCGCGCAGAAGCCGATCGAGGTGATCGCCGCGGTGGACGGCTTCTACCGCCGCCAGAACGCCAACGTCAGCCGCGCCGTGCACGCGCTGGGCACCGAGGCCACCGCGGTCTACGAAGGCGGCCGCGACGCGCTGGCGCGCCTGCTCAAGGTCCGCCGCGACGAACTGGTGCTGTGCAGCGGCACCACCTTCGCCATCAACCTGGTGGCCTATTCGTGGGCGCTGCCGCGGCTGGGACCGGGCGACGTGATCCTGGTCAGCCGGATGGAGCACCACGCCAATATCGTGCCCTGGCAGCTGGTCGCCCAGCGCACCGGCGCGCGCGTGCAGGTGGCCGAGATCCTGCCCGACGGCACGCTCGACCTGGACGCGCTGTACCGGGCGATGACCCCGCAGGTGAAGCTGCTGGCGGTGGCCCACGTGTCCAACGTGCTGGGCACCGTCAACCCGGTGCGCGAGATCTGCCGGCAGGCGCGTCGGAACGGCATCGTCAGCGTGGTCGACGGCTCCCAGGCCGCCCCGCACCTGGCGCTGGACCTGCCGTCGATCGGCTGCGATTTCTACGCGGTCACCGGCCACAAGATCTGCGGCCCCACCGGCACCGGCGCGCTGTGGGCGCGGCGCGAGCTGCTGGAGTCGATGCCGCCGTTCCTGGGCGGCGGCGAGATGATCAAGGAGGTCAGCTTCGAGGGCACCAGCTTCAACGAGGTGCCCTACAAGTTCGAGGCCGGCACGCCCAACATCGCCGGCTTCGTCGGCCTGGCCGCGGCGATCGACTTCCTGCAGGGCATCGGCCTGGACGCGATCGGCGCACGCGAGCAGGAACTGCTGGCGCACTTGACCGAGGAGCTGCGGCGCATCGACGGCCTGCGCATCTTCGGCACCGCGCCGGACAAGGCGGCGGTGGTGTCGTTCCTGATCGAGGGCGCGCACGCCCACGACCTGGCCACCCTGCTCGACCTGGAGGGCGTGGCGGTGCGCTCCGGCCAGCACTGCGCGCACCCGCTGCTGCAGTACTACGGGGTGGCCGCGACCCTGCGCGCCTCGCTGGCTTTCTACAACACCCACGAGGAGATCGAGCAGTTCATCGCCGCGCTGCGCAAGGTGCGCGCGCTGCTGGGCTGAGCCTCGCGCCCGCGGGATATGCAGGAGCGCAGCGTAGGGGCCTGCGCGCTGGCGGCGCCTTGGCCGGCCGCAGCGCGACCTACAATGGCGGCCATGAGCCCGTTGACCTTCCGCGACGCCACCGTCGCCGACATTCCCGCCCTGGTCGCCCTGATCACCTCTGCCTACCGCGGCGACGCCAGCCGCGCCGGCTGGACCACCGAGGCCGACCTGCTGGACGGCGCCCGCATCGACCCTGACGTGCTGCGCGCCGACCTCGAGCGTCCGCGCAGCCGGGTGCTGCTGGTCGAACAGGGCGGCACGCCGGTGGCCTGCGCGCACGTGGCCGAGGAGGACGGCGCCGGCTACTTCGGCATGTTCGCGGTCAGCCCGGTGCTGCAGGGCGCGGGCATCGGCAAGCTGCTGCTGGCGCGCGCCGAGGACGCCGCCCGCGGCTGGGGCCTGGCGGCCATGCGCATGAGCGTGATCGACCTGCGCGACAGCCTGATCGCGTTCTACCAGCGCCGCGGCTACGTCCGCACCGGCATCAAGAAGCCCTTCCCCTACGGCGACGTGCGTTTCGGCATCCCGCTGCGCGACGATCTGCGCTTCGAAGTGCTGGAGAAGGTCCTGTGAGGAGCGGACGATGAGCGAGCCGACCTGGACCTACGTGTGCGCCAGCGGCGAGCTGCTGCCCGGCGAGATGCGCAGCAGCTTCGACGAAGTGACCGGCGCGCCGATCGTGGTGTTCAACCTGGACGGCGAACTGTACGCGCTGGAGGACCGTTGCAGCCACGAGGAGTTCGAGCTGACCGCAGGCCACTTCGACACCGCCGAAGGCAGCATCGAGTGCGTGCTGCACGGCGCCCGCTTCGACGTGCGCGACGGCCGCCCGCTGTGCCCGCCGGCCTACACCGCAGTGGCCAAGTTCCCGGTGAAGGTGGAGCACGGCGGCATCTGGAGCCGCGACGACCGCGATTGAACCGCCATGCCGCGCAATGCCCGCCCCGTAGGAGCGCACCGCAGGGGCGCGATTGGTTTTTGGCCTTGCCTGGAAAGCCCCATCGCGCCCCTGCGGTGCGCTCCTACAGGGTGGACAGCTTCACCGCCAGCAATTCGCCGCCGCCTTCCAGTGCATAGCGCCTGCGGCCTGCACCGCCGGCCAGGATCGCGGTGTCGCCGGCCCACAGGGGCGGCAGCTGCGAAGCGGCATCGAAACGCGCCTGCCCGGCCAGCAGGTGCAGGGCCCAGTGCGTACCGGGTCCGGCGAAGAAGAACATCGGCCCGACCAGCGGCCGCAGCAGCAGTTCGGCGTGTAATGCGCCGGGCCGCCACATCAGGTTGAAGTCGTGGGTGGGGCCATCGAGCAGCTCGGCCGACACCTCGCGCACGCCGGAAAACCGCAGGCGGCCGTGCGGCGGATGCAGTTCCACCCGCTCACCGTCGCCGAAGCACAGGCGCATGCCGTTGCCGCGGATCAGCACCAGTTCGCGCTCGATGCCGGGGAAGCTGGAGAACGCGCAGTCGCCCTCGACCTCGGCGATCGACAGCCGCCAGTCCCATGCCTCGCGATCCGGGCCGCAGGCGATCTCGCGGGTCCAGCCCTGGCCGTTGCACCAGCGCATGCGCCGGTATTCGTTGGCCGGGACGACGCGGCTGACCTGCGGGAGGATCGGCGTGGACATGACCGCAGTGTAGGACCTGCCGGCGCAGGAAATCCCCCGGGGGCAGGACGCCCCGGGGGGGAGCGCACGTTTCCGTTGCGGCCGGGCGGGCATGGCACGCCCCACCGGCGACCCGCGGCAACGGCACGGCTGGAAAAAGGCACGTCCCTGTCGGCATCCCTGCCTGCTCACGCGGCTTCCCGCCCCTTCGGCCCGCGACGGCCGCACCGCCGTGGCCGTGATCCGGAACCTGTCCCGGGGCCGTCAGCGGCGGCCCACGGTCTTGGCCGGCACCGTCGCGGCGGCCGGCTGCTTGGGCACGGCGGCGCGGTCCAGGGTGATGCGGTCGCGGTTCTTCTCCACGGTCTTCAGGCCGATACCCCTGACCATGGCCAGTTCCTCGGCGCTCTTGAACGGGCCGTTGGCCTTGCGGTAGTCGACGATGGCCTGGGCCTTGCTGGGGCCGACGTTGAGCAGCACCGCGTCCAGGGTGGCGGCGTCGGCGGTGTTGATGTCGACCTTGTCGGCGGCGTGGGCCGCGCCGGCCAGCAGCAGCGACAGCAGCAGGCTGCGGGCGATGGTGGAAACGGACTTCATGGCAACTCTCCCTGTCTGGTGGATGGTCCGCGGCGCCGGCGGCGCCGTCGGTGGGGACAGTCTGCGCGGGCGGCGCGGGCCGGCACATCGGCCGATTCCGGGATGCGGCTAGGAAAACTCCGGGCTTTCGCCCCCCAGGCGGCCTGCTTCACCTGTCGGCCGCGGCTTCGGGTGCGCTGCACCGCGGACCCGGACAGAGACCGGAGTGCAGGCACCACCCGCAAACGGCGAACGAAAGACGGTCCGCCTGCGGGCGTAGACTTGCGCCTTCGACTACGCAGCACAGGCAGGCACCGCATGGACTCCGGACGCATCGACGGTTTCGTTTCCGACAAGTGGGACCAGGACATCGTCCCGCAGCTGGTCGACTACATCCGCATCCCCAACAAGTCGCCGATGTTCGACAAGGACTGGCTGGCGCACGGCTACATGGAGCAGGCGGTGGCGTTGATGGAGAACTGGGCGCGGGCGCAGTCCCTGCCCGGCCTGCAGGTCGAGGTGGTGCGGCTGCAGGGGCGCACACCGCTGATCTTCCTGGAGATCCCCGCCAGCGGCGCGGACAGCGGCGCGGACACCGTGCTGCTGTACGGCCACCTGGACAAGCAGCCGGAGATGACCGGCTGGGACGCCGACCTCGGCCCGTGGCAGCCGGTGCTGCGCGGCGACAGGCTGTACGGGCGCGGCGGCGCCGACGACGGCTACGCGATCTTCGGCTCGCTGGCGGCGGTGCTGGCGCTGCAGGAACAGGGCCTGCCGCATGCGCGCTGCGTGGTCCTGATCGAGGCCTGCGAGGAATCCGGTTCCTACGACCTGCCCGCCTACGTCGACCACCTGGCCGAACGCATCGGCCAGCCCTCGCTGGTGGTGTGCCTGGACTCGGGCTGCGCCAACTACGAGCAGCTGTGGTGCACCACTTCGCTGCGCGGCCTGGCCGGCGGCAACCTCACCGTCCAGGTGCTGGAGGAAGGCGTGCACTCCGGCGACGCCTCCGGGGTGGTGCCTTCCAGTTTCCGCCTGCTGCGCCAGCTGCTCTCGCGCATCGAGGACGAGAAGACCGGCCGCATCCTGCTCGACGGCCTGCACGTGGAGGTGCCGGCCGAGCGCCTGGCCCAGGCCCGGCGCGCCGCCGAGGTGGTCGGCACGGCGCTCTACGACAAGTTCCCGCTGGTGCCGGGCCTGCAGCCGATGAACGCGGACCTGACCGAACTGGTGCTCAACCGCACCTGGCGGCCGGCGCTGTCGGTCACCGGCGCGGCCGGCATCCCGCCGCTGGAATCGGCCGGCAACGTGCTGCGCCCGCAGACCGCGGTGAAGCTGTCTCTGCGCCTGCCGCCGACCGCCGACGGCGGCAAGTGCGGCGAGCTGCTGAAGCAAGCGCTGCTGCGCGATCCGCCCAACGGCGCCCGGGTCACCCTGGAACTGGAGAAGGCCTCGACCGGCTGGAACGCGCCGGCGATGGCGCCATGGCTGGAAAAGGCGATCGATGACGCCAGCCGGGCGTTCTTCGGCAAGCCGGCGATGTACATGGGCGAAGGCGGCTCGATCCCGTTCATGGGCATGCTCGGCGAGAAGTTCCCCGGCGCGCAGTTCATGATCACCGGCGTGCTCGGCCCGCATTCCAACGCGCACGGGCCCAACGAGTTCCTGCACATCCCGATGGGCAAGCGGGTCACCGCCTGCGTGGCCAAGGTGCTCGCCGAGCACCACGCCGCCAGCCTGCGCGGCGAAACCAGCGGCTCGACGGTGCACGCCGACAGCGGCGCGCGCCACGGCGACCACGGCTGCTGCTGAAGAACAGGCAGGGTCGGGACGCGGCCCTGCGAGGAGATCACGGCTGCTCGGATGCAGGTGCCGATCGCGTCCTCCTTCCGTTGTACCCAACCAAGGAACCACTTCCATGTTCGACGGCATTCTGGGTTACATCATCGGCGGCGCCGTGATCGGCTTGCTCGCGCGCCTGTTCAAGCCGGGCGCCGACCCGCTGGGCTGGATCATCACCATCCTCATCGGTATCGTCGGCGCGCTCATCGGCGGCTGGGCGTCGAGCACCTTCGGCCTCGGCCGGGCGCTGACCTGGGTGGCGGCGATCGTCGCCGCGATCGTCCTGCTGTTCATCTACGAGGCCATCCGCGCCAAGGGCAGAGCCAGCGCCTGACGCCTGCATCGTCCGGGCCATGGCTGCAACGCAGCCATGGCCCCTGCCAACATCCCCCCCAACGGCGGAACATCACATGCACCACCTGTTCGGCAGCGACAGCTGGCTCTACATCATCCTGGTTGGTTTCGTGGTCGGCCTGCTGGCCAAGTGGATCACCCCCAACAACGGCCGCCTGGGCTGCCTGCTGACCATCCTGCTGGGCATCGCCGGCGCGGTGCTGGCCGGCTGGGCCGGGCGGCGGATGGGCTGGTACGCACCGGGCCAGCCGGCCGGCTTCTTCGGCGCGCTGCTCGGCGCCGTCGTCATCCTCGGCCTGAGCACGCTGTTCACCCGCAGGCGCTGAGCCGGACCACCCCGGCCATGGCGCGCGCGTCGGTCCTCAGGACTCGTCGTGCAGGTACGTCGGCTGCTGCGGCAGCCGCAGGGCGACCAGGAACACCACCACCAGCATGGCGGTGACGTACCAGAAGAAGCCGCTTTCGTGGCCGGCCTGCTTGAACCACAGCGCCACGTACTCGGCCGAGCCGCCGAACACCGCGTTGGCCACCGCGTAGGCCAGCCCGACGCCCAGCGCGCGCACCTGCGGCGGGAACAGCTCGGCCTTCACCAGTCCGGAGATCGAGGTGTACAGGCTCAGCACCGCCAGCGCCGCCACGATCAGGCCGGTGGCCGCCAGCGGATCGTGCGTGCGCGCCAGCGCGGCCAGCACCGGCCAGGTGGTCAACGCACCGAGCGCGCCGAACAGCAGCATCGCCTTGCGCCGGCCGATGCGGTCGCCAAGCATGCCGAACAGCGGCTGCATGGCCATGTAGGCCAGCAGCGCGCAGGTCACCACCAGGCTGGCGGTCCCGGCCGCCAGACCGGTGGTGTTGACCAGGTACTTCTGCATGTAGGTGGTGAAGGTGTAGAAGGCCAGCGAGCCGCCGGCGGTGTAGCCCAGCACCATCAGCACCGCCCGCCAGTGCCCGCGCAGCAGGCTGCGCACCGAGCCGGCGTCGGCGTGCGCGCGCTCATCCTGGCCGGCGGTCTCGTGCAGGTGCCTGCGCAGGAACAGCGACACCAGCGCGGCGCCGGCGCCGATCACGAACGGGATGCGCCAGCCCCAGGCGCGCAGCTGCGCCTCGTCCAGGAACTGCTGCAGCACCACCACCGTCAGCACCGCCAGCAGCTGGCCGCCGATCAGGGTGACGTACTGGAACGAGGAGAAGAACCCGCGCCGCCCGCGCAGGCCCACCTCGCTCATGTAGGTGGCGGTGGTGCCGTATTCGCCGCCCACCGACAGGCCCTGGAACAGCCGTACCACCAGCAGCAGCGCCGGCGCCAGCGCGCCCGCCGTGGCATGGGTGGGCAGGCAGGCCAGCGCCAGCGAGCCAGCGCACATCATCAGGATCGACGCCAGCATCGAGCGCTTGCGCCCGTAGCGGTCGCCGATGCGGCCGAACAGCCAGCCGCCGACCGGCCGCATCAGGAAGCCGGCGCCGAACACCGCCGCGGTGTTGAGCAGCTGCGCGGTGCGGTCGCCGGCCGGGAAGAAGGCATGCGCGAAGTAGATCGAACAGAACGCGTAGACGTAGAAGTCGAACCACTCGACCAGGTTGCCCGAGGAGGCGCCGACGATGGCGAAGATGCGGCGGCGCTTCTCGGCGGCGCTGTACTGCGGCGGGCTGGCGTGGCTCATGCGGGTTCCGTGCGGCGCGGCGGCCGCCGCCTGCGACGGGGCCCATCATGCCGTCTCGAGCGCCGCCGCGGCGTCATCGTCCCCGCCGCGCCGCACCGGCGCGGCGTGCCTCAGCTGCCGCTGCGCCCGTACACGTCCTCGAAGCGGACGATGTCGTCCTCGCCCAGATAGCTGCCGGACTGCACCTCGATCAGTTCCAGCGGCACCTTGCCGGGGTTCTCCAGGCGGTGGGTCACGCCCAGCGGGATGTAGGTGCTCTGGTTCTCCGACAGCAGCAGGGTGTCCTCGCCGCGGGTGACCTTGGCGGTGCCGCTGACCACGATCCAGTGCTCGGCGCGGTGGTGGTGCATCTGCAGGCTCAGCGCCGCGCCGGGGTTGACGGTGATGCGCTTGACCTGGAAGCGCTGGCCCATGTCGATCGAGTCGTAGGCGCCCCATGGCCGGTACACCTTGCGGTGCAGGACCGCCTGGCTGCGCTGCTCCTGCTTGAGCTGGGCGACCACCTTCTTGACCTCCTGCACGCGGTCCTTGCGCGCCACCAGCAGCGAGTCGTCGGTCTCCACCACCACCACGTCGTCCAGGCCCACCAGCGCCACCAGGCCCTCGGCGTAGACGTAGCTGTTGCGGGTGTCGACGGTGATCACGTCGCCCTGGCAGGCGTTACCGTTGGCGTCCTTGTCGGTCACCTCCCACAGCGCCGACCACGAGCCGACGTCGCTCCAGCCCACGTCCAGCGGCAGCACGCGCGCATCGGCGGTCTTCTCCATCACCGCGTAGTCGATCGAATCGGACGGGCAGGCCTCGAACGCCGCCGCGTCCAGGCGCACGAAGTCGCCGTCGCGCTTGGCCCGGGCCAGCGCCTGGCGCACCGCCTCGAGCATCTGCGGCTGGAACTTCTCCAGCTCGGCCAGGTAGCGGCTGGCGCGGAACAGGAACATGCCGCTGTTCCAGTAGTAGCCGCCCTGCGCCAGGTAGGCCTGGGCGGTGGCCGCGTCGGGCTTCTCGACGAAGCGCAGCACCGGCCGCACGCCCTCGCCAGGGCCTGCCTGGATGTAGCCGAAGCCGGTTTCCGGCTGGGTCGGCACCACCCCGAAAGTGACCAGGGCGCCGGCTTCGGCGGCCGCCACCGCCGCCTCGACCGCGTCGCGGAAGCCTTCGGCGTTGGCGATCACGTGGTCGGAGGGCAGCACCAGCAGCAGCGGGTCGCCGCCGCTTTCGCGCGCCTTGAGCGCGGCCGCGGCGATCGCCGGGGCGGTGTTGCGACCGACCGGCTCGAGCAGGATGTCGCCCTTGGGCGCGCCGATCTCGCGCAGCTGCTCGGCGACCAGGAAGCGGTGCTCGTTGTTGGCCACCACCAGCGGCGGCAGCGTGGTCAGCGGCGCGACCCGGCGCCAGGTCGCCTGCAACATCGTGTCGGTACCGCCCAGCGGCAGGAACTGCTTGGGATAGGCCTCGCGCGAGAGCGGCCACAGGCGGGTGCCGGAACCGCCGGAAAGCAGCACGGGCTGGAGTTCGGTCACGGGTCATTCCTTGCCGGTTTTCGAGGGGCCGCAGTGTACCTTGCGCGCGTTTCCCTCCCCGACCCAGGCATGACCGCCCGCTCCGCGGCCGCTGGACCAACGTCGGCACCCCGCAGCCGCTGGCCGAACCGGATGCGCAACTGCGCACCGCGGGCACCTGTACGCGGGCACCTGTATAGGGCGGATCGAGAGCGCCCAGGGCGTGTGTATGTATTTTTGGGCGCGTTATCCGCGCTTTTGCGCCGTCGCCAGGCAAGGCGGGCCGCCCCCGTATCGGAGTACAAAGTGCACAACACGCTTCTAGGGCTTGTCGGCCAGCACCTGCCGCAGGAACGGCACCGTCACCCGCCGCTGCGCGGCCAGCGAGGCGCGGTCCAGGCGCTCGACCAGGGCCAGCAGCTGGCCGGTCTCGCGGCCGGTGCGGGTGAGCATCCATTCCACCGCCGCGTCCTCCAGCACCAGCCCGCGACGCTGGGCGCGGTCGCGCAGCAGCTCGGCGCGGCCGGCGTCGTCGAGCGGCTGCAGGCCCAGCCGCGTGCACTGCGCCAGGCGCGACCCCAGGTCCGGCAGCACCAGCCCGAGCGCGGCGGGCGCGAGCGCGGCGGTGTACAGCACGCCGGTGCCGGCGCTGCGCGCGCGGTTGTGGAAGTCGAACAGCGCCACTTCGTCCGCGCGCTCGCCGGCGACCGCCTCCAGGCCGTCCAGCGCCACCAGCGCGCGCCGCTCCAGCCCTTCCAGTGCGGCGGCCAGGCGGCTGCGGGCGGCGGCCAGCGGCAGGTAGGACGCGCTGCGGCCGGCCTCCTCGGCGGCGGCGCAGGCGGCCAGCGCCAGGTGGGTCTTGCCACTGCCCGGCGCGCCGCTCAGGTACAGCCAGTCCGCCCCGGCCTGGGTGGCCAGCGCGCGCAGCAGCGCCAGCGCCCCCGGCGGCGCGTGCACATAGCTGTCCAGGCGCTGCTCCGGCGGGTAGCGCAGCGCCAGCGGCAGCTGCGGGACGCTCATGCCCCTTCCGTCGGCCCCGGGCGCGGCGGCGGCTCGGCGCGGGCGTCGAGCAGGATCGCGCTTTCCTGCTTCTCGCCGGCGTACAGCGCGCTTTGGGTGTAGCGCTCGTGGGCGTAGCGCAGCAGCACGTTGGCCACCGCCGCCGCCGGCAGCGCCAGCAGCATGCCGAGGAAGCCGAACAGAGCGCCGCCGGCCAGCACCGCGAAGATCACCGCCACCGGATGCAGGCCGATGCGGTCGCCGACCAGCTTGGGGGTCAGGAAGTAGCTCTCCACCACCTGGCCGATGCCGAACACGATGCCCACCCCAAGCAGGTGCTTGAGGTCGCCGTACTGCACCGCCGCGGCGACCAGCCCCATCAGCACGCCGGTGGTCGGCCCCAGGTAGGGCACGAAGGTCAGCAGGCCGGCGGCCAGGCCGATCAGGATGCCCAGGTCCAGCCCCACCGCCCACAGGCCCAGGCCGTACAGCACGCCCAGGATCAGCATCACCAGCAGCTGGCCGCGCAGGAAGCCGCCCAGCACCTCGCTGGACTCGTTGGCCAGGCGGGTGACCGTGGCGATGCGGTCGCGCGGCACGATCGCCGCCATCCGCCCGACCAGCAGGTCGAAGTCGCGCAGGAAGAAGAACGTGATCACCGGGATCAGCACCAGGTTGGTGACCCAGCCGAAGATCGCGAAGCCCGAGCGCGAGATGTAGGCCAGCAGGGTCCTGGCCACGCCGCCGGCCTGATCCCAGTTGCCGCGCAGCCAGGCCCATACGTGCGACAGGTCCAGGTAGCTGGAGACCTCGACCCCGGTGCGCCGCTGGATCCACGGCAGGACCGCGCCGAACAGCCACGTCTGCGCGCGCGGCAGCAGGTTGGCCAGGCGCACGAACTGGTCCTGCAGCGCCGGCACCAGCAATACCAGCACCAGCAGCAGCACCAGCACGCCGACGGCGAACACCACCGTCACCCCCCAGCCGCGCTTCCAGCCGCGCGCCTGCAACCGGTCCACCAGCGGATCGCCGGCCCAGGCCAGCAGCGCCGCGCACACGAACGGGGTCAGCACCGGGCCGAGCAGCCACAGCAGCCACACCGCCGCGGCCGCCAGGGCCGCCCACTGCAGGCGGCGCAGGAAGCGCGCGATCTCCATCTGCGGATCGTCGATCGTCATGCGCGGACCGTCCGGGTCGCCTGGCGGGAAGGAAGGGTCACTTCAGGTGGAAGGTGGCCGGATCGCCGTCGCCGCCCACCAGCGGGCCGTCGTCGCCGAGCATGCGCTGCAGGCCGGGGATGCCGCTGAGCAGGTCCAGGTCGGCTTCCAGGGTGTCGCCGCTGGCGCGCACCGGCGCGATCCGGCGCACCACCGACAGCTGCTGCAGCGCCGCCGCCAGGCGTAGGTAGTCGGCATTGCTGCGGATGCCGTCGATCACCACCCGGTAGGTGCCCGGGGCGCCGCCCGGCGCCACCTTGGCGTAGCGCTTGACCAACGCGTCGGCGGCCACGTCGGCGCCGCTGGCCAGCACCCGGCGGGCGTCGGCGGCGTCGCTGCTGGTGGTCGCCAGCACCTTGCCGTCGTCGATGAAGGTCCAGTCGGCCACCCAGCCGGACTTGCCGCGGTAGAGCTTGCCCACCAGCTGCATCGGCGGGGCGTAGCGGGCCGAGGCGCGCGCCACCGCGGCGGTGTCGCCGCGCCAGATCGCCCCGATCAGCGCCTGTTCGGCGGCCGAGCCGCTCGGCAGGCCCAGCCGGTAGCCGCGCTCGACCGCGCGGTCCAGCAGCGAGCGCGCGGCGTTGGCCTGCTGCAGGCCGACCAGGCGCGGGCCGCTGCCGTCGTCGATGGCCAGCCACAGCACCGGCTTGGGCCGCGGCTGCGGCCACACCGGCAGGCCCAGCGCGGCGGTCAGGCCGTCCACCTTGTCCGGGTCGAAGCGCACCACCAGGGTGGTGCGGAAGCTGGACATGCCGCTGACCGTGGTGCCCTGGTCCTGGCGGTAGTCGTAGCTCTGCACGTAGTTGCCGGCGTTGCGCATCTCGCCGGCCACGCCCGGCCGCCCGCTGGCGTTGCGGTCGCCGCTCAGGCGCCCCAACACCACCGCCAGGGCGCGCCCGAAGGCGGCGTTGCGCTGGTCGTCGGACTGTCCGCCCACCGCCACCTCGGCCTCGTAGGGCCCCTGCGCGCGGGCCACGTCGCCCTCGGTGCGCAGGCTGGCGTCCTGCTGGGCGCCGGCCGGGGCGGTCGCGGCGCACAGCACGAGCAGGGCAAGCAGCGGGAGGCGGCGGGACAGGCCGGGGCGGACGGTACGCATGGGCGGGATTGTTGCCCGGATCGCCCGCTGCCGCCAGCCGTTTTGCTCCCTCTCCCCCGCTTGCGGGAGGCCTGCCCCATCCCGCCATCGCCTAGAATGTCCGCCCTTTCCGCTGCCTGCCGGCGCCCGACGTGACCCAGCCCCCCGCCTCCACGCCCCTGACCTACCGCGACGCCGGCGTGGACATCGACGCCGGCAACGCGGTGGTCGAGCGCATCAAGCCGCTGGTCAAGCGCAGCTTCCGCCCGGAGGTGATGGGCGGGCTGGGCGGCTTCGGCGCGCTGTTCGACCTGTCCGGCAAGTACCGCGAGCCGGTGCTGGTGTCAGGCACCGACGGGGTCGGCACCAAGCTCAAGCTGGCCCAGCAGCTGGGCCGCCACGACAGCATCGGCGTCGACCTGGTGGCCATGTGCGTCAACGACGTGCTGGTGCAGGGCGCCGAGCCGCTGTTCTTCCTGGACTACTTCGCCACCGGCAAGCTCGACGTCGACACCGCGGTGGCGGTGGTCGGCGGCATCGCCCGCGGCTGCGAACTGGCCGGCTGCGCGCTGATCGGCGGCGAGACCGCCGAGATGCCGGACATGTACGGCCCGGGTGAATACGACCTGGCCGGCTTCACCGTCGGCGCGGTGGAGAAGTCGGCGCTGCTGGACGGCGCGGCGGTGCGCGCGGGCGACGTGCTGCTCGGCATCGCCTCCTCCGGTGCGCATTCCAACGGCTATTCGCTGGTGCGCCGCATCTACGAGCGCGCCGGCCGGCCGGCCGCACTCGATGTCGGCGGAGTGAAGCTGGAAGACGCGCTGATGGCGCCGACCACGCTGTACGTCAAGCCGGTGCTGGAACTGCTGCGCGCGCACGGCGCCGGCGCCGACGGCGCGGTCCACGCCATGGCCCACGTCACCGGTGGCGGCCTGACCGAGAACATCGTGCGGGTGGTGCCCGATGGCCTGGGACTGGAGATCGACGCCTCGTCCTGGCCGCTGCCGCCGCTGTTCCAGTGGCTGCAGCGCGAGGGTGCGGTGGCCAACGCGGAGATGTGGCGCACCTTCAATTGCGGCATCGGCTTCGTCCTGCTGGCCGATCCGGCGGCCGCCACCGCGCTGGAGGCCACGCTCGACCGCCAGGGCCTGGCGCACTGGCGGATCGGCCAGGTCGTGCGCGCCGGCGCCGGCGAGCGCGTGCGCATCGGGTGAGCGCGCCGGGCATGGCGACCGGCAAGCGCCGGCCGCTGGAACAGGCCGAGTCCTGCAACGGCCAGCAGGGCGATCCCTGGGGCGCCCGCGCCGACTTGCCGCCGGCCTGGCCGCGGCACGGGAGGCCGGCATGAGCGCGCGCCTGGCCGTACTGGTCTCCGGCCGCGGCAGCAACCTGCAGGCCCTGCTCGACGCCATCGCCGGCGGCCGCTTGGACGCGCAAGTGGCCGGCGTGTTCTCCGACCGGCCCACCGCCGCCGCGCTGCAGCGCGTGCCCGCCGGTCTGCGCTGGGCGGCCGCGCCGGCCGCCTTCGCCAGCCGCGAGGCCTACGAGGCCGCGCTGGGCGCCGCCCTGGCCGCCGCGCACCCGGACTGGATCGTGTGCGCCGGCTACATGCGCATCCTCGGCGCAGCGCTGCTGCAGCGTTTCGCCGGGCGCATGCTCAACATCCATCCCTCGCTGCTGCCGCGCCACCGCGGCCTGCACACCCACGCCGCGGCGTTGGCCGCCGGCGATGGCGAGCACGGCTGCAGCGTCCACTTCGTGATCCCGGAACTGGACGCCGGCGCGGTGGTGGCGCAGGCACGGGTGCCGGTGCTGGCCGGCGACAGCGCCGAGACCCTGGCCGCGCGCGTGCTCGAGCGCGAACACGCGCTGCTGCCGGCAGTGCTGGCCCTGGCCGTCGCCGGGCGGCTGGCTGAACGCGACGGCCTGGCCTGGCTGGATGGTCAGCCGATGTTTACGCCGCTCACCCTAGATTCGCACGGCCGGCTGCTGCCGGCGCCCCTCCTGCCCCCCTCGCCATGAGCAAGCTCTGCATCGGCGTCGTCCTGCTCGCCGCGGTTCCGGCGCTTGCCCAGACCCCGCCCGCGACCAGCCTGCCGCCGACCTCCGCCGTACCCGCCCCGGGCGCGCCGGCCCAGCCCGTGCCCACGGCGGCGGAC
>JASGEB010000168.1:0-13453 GCA_047606785.1 Pseudoxanthomonas sp.
CGCCGCCGCGGCCGCCGCCAGCAGCAGCACCCGCGCCAGCCGGCGGGTGCGCGCGCGGTTCACTGCGGCGCGAACAGGCTGCGGCCGCTCATCTCGGCCGGCTGCGCGATGCCCAGCAGGTCCAGCAGGGTCGGCGCCACGTCGCGCAGCGCGCCGCCCTCGCGCAGCTGCGCGCCGGCGCGCTCGCCCACGTACACCAGCGGCACCGGGCCGACGGTGTGGGCGGTGTGCGGCTGGCCGGTGGCCGGATCGGCCATCATCTCCAGGTTGCCGTGGTCGGCGGTGACGATCAGCGCGCCGTGCGCGGCGCGCACCGCCGCCACGATCCGGCCCAGCGCCACGTCCACCGCCTCGGCGGCCTGGATCGCCGCCTGCAGGATGCCGCTGTGGCCGACCATGTCCGGGTTGGCCAGGTTGCAGACGATCGCGTCGAACCTGCCCGAACCGATCGCCTCGACCAGCCTGGCGGTTACTTCCGGCGCGCTCATCTCCGGCTGCAGGTCGTAGGTGGCAACCTTCGGGCTGGGCACCAGGATGCGTTCCTCGCCGGCGTACGGCGCCTCGCGGCCGCCGCTGAAGAAGAAGGTGACGTGGGCGTACTTCTCGGTCTCGGCGATGCGCAGCTGGGTGAGATGGTTCTCCTCCATCAGCTCGCCGAAGGTGTGCCTGAGGTCGTCCGGCGGGAACGCCATCGGCGCCGGCAGCCTGGCGTCGTATTCGGTCATGCAGACGAAGCGGGCCAGCTTCGGCCGGCGCGCCTGGAAGCCGTCGAAACCCGGGTCGACGAAGGCGGCGCTGAGCTGGCGCGCGCGGTCGGCGCGGAAGTTGAAGAAGATCACCGCGTCGCCGTCGGCCATCGGCACGGCGCCGTCGATCACCGTGGGCAGCACGAATTCGTCGTTCTCGCCGCGCGCGTAGGCCGCCTCCAGCGCGGCCACGCCGTCGGCGGCGGTGAACTCGGCCCGGGCCTCGACGATCGCGTCCCAGGCCTTGCGCAGGCGCTCCCAGCGCTTGTCGCGGTCCATCGCGAAGTAGCGCCCGCCCAGCGAGTACAGCCGCGCATTGCCGACCTGCGCGCACTTGCCCGCCAGCGTCTCCAGGCTGGCCTTGGCCGAGCGCGGCGGGGTGTCGCGGCCGTCCAGGAAGGCGTGCACGGCCACCTTCGCCACGCCCTGCGCCTTGGCCAGGTCGAGCAGCGCGAACAGGTGCCGCTCGTGGCTGTGCACGCCGCCGGGCGAGAGCAGGCCCAGCAGGTGCAGGGTGCCGCCATCGGCCTTGACCGCCTGGCAGGCGGCGACCAGTTCGGGGGTGGTGAAGAAGCTGCCGTCCTCGACGGCCGCGTCGATCCGGGTCAGGTCCTGGTAGACGATGCGGCCGGCGCCCAGGTTCATGTGGCCGACCTCGGAATTGCCCATCTGCCCGTCCGGCAGGCCGACGAAGCGGCCTTCGGTGTGGATCAGGGTGTGCGGGCAGGTGGCCAGCAGGTGGTCCCAGTTGGGCAGGTCGGCCTGCGCCACGGCGTTGTCGGCGGTCTCCTCGCGGTGGCCCCAGCCGTCCAGGATCAGCAGGACCACGGGCTTGGGGCGAACAGCGGCTACGGACACGGCGGATTCCCATGAAAGTGGCGAACGGCGCGATTGTAGCCGCGCCGGCGTTGGCGGCCGTGCGCGCGGCGGAGTCGGCGGCTTAAACCCTGACCGTGCGGGCGGCATCCCACCCGTCACTTTCCCAAGGAGACCCTCCCATGCGCACTCCCCGCAGCCGCTTCGCCCCGGCCCTGCTGACCCTGGCGCTGGCCGCCGCCCCGGCGCTGGCCCAGCAGAGCATCGACAAGGTCAACGGCAGCATCAGCGCCGAGCCCGGCCAGGCCTACGGCAGCCTGGAGACGGTCAACGGCAGCATCCGCATCGGCAGCGGCGCCAGCACCGGCGATGCGAGCACGGTCAACGGCGCGATCGCGGTCGGCGACCGCGCCACCACCGGCGGCCTGGAAACGGTCAACGGCGGCATCAAGGCCGGCCGCGAGGTCACCGTTCATGAAGGCGTGGAGACGGTCAACGGCAGCATCTTCTTCGACCGCGGCGGGCGCATCGGCAAGGACGTGGAGACGGTCAACGGCGGCATCGGCCTGGTCGCCACCCAGGTCGGCGGCGACGTCGAGACGGTCAGCGGCGACATCACCGTCGGCGTGGACTCGCACGTGCGCGGCGGCATCAAGGTGGAGAAGAACAAGAGCTGGATCCAGTTCAAGCCGCAGCGCGATCCGCGCATCGTGATCGGCCCCAACGCGGTGGTCGAAGGCGCACTGGTGTTCGAGCGCCCGGTCAAGCTGTACGTGCACAGCAGCGCCAGGATCGGCCCGGTGACCGGCGCCACCGCGGTGCCCTTCAGCACCCCGACCGCGCCGCAGGATTGAGGCCGCCGGCGAGGATGGCAGGAGCGCACCGCAGGGCCTGCCCCCGCGAAGGCGGAGGGGCGCGATGCCTTTGAATCCGCGGGGAAGCCCATCGCGCCCGCCTGCGGCGTGCGCTCCTACGAGGCTGCGGACAACGACGGCGGCACCTGCCTAGAATCGGGCTCCTTCTGGCAAGGAGCTTTCCGCATGTCACGCATCCCCTTCACCGGCCTGGCGGTGCTGGCCGGCCTGGCCGCCCTGACAGGCTGCAAACCACAGCATCCCGCCGCGCCCGCCGCCGACACCGCACCGCCGGCCGCCGCGGCCGCACCGGCGCACCAGTTCCAGCCCGGCATCAACGCCGGCGACTTCGCCGAGCTGGTCAAGACCCTGTCCTCCGACGATTTCGAGGGCCGCGGCCCGGGCTCGCCGGGTGAGGACAAGTCGGTGGCCTACATCACCGCGCAGATGCAGCGCATCGGCCTGCAGCCGGGCAACCACGGCAGCTGGACCCAGGAGGTGCCGATGGTGGAGACCACCGCCGACCCGGCCACCACCCTGACCCTGACCCTGGCCGACGGCAAGCAGAAGGTGCTGAAGTTCGGCACCGACATGGTGGTGGGCACGCGCACCGGCAGGACCGAGGTCAAGCTCGACGCCAGCGACCTGGTGTTCGTCGGCTACGGGGTGGACGCGCCGGAGCAGCAATGGAACGACTACGCCGGCCAGGACTGGACCGGCAAGACGGTGGTGATGTTCGTCAACGACCCGGGCTACCAGGTCCGCGATGAATCGCTGTTCGAAGGCAAGAAGATGACCTACTACGGCCGCTGGACCTACAAGTTCGAGGAGGCCGCGCGCCAGGGCGCCGCCGCCGCGATCATCGTCCACGACACCGACGGCGCCGCCTACGGCTGGGACGTGGTGAAGAACTCCTGGTCGGGCACCCAGTACGACCTGCCGGCCGACAGCGACCCGGAACCGCGCGTGCCGGTGCAGGGCTGGATCACCCAGGACATGGCCAGGGAACTGTTCGCCGCCGCCGGGCTGGACATCCAGAAGGCCTACCGACAGGCCAGCACTCGCGGCTTCAAGCCGGTGCCGCTCAAGGCCAAGCTGTCGCTGGACCTGAAGAGCAGCATCGCCCGCACCCATTCGCGCAACGTGATCGGCGTGCTGCCGGGCAGCAAGCATCCGGACGAGGCGGTGCTGTACATGGCCCACTGGGACCATCTGGGCAAGCATCCCGACGAGCCGGGCGACAACATCTACAACGGCGCGGTGGACAATGCCACCGGCGTGGCCGGCATCCTGGAGATCGCCGACGCCTTCGCCCACCAGAACCCCAAGCCCGAGCGTTCGGTGGTGTTCGCCGCGGTGACCCTGGAGGAATCGGGCCTGCTCGGCTCGAAGTACTACGTCGCCCACCCGACCTTCCCGCTGGCCAGGATCGCCGGGGTGCTCAACCTCGACGCCATGTCGGTGGCCGGCAGGGCCCGCGACGTGACCGTCACCGGCCTGGGCGCCTCGCAGCTGGAGGACATCCTCAAGCCGCTGGCCGCCGCCCAGGACCGCAGCGTGCACGCCGAGTCCTCGCCACAGAGCGGCTTCTACTTCCGCTCGGACCACTTCAACTTCGCCAAGGCCGGCGTGCCGGCGCTGTACATCGACGGCGGCGAGGACCTGGTGGACGGCGGCAAGGCCGCCGGCGAGGCCTACGCCAAGGACTACGGCGAGCACCGCTACCACGCGCCGGGCGACGAATACGACCCGAAGACCTGGAAGCTGGACGGCACCGTCGAGGACCTGGAGCTGGCCTACGGCGTGGGCAAGCAGCTGGCCGGCGGCGAGGCCTGGCCGAACTGGTACGAAGGCAATCCCTTCAAGGCCGCGCGCGACGCGATGATGAAGGCGGCCAGGTGAGGCGACGGCGGGAGCGCCGGGCGCTCCCCGTCTTTCCGCGCGACCACGAGGAACGATCCCATGCCGATGGCCATCGCCTACTTCTGCGTGCTGCTGGTGGCACTGCTGCCGTACCTGTGGACCGCGATCGCCAAGGGCTCGGGCGATCGCTTCGGCAGCTTCGACAACCGCGACCCGCGCGCCTGGCAGGCGCAGCAGTCCAACCCGCGCTCGCAGCGCGCCTACGCGGCCCACCTCAACGGCTTCGAGGCGTTCCCGGCCTTCGCCGCGGCGGTGCTGATGGCGCAGATCGCGCAGGTCGCGCCGGCGACCATCGCCGCGCTGGCGCTGGTGGTGGCCGGCGCACGCATCCTGCACGGCCTGTTCTACGTCGCCGGCCTGGCCAGCCTGCGCAGCCTGATCTGGCTGATCGGCGCGCTGCCGGTGTGGGCGCTGATGGTGTTGGCGGCGCTGCGGTATCTGTAGAGCGTCAAAAGGCCAGCAGCAGGCAGCCGCCGCTGGCGCGGTCGAGCCGGCGCACCAGGAACACCGGCCGGCTTGTCCGGGGAGCGGCGCTCACCGGCGGATTATCCGGTGCCGGGCGGAGGCGCCGCCACGGCCGCCGCGGCGCGGTTTCCCGCCGCCGGCGCGGCCGCCGCATTGACGCCCGTAGCGGCAAGCGCCGACCATGCCCGTTCCCCGCACCGCTGCAAGGCACGCCGATGAAGAAGCTGCTGCTGTTCTGCCTGCTGGCGCTGGCGCCGCTGGCCCAGGCCGGCGACCTGCCCTACGACGAGCACGCCGACGCCCAGGCGCAGGTGCGCCAGGCGCTGGCCGCCGGCAAGCGCGCGCACAAGCCGACCCTGCTGATCTTCGGCGCCAACTGGTGCGGCGACTGCCGCGCGCTGGACGCCTCGCTGCATACCGAGAAGAACGCTGCGCTGATCGCCCGCCGCTTCGAGGTGGTGAAGGTGGACGTGGGCAACTGGGACCGCAACCAGGACCTCAGCCACGCCTATGGCGACCCCATCGCCAAGGGCATCCCCGCCGCGGTGGTGGTGTCGCCCGCGGGCAAGGTGGTCTACACCACCCAGGCCGGCGAACTGGCCAACGCGCGCAAGATGAGCGACCAGGGCATCTACGACTTCTTCGCCAAGGTCGCCGCGCCGGCGCAGTAGGGCGCCATGGGCGTGGACGGCGCCGGGTTCCAGCCGGCCCGCACCGCCGGCCGCCCGCCGGCGTCCGCGCCGATGTCGAACGCGTGGGCCGCGCCTACGCCGCGATCACGTTCGGCGGGCCGGCGCGCGCCGGCGCCGCCGGGTCGATGCCCTCGAAGATCTGGTGATAGGCCTGGTAGGCGCCGCCGGCCAGCAGCGGCAGCACCGCCGCCACCTGCAGCAGGGCAGCGATCGCCACCGCCAGGCTCGGCCCCACCAGCACCTGCAGCAGCACCGCCAGCACCTGCGCGGCCATGCCGACGCCGAACAGCAGCAGCGCCAGTAGCAGCAGGTACAGCAGCATCGCCGCCAGGTTGCGCACCGCCGCGGCCATCGCCACCCGCAGCGCGGCCAGCCCGTGCTGGCCGCCGAACACGATCAGCGGCACCGCCAGCATCATCACGCACCAGGTCACCGCCATGATGCCCAGGGCCAGCGCCAGCCAGGCCGACAGGTTGAACAGCGGCAGCTGCAGCAGGATCGTCTGCAGCTGCTGCGGATCGGCCTGCTGGCCGGCCTGCGAGGCCTGCTGCAGCTGCGCATAGACCGCGGCGAACTTCTGCGCGTCCTCGCCGACCAGCGCGATCAGCAGCAGCGACATCAACACCCCGGCGGCCATCGGCGCCAGCGCCACCAGCAGCAGCGAGCGCGGGTGCTCGAAACCGTGGAACAGGTGGCGCGGCTGCGGCGCCCGCCCCAGCGCGACCTCGCGCACGGCGTACAGCATGCCGGCGAACACGAAGCTGGAGGCGCCGGCGGTGAGCAGCGAATTGAGCGCCTCCGGCAGCAGCACCAGCGGACCCGGCAGGAAGCGGGCGGCCAACAGCAGCACCAGGCCGACCATCACCGCCAGCATCACTACGAAGAAGCCGCTCAGGGCGACGACGGCCAGCGCCCACGGCGCGCGCCGCAGCAGGGCCAGTCCGGACAACAGCCAGTGCGCGCCGGCGCTGGCCGGCACCTTGTGGATCGGGGTCATGCTCGGGAAAAGGCAGGAGGACGGGGGACGCGGCGGGCCGTGCTCAGCGGCCGTGCACGCCGCGCGCGTGGCGCACGAAGCGCCGCAACAGTTTGCGCGCCTGCGGCGCCGCCGTCACCTCGCGCTCGACCTGCAGCGGGCACTGGCCGTGCTCGCGCAGGTGGCCGGCGCGGGCGCGCACGTAGCCGCGCATGTGGTGGGTGGCGAACTCGGGGTGGAACTGCACCCCCCAGGCGCGCTCGCCCCAGCGGAAGGCCTGGCAGCCGTCGCGCTGCGAGCGGGCCAGCACCGCCGCCCCGTCCGGCGCCCGCAGCACGGTCTGCACGTGGCTGGTGTGGGCGGCGAAGCGCGCCGGCATGGGCGCGAACAGCGGGTCCTCGAACGCCGGCGGATGCAGTTCCACCGGCACCGTGCCGGACTCGCGCCCGGCCGGGTTCCAGTCCACCTGCCCGCCCAGGGCGTGGGCCAGCAGCTGGTGGCCGTAGCAGATGCCCAGCACCGGCACGCCGGCGTGCACCGCCTCGCGCAGCCACTGCGCGCTGCGCTCGCTCCACTCGGCGCGGTCGGTGACGTAGGCGGCCGAGCCGGTGACGATGACCCCGGCGAAGCGGCCGTGCGCCGGCAGGGGGTCGCCGGCCTGCACGTCGGCCACCTCGGTGTCGGCGCGCGCCAGTCCGGCGGCCACCCGGATCCAGTGCGGGAAGCCGCCGTGGCGCTTGAGCTGCGGCAGCGGCTGGCCGGTTTCGACGATGAGGAACTTCGTGCTCATTCCCGTGGGGGCAGAACCGATACGACTTCCTCGATTGTCGTCATGCCGCGGGCCACCAGGTCAAGTCCGGCCTCGCGCAGGCTGCGCATGCCCTGCAGGCGGGCGGCGCGGGTGAAGGCCATCAGGTCCATCTCCGGGCGGATCATGGCGCGCAGCTGCGGCGACAGCGGCAGCAGTTCGTACAGGCCCATCCGCCCCAGATAGCCGGTACGGCGGCATTCCAGGCAGCCCACCGGCGCGTGCGGGGTGGCGTGCTCGGGCAGGCTGCGGCCGGGCTCCAGCAGCTCCTCCCAGCCGGCCTGCGGCACCAGCGCCGGCACCTTGCAGTGCGGGCACAGGGTGCGCACCAGGCGCTGGGCCAGCACCCCGGTCAGGGTCGAGGCCACCAGGTAGGGCGGCAGGCCCAGGTCGAGCAGGCGGGTGACCGCGCTGGGGGCGTCGTTGGTGTGCAGGGTCGAGAGCACCAGGTGGCCGGTCAGCGAGGCCTGCACCGCCATCTGCGCAGTCTCCAGGTCGCGGATCTCGCCGACCATGATGATGTCCGGGTCCTGCCGCAGCAGGGTGCGCACGCCGGTGGCAAAGTCCAGCTCGATGTTGTGCTGGACCTGCATCTGGTTGAACTCCGGCCAGATCATCTCGATCGGGTCCTCCACCGTGCACACGTTGACCTCCGGCGCGGCCAGGGTGCGCAGGGTCGAGTACAGGGTGGTGGTCTTGCCCGAACCGGTCGGGCCGGTGACCAGCACGATCCCGTGCGGTCGGTCGACCAGGCGCGCCCAGCCGGCCGCCTCTGGCCCGGAGAAGCCCAGTTCCTGCATCGGCTTGAACGCGGTGTCCGGGTCGAAGATGCGCATCACGCACTTCTCGCCGAAGGCGGTGGGCATGATCGACAGGCGCATCTCCACCTCGCGCCCTCCGGGCGAGCGGGTCTTGATGCGGCCGTCCTGCGGGCGCCGGCGCTCGGCCAGGTCCATGCGCCCGAGTACCTTGATCCGCGACACCACCGCGGTCATCACCGCCGCCGGCAGCTCGAACACCTTGTGCAGCAGGCCGTCGATGCGGAAGCGCACCCGCGCCGAGTCGCGGCGCGGCTCCAGGTGGATGTCGCTGGCGCGCTGCTCGTAGGCGTACTGCAGCATCCAGTCGACGATCTGCACCACGTGGTGGTCGTCGGCGCCGACCTCGCCCGAACGGCCCAGGTCGACCAGCTGCTCGAAGCTGGGCATCGCGGTGGCGGCGCCCTGCGCGTCGCGCTCGCGCTGGTCGCGGGCGCCGCGCACCGAGCGGGTGACCCCGAAGAACTCCATGGTGTAGCGGTTGAGGTCGAGCGGGTTGACCAGGGCGATCTCGGCCTGGCGCCGGGTCAGATGCTGCAGGTCGGAAATCCAGCGGGTGTCGCGCGGCTCGCTGGTGGCCACCAGCACCCGGTCCGGGCCGACGTGCAGCGGCAGGAAGCGGTGCCGGCGCGCGTAGGCGTGGGAGACGATGGCCGACACGCCGGCCACGTCCACCCGGGTCGGGTCGATGCGCAGGTAGCGCACGCCCAGGCGCTGGGCCAGCCATTCGGTCAGCCGCTCCAGGGTCAGCTCGCCGCCGCCGGCCGCGCCCAGCTTGAGGTTGGCCAGCAGCACCAGCGGGTGCACCTCGCTGGCGCTGCGCGCGCCGGAGGCGGAGAACTGCACGCGCTCCAGGTCGGCTTCCGCCACCAGCCCGTCGGCCAGCAGCGCGCGCGCCACCTGGGCGAAGTCCAGCCGGCCCGGCCCGATCTCCTGGCCGGCGAAGGGAGCGCCATCCGGGCGCTGGCTTGCATTCATGGGTCGGTCCCGGGCGATGGCGTCGCGCCGGGCGCGGGCGCAGGCCCGGCCGGCTGCGGGCAGTGTACGCGCCCGCGGTCCGGCGCCAGCCGCCGCAGCAAGGCGGTGGCCACCCACAGGTTCTTGGCCGGCAGAATCAGGCCGGATTCGAACGGGCTCAGCAGCACCGTGGTCACCAGCACCGGCACCAACCCGACGCTGCGCGTGCGCGGGTCGACGGCGCGGCAGGCCCGGTGCAGGCGCACGGTCAATATCAGCACCGGCAAGGCGGTCAGCAGGGTCAGCAGCATCGACACCTTCAGACCCGACAGGCTCCAGTGGAAACCGATGTAGCCGCACATGGCCGCGAACCAGGCCAGGTGCAGCGCCCAGGCGTGGGCCACGCGAGCGCGGGCGATGCGCAGGCGCGCCAGCAGGCGTGGATCGGGCGGGGGATGCGGGGGCGCGGACACGGCGAACGTATACTAGCCGGCCCGTTTTTACGCCCCCCCACGCCGCATGGCCGCGCCGCCGGACGCCCCGATCACCTTCCAGGGCCTGATCCAGACCCTCAACCAATACTGGGCCGACCGCGGCTGCGTGCTGATCCAGCCGCTCGACCTGGAAGTCGGCGCCGGCACCTTCCACCCGGCCACCTTCCTGCGCGCGCTCGGCCCCGAGCCGTGGAACGCGGCCTACGTGCAGCCCAGCCGCCGCCCCACCGACGGCCGCTACGGGCAGAACCCCAACCGCCTGCAGCGCTACTACCAGTACCAGGTGGCGATGAAGCCCAGCCCGGACGACATCCAGCAGCTGTACCTGGACTCGCTGGCGGCGCTGGGCATCGACCCGCGCGTGCACGACCTGCGCTTCGTCGAGGACAACTGGGAATCGCCGACGCTGGGCGCCTGGGGCCTGGGCTGGGAGGTCTGGCTCAACGGCATGGAGGTGACCCAGTTCACCTACTTCCAGCAGGCCGGCGGCATCGAGTGCAAGCCGGTGCTGGGCGAGATCACCTACGGTCTGGAACGGCTGTGCATGTACCTGCAGGACTGCGACAACGTCTACGACCTGGTGTGGACCTACGGCCCGGACGGCGCGCCGGTCAGCTACGGCCAGGTCTACCACCAGAACGAGGTCGAGCAGAGCGCCTACAACTTCGAGTACGCCGACGTGGCCGAGCTGCTGCACCGCTTCGACGCCTGCGAGCGCGAGGCGCAGACATTGGTCGAGGCCGGCCTGCCGCTGCCGGCCTACGAGCAGGTGTGCAAGGCCTCGCATTCGTTCAACCTGCTCGACGCCCGCCGCGCCATCAGCGTGACCGAGCGCCAGCGCTACATCCTGCGCGTGCGCGCGCTGGCCCAGGCGGTGGCCAGGGCCTACTACGCCCAGCGCGAGAAGCTGGGCTTCCCGGGCCTGAAGCGCGCCACCGAAGGGGTCGCGGCGTGATCCTGATCGGCATGTTCGATTCGCCGTTCGTGCGCCGCGTAGCGGTGAGCATGCACGTGCTGGGCGTGGCGTTCGAGCACCGCGACTGGTCCACCGGCCGCGATGCGGCGCTGATCCGCCGGTACAACCCGCTGGGCCGGGTGCCCACGCTGGTGCTGGACGACGGCGAGGTGCTGTTCGAGTCGGCGGCGGTGCTCGACCACCTGGACCAGCAGGCCGGCCCGGAGCGCGCGCTGCTGCCGCCCGGCGGACGTGCGCGCCGCGACGCGCTGACCCTGGCCGCGCTGGCCACCGGCGTGGCCGACAAGACCGTGGCGATGGTCTACGAGCGCGTCTACCGGCCGGAGGACAAGCGCCACGCGCCCTGGCTGGCGCGCTGCCGCGCGCAGGTCGAAGGCGCGCTGGCCGCGCTGGAGGCACAGTGCGCCGCCCGCGCCGGCCACGACTGGCTCGTCGGCGAGCGCATGACCCAGGCCGACATCACCCTGGCCTGCTGCTGCACCTTCGCCGCCGAGGCGGTGCCGTTCGACCTGTCGCCCTGGCCGGCCCTGCAGGCGCGCGTGGCGCGCTACGAGGCGCTGCCGGCGCTGCAGCGATTCCACGTGGCCTTCGACGCCCCCACGTCCTGAGCGGATTGTTCTCCATGGATCCACAGATGCTTCCCCTGCTGGTCGAACTGGGCACCGAGGAACTGCCGGTCAAGGCGCTGCCCGGGCTGGCGCAGGCCTTCTTCGACGGCATCGTCGGCGGCCTGCGCAAGCGCGGGGTCGAGGTCGATGCCGGCGACGCCAAAGCGCTGTACACGCCGCGCCGCCTCGCCGTGCTGCTGCCGGCGGTGGGCGTGGAGCAGCCCGAGCAGGCCGGCGAAGTGCTCGGCCCCTACCTCAACGTCGCGCTCGACGCCGACGGCCAGCCAACCCGCGCGCTGCAGGGCTTCGCCGCCAAGGCCGGGGTGGACTGGACCGCGCTGGAGCGCCTGAGCGATGCCAGGGGCGAGCGCTTCGTGCACCGCTCGGTCAGGGCCGGCGCGCGCACCGCCGAGCTGCTGGGCGAGGTGGTGGCCGAGGCCATCGCCGCCATGCCCATCCCCAAGCCGATGCGCTGGGGCGGCCACGACTACGCCTTCGCCCGCCCGGTGCACTGGCTGGTGGCGCTGCTGGGCGACGAGGTGGTGCCGGCCGCGGTGCTGGGCGTGCAGTCCGGCCGCAACAGCCGCGGCCATCGCTTCGAGCACGACAAGCCGGTGTGGATCGGCCGGCCCGGCGACTACGTGGCCGCGCTGGAGGCCGCGCGCGTGCTGGTGGACCCGGACGCGCGGCGCGCGCGCATCGTCGAGCAGGTACGAGCCGCTGCGCGCCGGGCCGGGGGCGAGGCGCGCATCGGCGACGACAACCTGGAACAGGTCGTCTGCCTGACCGAATGGCCGTGCGCGGTGGCCTGCGCGTTCGAGAAGGCCTTCCTGGTGGTGCCGCAGGAGGCGCTGGTCGAGACCATGGAGGTCAACCAGAAGTTCTTCCCGGTGCTGCGCCAGGGCGCGCTGACCGAGCACTTCGTCGGCGTGGCCAACATCGAGTCGAAGGACCCGGCGCAGGTGCGCGCCGGCTACGAGCGGGTGATCCGCCCGCGCTTCGCCGACGCCAAGTTCTTCTTCGACGAGGACCTCAAACAGGGTCTGGTGGCAATGGGCGAAGGGCTGAAGACGGTCACCTACCAGGCCAAGCTCGGCAGCGTCGCCGACAAGGTGCAGCGGGTGGCCGCGCTGGCCGCGGCGATCGCCGCGCAGGCGGGTGTGGCCCCGGCGCTGGCGCGGCGCGCGGCGGAACTGTCGAAGAACGACCTGCTCTCGCGCATGGTCGGCGAATTCCCCGAGCTGCAGGGCATCGCCGGGCGCCACTACGCCGCCGCCGCCGGCGAGCCGGCCGAAGTGGCCAGCGCCATCGACGAGACCTACCGGCCGCGCTTCGCCGGCGACGACATCGCGCTCACCCCGGCCGGCAAGGTGCTGGCGATCGCCGAGCGCCTGGACACCCTGGCCGGCGGCTTTGCCGCGGGCCTGAAGCCGACCGGCAACAAGGACCCGTTCGCCCTGCGCCGCAATGCGCTGGGACTGGCGCGGACGGTGATCGAGAGCGGGTTCGAGTTGGACTTGATGTCATTGCTGGAAACGGCCGAAGCCCGTGTCCATCTGGACAACCCGCGTGCGTCTCAGCGGGGCGACCTGCTGGCCGATCAGGCCGGCGAACTCTACGACTTCATCCTCGAGCGCCTGCGCGGCTACTACACGGACAAGAACGTGCCGGCCAGCCACTTCAACGCGGTGGCCGAGCTGAAGCCGGCCTCGCTGTACGACTTCGACCGCCGCCTCGAGGCCATCGGCACCTTCGCCGCGCTGCCGGAGGCGGCGGCGCTGGCCGCGGCCAACAAGCGCATCGGCAACATCCTGCGCAAGGCAGAAGGCGAGCTGGAGATCCCGCGCGATGTCGACCGCACGCTGCTGGCCGACCCGGCCGAGGCGCGCCTGGCCGAGGCGGTGGAAGCCGCGCTCGGCGACACCGGCCCGGCGCTGGCGCGGCGCGACTACGTGCAGGCGCTGACGCGGCTGGCGCTGTTGCGCGCGGACGTGGACGCGTTCTTCGACACCGTGCTGGTCAACGCGCCCGACCCGGCGGTGCGCGGCAACCGCCTGGCCCTGCTGCAGCGCCTGCACGCGCAGTTCGGCCAGGTCGCCGACATCGCCCAGCTCTCGGCCTGAACGCGGCTCGGGCCGGAATTGCGCCGCCCCCTGAACCGCAGGAGCGCACCGCAGGGGCGCGATGGGCTTTCGCGGCAAAGCCCATCGCGCCCCCGCGGTGCGCTCCTGCGGTTCAGGGGGCGGCACAATTCCGGCCCGAGTCGCGTTCAGGCCGAGAGCTGGGCGATGTCGGCGACCTGGCCGAACTGCGCGTGCAG
>JASGEB010000169.1:0-7927 GCA_047606785.1 Pseudoxanthomonas sp.
CGCCACGCTGTACCAGATGTCTTCGGGGACGCCCTGCGCCGGCCCCAGCGTCTCGACGTTCCCGCCCGCATCGACCCGGCAGAGCATGCGCGCGCATCCGAGCCAGAGCGTGTCGCCATCGGCGAAGGCGCCGGCGATCTGGCCCAGTTCCGGCCGGCGGGCGATGGCCGCGTCGTCGAACAGCGGCTGCAGCCGCCAGCGTCCCAGCGGCTGCGGCACCAGGCGCAGCACGCGGCCGGCGTTGACCACCAGCGTGGCCCAGCGCGTGCTGGCGAGTTGCAGCGAATCCTTCCACAGACGTCCGGTCTCGTCGCTGCCGAGCTTGCGAAAGCCCCGTTCGTCGCCGACGAACAGGTTGTCGAGGCCTGCCACCCACACCCGCCCAGCGGCGTCCTGGCTCATCGACGACACGTGCAGGCTGCGGTCCCCGTCCAGCGCCACCTGCCGGAACGCCTGCCCGTCGAAGCGGTACAGCCCGCTCTCGGTACAGACCCACAGGGGGGTATGCGATGTCTGCAGCAGGCAGGTGCCGGCCAGGCCGAGCAGGCCCTGGTCGTGTGCGTAGTAGCGCAGTGGGATGCTCTGTGCGGCGGCGGCACCGGCCAGCAGCAGCCACGATGAGAGCAATGCGCCCCATCCGGCCAGGCCCATGCGATGTGCTTTACGGTGTGGCCGCGGCGTCGTCAGTGTCATCCCCCTGAATGGCACTTGCTCCCCCATGAGAGTAGACGCGGCCTTGCATTATTGGAAGTATCTCCAGTGAACAGGATTCGGCGTGTGATCGACCTCATTTTATTGCGTCCGTTTCCTGCTCCAGCTCGATACGGGCGCGGCCGCCGTGCTTGGCGCGTTACAGTGACTGGTCGGCGCGCGCCAGCAGCAGCTCCAGGCTCTCGCCCTCGCGGTACCAGGCCACGCCGATCGAGCAGGCCACCTCCAGCATCTGGGCCGTACAGCGCGAACGGGGTCATGCGGATCGCGTCGTGCCGCGCGCGCACCCGGTTACGCGCCTGGCGCCCCAGGCTGGGCAGCACCGCCAGCAGTTCCTCGCCGCCGTAGCGGCCGACCCGGTCCGAGTCGCGCAGGCTGGCATTGAGGCGGCGGCCGTGGTCGGGGCCGACAACGTGGACACCTCCGCCCCGCCGATCATGGCCTCGGAGGACTTCGCCTTCATGCTCCAGGCCGTCCCCGACGCCTACATCGGCATGGGCGCCGGCCGCGGGCCGGACACCCCTCACGTGCACAACCCGCACTACGACTTCAACGACGAGGCGCTGCCGCTGGGCGCGGCTTACTGGGTGGACCTGGTCCGCCAGCAGCTGCCGCCACGGGGCGATACCGCACCCGCGGCGTAGTTCCCGCCCACCCCAGGCGGGCGGCGAGGCAACGCTCGTCGGCCAGGTTGCTGCCATTGAGTACCATTGGGGCGCCGGATACGCCATGCGGCCGAGTCGCACATGCTCCGCAGCACCGCCGAGCGGCACCCGCCGTTGCAGAAACCCGGCGTTCCCGGGAAGATCACGCAGCGCCCTTTGGATCCCATGAGCGCCCCGTGACGTCCGCGAACGCAGCGGGCCGCGGCGCACCCAGTCGCATGTCCGCAGAGCGCACGCACCCATGGCCGTCTCCACCTTCGACCTGTTCAAGATCGGCATCGGGCCGAGTTCCTCGCACACCGTCGGGCCGATGCGCGCGGCCGCGCGCTTCGTCGAGCGCTGGTTGGTCGAACCGGGCCGCCTGCAGGACGTGGCACGGGTGCGCGCCGAGGTGTTCGGTTCGCTGGCCCTGACCGGGCGCGGCCACGGCACCGACAAGGCGGTGCTGATGGGACTGGAAGGGCACTACCCCAACCTGATCGACCCGGACCTGATCGCCCCGGCGCTGCAGCGCATCCGCGCCGAGAAAAGCCTGCGCCTGCACGGCAGCCACGCGGTCGCCTTCGACGAGAAGGCCGACCTGCTGATGAACAAGCGCCAGAAGCTGCCCTACCACACCAACGGCATGCGCTTTGCGGCCTTCGACGCGGCCGGCGCGCAGATCGCCAGCCGCGACTACTACTCGGTCGGCGGCGGCTTCGTGGTCAACGCCGACGAGGCCGCCGAGGACCGCATCGTCGCCGACGAGACGCCGCTGGCCTGGCCGTTCAGGACCGGCGCCGAACTGCTGGCGCAGTGCCGGCGCAGCGGGCTGGGCATCGCCGCGCTGATGTTCGAGAACGAGCAGGCCTGGCGCGGCGAGCACGAGATCCGCACCGGCCTGCGCGAGATCTGGAACGCCATGCAGAACTGCGTGGCGCGCGGCATCCGCGAGGAAGGCACCCTGCCCGGCGGCCTGCACGTGACCCGGCGCGCGCCGTCGCTGCAGCGCGAACTGTCGGCGCGCCCGGAAGCGGCCATGCGCGATCCGCTGACCACCCTGGACTGGGTCAACCTGTACGCACTGGCGGTCAACGAGGAGAACGCCGCCGGCGGCCGCGTGGTCACCGCGCCCACCAACGGCGCGGCCGGCATCGTGCCGGCAGTGCTGCACTACTACGACCGCTTCTGCCCCGGCAGCAGCGAGCAGGGCGTGTTCGACTTCCTGCTCACCGCCGCGGCGATCGGCATCCTCTACAAGGAGAACGCCTCGATCAGCGGCGCCGAGGTCGGCTGCCAGGGCGAGGTCGGGGTGGCCTGCTCGATGGCCGCCGGCGGCCTGACCGCCGCCCTCGGCGGCACGCCCGCCCAGGTCGAGAACGCCGCCGAGATCGGCATGGAGCACAACCTCGGCCTGACCTGCGACCCGATCGGCGGGCTGGTGCAGATCCCCTGCATCGAGCGCAACGCGATGGGCGCGGTCAAGGCGATCAACGCCTCGCGCATGGCCTTCCGCGGCGACGGCCAGCACAAGGTCAGCCTCGACAAGGTCATCAGGACCATGCGCGACACCGGCCGCGACATGCGCGACAAGTACAAGGAAACCAGTCGCGGCGGGCTGGCGGTGAACGTGATCGAGTGCTGAGTGCGGGGCCGGCGGCGAGCGGGCCGGGAATCGGGCCTGCTACCATCGCGGGCCCAATTTCGCCCTCCACTTCGTTCGACGGGAGCACGCAATGAACCAGGAACAGCTGGACAAGATCATTCGCGGCCAAGGCTTCATCGCCGCGCTGGACCAGAGCGGCGGCAGCACGCCCAAGGCGCTGAAGCTGTACGGCATCGAGGAATCGGCCTACGCCGGCGAGGTGCAGATGTTCGACCTGGTCCACGCCATGCGCAGCCGCATCGTCACCAGCCCGGCGTTCAGCGGCAAGCGCGTGCTCGGCGCGATCCTGTTCGAGGCGACCATGGACCGCGAGTTCGACGGCCTGCCCGCCGCCGACTACCTGTGGAACAAGAAAGGCGTGGTGCCGTTCCTGAAGGTGGACAAGGGCCTGGCCGCGGCCGCCAACGGCGTGCAGCTGATGAAGCCGATCACCGGCCTGGACGAGCTGCTGGCGCGCGCCGTGGCCAAGGGCATCTTCGGCACCAAGATGCGCTCGGTGATCGATGCGGCCAACCCGCAGGGCATCGACGCGGTGCTCGACCAGCAGTTCGAGATCGCCCGGCAGATCTTCGACGCCGGCCTGATCCCGATCATCGAACCGGAAGTGTCGATCAAGTCGGCCGACAAGGCGCAGATCGAGGACCTGCTGGTGGCCGGCCTGATCAAGCGCCTGGATGCGCTGCCGGAGGGCGTCAAGGTGATGCTCAAGCTGACCCTGCCCGAAAAGCCGGGCCTGTTCTCCCCGCTGGTCGCGCATCCCAAGGTGGTGCGCGTGGTCGCCCTGTCCGGCGGCTACAGCCGCGCCGACTCCAACGCGATCCTGGCGAAGAACCCCGGCGTGATCGCCAGCTTCAGCCGTGCCCTCACCGAGGGCCTGAGCACGCAGCAGAGCGACGCCGAGTTCGACCAGGCCCTGGACCGGGCCATCGAGAGCATCTACCAGGCTTCGATCACCTAGAGCGTGTTATGTACTTTTGGGTGCATTATCCGCGCTTTTGTGCCGTTGCCAGGCAAGGCGCGGGCCGCCGGCAAGGCTGGCCGCCTTGGCCAGGCCCGCAACGCCGCCTGGCGGCGGCACAAGAGTGCGGGAGGGTGCTCAAAAGTGCATAACACGCTCTAGGCCCGACCCCATGCCCCAGCCGCCTCTCATCAGGGACGATGAAGCACTGGCGCGCTGGCGCCAGGCGGGCATCGCCACCGGCACCGGCTGGCTCTTGCGACGAATCCACGGGAAACCTGCACGCCGCCGGCTGCGTGCAGGTCGGCCAGGCCTATGCGCGGCAGCCATGGCTGCATTGGGACAACGGCGTGGATTTCCGGGCGGTGGACGCCAAGGTCAGGACGCTGGGGCGCGAAGACGTGCTGCGCGTGCTGGCGGCCAAGTCCGAGCGCTGAACATTGACTCAGTGTGTATGGTGTGTATCATTCCATGAAAAGCATCGACCTGATCCGCGAACTGCAAGCCAACGGCTGGACGCTCGACCGGGTTCGCGGCTCGCACCATGTTTTCGTCCACCCGACCCATCCCCATATCGTCACCGTCCCGCATCCGAAGAAGGATCTGGGCACGGGACTGGTCAACAACCTGCGCAAGCTCGCAGGCTTGAAGTAGGAGCTCGCCATGCGCTATCCGGTCATGATCGAAGCCGGCAACGACCAGACCGCGTGGAGCGCGGTCGTTCCCGATCTGCCCGGCTGCTATTCGGCCGGCGACACGCTGGACGAAGCAATGGAAGCGGTGGAAGAAGCCGCCGCCGCCTGGATCGACGCGGCGCTCGATGCGGGCAAGGCGATCCCGCCGCCGTCGTCGGTGCAGGACGCCATGGCCAAGGGCGATTTCGGCGGCTGGATGGTGGCCTTCGTCGACGTCGACCCCGCCCTGCTCGACGACACCATCGAGCGCGTCAACATCACCCTGCCCCGGCGCGTGCTGATGCGTCTGGACGCCAAGGCGCGCGCGGTCGGTGAAACCCGCTCCAGCTACATCGCGCGGATGGCGACGGGTTGAAAAACGACCGATCTTGGCTGCCGCCGAGGCCGCAGCCGGGATTCGACCGCTTCCAGGCCACCTTGATTCGTGCAGGTATCGGGCAACTGCACTCTGACCCGGTTCATCGCGCGGCGTGAAGCCGCGCGCTGGACCCGTCAGGCGTCGGCCAGCCTGCGCTTGCCCGCCTCGGCCACCGCCTGCGCGCGCGCCAGCCCGGCTTCGAGGTCGGCGCTCAGGTCCTGCGCCGCCTCGATGCCGATCGACAGCCGCAGCAGGCCGTCGACGATGCCGGCCTTGGCGCGCGCCGCGGGCGTCATCGCCGCGTGGGTCATCGTCGCCGGGTGCGCGACCAGGCTTTCCACCCCGCCCAGCGATTCGGCCAGGGTGAACAAGTGCAGGCCGTCGACGAAGGCGCGCACCGCCTCGACGCCGCCGTCCAGCTCGAACGAGATCATCGCGCCGAAGCCCTTCTGCTGGCGCGCCGCCAGAGCGTGGCCCGGATGCGACTCCAGGCCCGGGAAGTACACCTTGGCCACCGCCGGGTGCGCGTCGAGCAGGGCGGCGATCGCGGCCGCGTTCTCCTGGTGCACGCGCAGGCGCGCATCCAGCGTACGCAGGCCGCGCAGGGTCAGGAAGCTGTCGAACGGCGAGCCGGTCAGGCCCAGCGCGTTGGCCCACCAGGCCAGCAGTTCGTGGTGCTCCTGGGTCCTGGCCACCACCGCGCCACCGACCACGTCGCTGTGGCCGTTGATGTACTTGGTGGTCGAATGCAAGACCAGATCGGCATCGAATTCGAACGGCCGCTGCAGCGCCGGCGACAGGAAGGTGTTGTCCACCACCACCTGCGCGCCGGCCTTGTGCGCGGCGTCGATGACGAAACGCAGGTCGGTGATGCGCAGCAGCGGGTTGGACGGGGTCTCGACCAGCACCAGCTTCGGTGCCTGCGCCAGCGCTTCGCCCAGCGACACCGGATTGGTCAGGTCGGCGGTGATCAACTCGAAGTGGCCCTTTCTGGCCAGCGCGTCGAACAGCCGCCAGCTGCCGCCGTAGGCGTCGTGCGGCACCACCAGGCGGTCGCCCGGCTGCAGCAGGGCGTTGAGCACCAGGGTGATCGCGCCCATGCCGGTCGCAGTGACCACCGCGCCGGCGCCGCCCTCCAGCTCGGCCAGCGCCTCGGCCAGCAGGTCGCGGGTCGGGTTGCCGCTGCGGGTGTAGTCGTAGGGGCGCTTGTTGCCGAAGCCGTCGAAGCTGAAGTTGGACGACAGCACGATCGGCGGCACCACCGCGCCGTGGGCGGTGTCGCGGTCGATGCCGGCGCGCACGGCGGCGGTGGCGGGGGTGCGCGCGACGGCGCTGTCGTGGGCGGGGGTGCTGCTCATGCGGTTTCTCCGGTGCGGGGGCGGGCCCGGGGCCCGCCTCGAATGGGTTGCGGTGCGTGCTTGGCGGGCCTTGGCCCGGCTACGGGCGCAGCACGCCGGCGAGGATGGCGTCGATGCGGTCGGTTTCCTTCAGGAAGGCGTCGTGGCCGTAGGACGAGCGCAGCACGCGCAGGTTGCCGCGCCAGCCCAGGCCCTCGACCAGGGCGACCAGGTCCTCCAGCGGCACCAGGCGGTCGCCTTCGACCGCCACCACCGTGGTCGGCACGGCGATGGCGGCCGGCTCGATGCGGTGCAGGTCGATGGATTCGGACAGGCGCAGGAAGGCGGTGACCGGCGTGCGCGCCACGTAGCTCGCGCCGGCGGCGTCCAGGTAGTCCTCGGCGGCCACCCGCACGCGGCCGTTGACCAGTTCCGGCGCGGCGTCGAAGCGCTCGCCGAACTCCTCCGGCGTGCGGTAGCTGAGCATGGCGAACTGGCGCGCCAGCGACAGCCCGGCCTGGTCGGCGCACTGCAGCTGGCCCAGCGCCACCGCCTTGCGCTGCAGCGCGCGCCAGGCCGAGGCGAACGGATGCGGGCGGTGCGCGCCGCTGACCGCCACCAGCTTCTCCAGCCGCCGCGGGTGGCGCACGGCCAGGTGCTGGCCGACCAGGGCGCCGTAGGAATAGCCGACGAAGGCGCGCAGGCGCGCGATCTCCAGCGCGTCGAGCAGGACCGCGATGGCGTCGGCCTGGTCGGCCGGGTCGATCGGCGCGTCCAGCGTGCCGTCGGCGCCGAGGAAGTCGAAGGACAGGATCCGTACCCGCGCCGGGTCCAGGGCGCGGCCGGCGCCGACCAGTTGGTTGGCCCAGCCGGTTTCGGGGAAGGCGGCGCTGGCGGCGACGTGGCGGTGCGCGGAGATGCCGCCGGCCACGAACACCACCGGCGCGGCGGCCGGCCCCTGCAGCTCGTAGCGCAGGGTCAAGGTGCGCGCGCCGGCATGACGCAGGGCCAGCACCGCCGCCACCTGCCCGCGCACGGCGGGCGCGCAGGCCGGTTCGACCGCGCCTTCGGCATGGGTGTCGGCAGAGTCGGAGATGGCGGCGTTGACGAGGCTCATGGCGGTTTCCAGCGGGAAAACTGCCATCGAGCCTTCGCGGGGAAGCTCGCGTTCGCCGTGCATGGGCACGGATCGAACCATCTTCCGGGCGACCGCGCGGGTCCCCGCAGGATTTGGCACCGTGGCGGCGCTTGCGCGCCTGCTGGCTGCCCCGGCTTCAAAGGGCCTGTCCCTCTGCCGGTCTCGATGGCCGGCGCAGGATGCCAGCGGCCCGCCTGGCTGTCAAATCGCTTCATGCGGATGGAGCGATTGATTTCCTCCGCAACCGTGCCGCACACTGCCGCGCTCGCCGCTTTCCCCACCGGGCACTGCCGCATGATCGCGCCGATGAACCGTCTTCTTGCTGTCGCGGCCACGGCGCTGCTGCTGTCGGCCTGCGCCAGCGCGCCGCGCACCGCGCCGCCGCCCGCATCGCCCGTCCCCGCCACTGGCGGCGGGGAC
>JASGEB010000170.1:0-9027 GCA_047606785.1 Pseudoxanthomonas sp.
CAAGGGCTTCGAGGAAGGCATCGCGGTGGCCGAGCTGATCGCCGGCCTGCCCGGCCACGTCAACTTCGACACCATTCCCTACGTCATCTACACCAGCCCGGAAATCGCCTGGGTCGGCAAGACCGAGCAGCAGCTCAAGGCCGAGGGCGTGCCGTACAAGACCGGCAGCTTCCCGTTCGCGGCGGTCGGCCGCGCGGTGGCGATGGCCGAGCCGGTCGGCTTCGTCAAGGTCATCGCCCACGCCGAGACTGACCGCGTGCTGGGCCTGCACTTGATCGGCCCGAGCGTGTCCGAGCTGGTCCACGAAGGCGTGCTGACGATGGAGTTCAACGGTTCGGCCGACGACCTGGCGCGCATCTGCCACGCCCATCCCACCCTGTCCGAGGCGGTCCACGACGCGGCGATGGCGGTGGCCAAGCGGGCGATCCACAAGGCGAATTGAAGAAGCCGGGATTGGTGATTAGTGATTCGCAAAAGCGAAGCTCTCTCACGCATCACGATCTGACCAGCGGCACGACGCCGGGCGAACGCCCGGCGTCTGCTTTTTGCCTTTTCCAATCAGCAATCACCAATCACCATGCGAAGTATCTGCGTCTACTGCGGCTCCAATGCCGGCGCCCGTTTCCTGTATGCCGAGCGCGCGGCCGAACTGGGCACGCGCCTGGCCCATGAAGGCCTGTGCGTGATCTACGGCGGCGGCAAGGTCGGGCTGATGGGCATCGTCGCCGACGCCGCGCTGGCGGCAGGCGGCGAGGTGGTCGGCGTCATCCCGCAGCAGCTGGCCGACTGGGAGGTCGCGCACCGCGGGCTGACCGGGCTGGAGGTCGTCGGTTCCATGCACGAGCGCAAGCAGCGCATGTTCGACCTGGCCGATGCCTTCGTCGCCCTACCCGGCGGCTTCGGCACGCTGGACGAGATGTTCGAGATGCTCACCTGGCGCCAGCTGGGCATCGGCGACAAGCCCTGCGCGTTCCTGGACATGGACGGGTTCTACGCGCCGCTGCTGCAGATGATCGACCGCATGGTGGCCGAGCGCTTCCTGCACCCGGACCAGCGCGCCGACCTGTGGCACGGCGAAAGCATCGACGCGTTGCTGGCCTGGATGCGCGCCTACACGCCGGCCCGCGCGGACAGGTGGAACGACGCGAAGCGCCGCAGCGCCATCGGCGGCTGATCCGGTCCCTGCGGCGCGGTGTGACGCACAGGTGCGATGCCGGCACCGCGCCGAAAGTCCAACGGGCCGCGCGCATGCGGCGTGACAGAATCCGGGCATCGCCATCCTTCGCGCAGGAGCCTCCATGTCCGTGCCCGCCCGTTTCGCCGCCTTCCGCATCCACAGCGACGACGCCGGCTACCGCAGCGGGTTAGAGGAGGTCGCGCTGGACGACCTGAATCCGGGCGAGGTGGTGGTCCAGGTCGCCTGGTCGTCGGTCAACTTCAAGGACGCGCTGGCCGGCAGCGGCCAGGGCAAGATCCTGCGCCGCTTCCCGCTGGTCGGCGGCATCGACGTGGCCGGCCATGTGGTCGCTTCCTCCGACCTGGCCCTGCGCGAGGGCGATGCCGTACTGGTCACCGGTTGCGGCCTGAGCGAGACTCGCGACGGCGGCTACGCGCAGTACGCGCGACTGGAATCGAAATGGGTAGTGCCGCTGCCCACCGGCCTGTCGCTGCGCGAGAGCATGATCCTGGGCACGGCCGGCTTCACCGCCGCGCTGGCACTGCTGCGCATGGTCGAGAACCGGCAGGCACCGGCGCTGGGGCCGCTGGCGGTGACCGGCGCCACCGGCGGGGTCGGCTCGCTGGCGGTGGACATCTTCAGCAAGGCCGGCTTCGAGGTTCACGCGGTCAGCGGCAAGGCCGACCAGGCCGATTACCTCAAGTCGATCGGCGCCGGCCAGGTGCTCGGCCGCGACGCCCTGGCCAGCGCCCGGCCACTGGAGTCGATACGCTTCGGCGGCGGCCTGGACAACGTCGGCGGGCCGATGCTGGCCAGCCTGCTGGCGCAGACCGCGCCCTGCGGCAACGTCGCCAGTGCCGGCCTGGCCGCGAGCGCACAGCTGGACGCGACGGTCATGCCCTTCATCATCCGCGGCGTGTCGCTGCTGGGCATCGCCTCGGCCGGCACCGCCCGCGACATCCGTCAGCGGATCTGGGAGCAACTGGCCGGCGAATGGAAGCCGGCCCACCTCGATGCCATTTGCACCGCCGAAGTCGGCCTGGACGGGCTGCCGGCAGTGTTCCGGAACATGCTCGCCGGCGGCGCGCACGGCCGCACCCTGGTACGCATAGGCTGACGCTCGTCACGCTTGCGGGATCCCGCCCGGACAGGCGGGCATGGCGCGACGCCCGCCGGCGACATTCCCCTGCGCGGCGGGCGCAAACCTCTCTACAATCGCTCGACCTTGCACTAGGAAAGGGGAACAGGGGAAATGGCACGGATCCTCATCGTCGACGATTCGCCGTCGCAACTGCTGGGCATCAAGCGCATCGTCGAGAAACTCGGGCACGAATCGATCACCGCCGAAGACGGCCAGGCCGGCGTGGAGACCGCCAAGCGCGAGCTGCCAGACCTGGTGCTGATGGACGTGGTGATGCCCAACCTCAACGGCTTCCAGGCCACCCGCCAGCTCAGCCGCGAGAGCAGCACCCGCCATATCCCGGTGGTCCTGGTCACCACCAAGGACCAGGACACCGACCGCATGTGGGGCATGCGCCAGGGCGCCAAGGCCTACCTGACCAAGCCGTTCTCCGAGGACGAACTGTCCGAGGTGATCGAGCGCATCCTCGCCGGCGCCGGCGACGCGCCGCCGGCCTGAGCGCCGACCATCGTGCAATAAAGAACGGGCGCCGCGGCGCCCGTTCTTTTTGCTGTCTGGCTCGGTCAGTCGGCGAAGGCCTTGCCCAGCGCCTCGTAGGCCTGGCGCTGGCCGGCGCTGGCCGCGCGCGGCGCGGTGATCTCCAGTTCGACGATCTGGTCGCCCGGCGGGTTGCCCGGCAGGCCGCGGCCGCGCAGGCGCAGCTTGCGGCCGGCGTCGGAGTCGGTCGGCACCTTCAGTTCCACCGGCCCGCCCAGGGTCGGCACGCTCACCGTCGCGCCCAGCGCGGCCTGCCAGGGCGTCACCTGCAGCACGTGGATGATGTTGCGGCCGTCCACCTCGAACTGCGGGTCGGCGGCGTATTCGATCTCCAGCAGCAGGTTGCCGCCGCCCTGGCCCTGTCCGCCCAGGCGGATCGCCTGGCCGGGGCGGATGCCCTTGGGAATGCGCACGTCCAGCTGCCTGCCGCCGACCAGCACGCGCACGCTGCCGCCGTCGTATACCGCCTGCAGCGGCACCGACAGCCGCGCCCGGGTATCGCCCTGCGGCGCGTGGCCGCCGCCAAAACCGCCGCGGCGGGCGCGCTGGCCAAACAGGTTCTCGAAGAAATCGCTGAAACCCGCGCCACCGGCAGCGGCGCCGAACACTTCCTCGAAATCGAAGCCCTGGCCGTTGCCGGCGGCGCCGAAGTCCGGCGGCGGCCGGAATTCCTCGCCCGGCCGGTAGCCCTGCGCGCGCAACTGGTCGTAGGCCGCGCGCTTGGCCGGATCGCGCAGCGCCTCGTAGGCCTCGTTGACGGCCTTGAAGCGCTCCTCGGCATCGGCCTCCTTGCTCACGTCCGGGTGGTACTTGCGCGCCAGCCGGCGGTAGGCGGTCTTGATCTCCGCCTCGCCGGCGCTCGGCTCGACCCCGAGGATGGCGTAGTAGTCCTTGAATTCCATCGCACCTCCAGGCGTTGCGCCTGCTACATGGAAAGGCCCGTGGCCTGGGAGGCCACGGGCCCGGAGGAGCGCGGCGGAAATCGCTCCCGCCGCCCGCCTGCGGCCCGGCCCGGTCGCCGCCGTCCGGGCCTGCGCAGCTTACTGGATCGTCTGGCGTCCGACCTGGATGCGGCGCGGCGCGGCCTCGGCGCGCTTGGGGATCACGATCTCCAGCACGCCGTCGCGGCCGGTGGCGGTGATCGCATCGGCGTCGGCGGTCTCCGGCAGGGTGAAGCTGCGCAGGAAGGCGCCGCTGCGGCGCTCCTGGCGCGAGAAGCGCTCGTTCTCGGCCAGCGCCGGCGCGGCGCGCTCGCCGCGGATGCTCAGCACGTTCTTGTCCATCTGCAGCTCGATCGCGTCGGGGTCCACGCCCGGCACGTCGGCCAGGATGACGAAGCGCGAAGGTTCCTCCTTGACGTCCACGCGCGGACTCCACTGCACCGCCTCGGAGGCGGCGCTGGCGAAACGCTCGAAGACCTGACCCAGATCGGCCGCCGCCGGACGCGCGGCCCAACCATAACGCACGGTACTCATTGTTCGGTTCTCCTCGATTCGGTTGCGCCTGCCGCCTGCCGGCGGCGCAGGCGGCCGCGGCCGCCATGGCGGGAAAAATGGCGATGGCCGCGGCGCTTTCAAGCCCACTCCGCCTTGACGCGGGATTTCCGCAGCGGCACATAGGCTGGCATTCATCCCCTCCGCGGACCGGCGCCCCCATGGCCATCGAGATCGGCGACACCCTTCCCGAAGTCGTCCTGTGCCGGCTGCGCGACGGCCTGGAGCGGATCGACACCCCCAGCCTGTTCCGCGGCAAGAAGGCGGTCCTGTTCGGCGTGCCCGGCGCCTTCACCCCCACCTGTTCGGAAAAGCACCTGCCCGGCTTCGTCGCCCGCCTGGACGACTTCCACGCGCGCGGCATCGAGGTTTACTGCGTGGCGGTCAACGACCCGTTCGTGATGAAGGCCTGGGGCAAGGCCCGGAACGTGCCCGAGACCCTGCCCTTGCTGTCCGACGGCAACGGCGACCTGACCCGCGCCCTCGGCCTGGAGATGGACGCCAGCGGCTCGGGCATGGGCATGCGCTCGCGCCGCTACGCGCTGTACGCCGACAACGGCGTGGTGCGCGCGCTGTGGGTGGAAACGCCCGGCCAGTTCGACGCCTCCTCCGCCGAAGCGGTGCTCGCCGCCCTGCCCGGCTGACCCCGCATCCACGCGCCGCACACGCCGGCCGGCGCACGCTGCCTGGGTTTTCTACCACCGAGGCAAGCCATGCCCAAGCCAGCCCAGAACAAAGCCCCCGCGGCCAGCAAGTCTTCTCCGATCACGCCCACCGCGACCCTGCGTAGCAACGCCCGCAAGAGCATCGAGGACGGCGCGGTCACCGCCACCTACAGCGCCGACCGCAAGCAAGTCATCCGCCTGCTCAACCAGGCCCTGGCCACCGAGTGGGTATGCGTGCTGCGCTACTACCGGCACTACTTCATGGCCAAGGGCATGCTGGCCGACTCGATCAAGGCCGAGTTCCTGGAGCACGCCCAGCAGGAGCAGGAACACGCCAACAAGATCGCCGAGCGGATCGTCCAGCTGGGCGGCGAGCCGGACCTGGACCCGGCCACCCTCACCGCGCGCTCGCACGCCGAGTACCAGGAAGGCAAGGACCTCAAGGAGATGGTGAAGGAGGACCTGATCGCCGAGCGCATCGCCATCGACAGCTACCGCGAGATGATCGACTACATCGGCGGCAAGGACACCACCACCAGGCGCCTGCTGGAGAAGATCCTGGAGCAGGAGGAAGAACACGCCGACGAGTTCGCCGACATGCTCGACGGATGGATTGGGTGAGCCAAGACGCTTGCGCCGCATGCGGCGCGTCTTGGCGAACGCCCGGCCAGGGATGGCCGGGCCGGAGTATCCGAAGCGATGATATTCCGCCAGGGACGGCAGCGACCCACCTACAGAATCAACACTCGCCGCATGCGGCGCGTCTTGGCGAACGCCCGGCCAGGGATGGCCGGGCCGGGGTATCCGAAGCGATGATGTACCGCCAGGGACGGCAGCGGCCCACCTAAACAGCACCGAACAGCAGCGCCGCCGCGCCCCAGCGCCGCACGGGCCGGGTCCGCCCCTTGCGCCGTTCGTGCATCAGCTCCCGGGCCCGCGCCTCATCGATCCGCACCCACGTGCAGCGGCAGTCGGATTTCCGCCAGCGTGCCCGGGCCCGGCACGCGCGCGGCCAGGGTCAGGCTGCCGCCCTGGGCCTCGACGATCTGCCGCGACAGCACCAGGCCGATGCCGGAGCCGCCGGCCTTGGTGGTGAAGAACGGCACGAACAGGTTGTCGCTGGCAGGCAGGCCGCTGCCGGCGTCGATCACCTGCACCAGGCCCTGCCCGGCCTCGGCCTGCGCGTGCAGGCGCACCGGCGCCGCGCCGCCGGCCTCGCGCGCGTTGCGCAGCAGGTTGATCAGCACCTGCTCCAGCTGGTCGGCGTCGGCATGCAGGCGCAGGCCGGGTTCGATCTCCAGCACCACCTCGCCTTCGGCCAACGCCGCCACCCGCTGGCACAGCGGCGCCAGTTCGAATACGGTCGGCTGCGGCGCCGGCAGCCGCGCCAGCCGCGCGTAGCCGCCAAGGAAGCGCTGCAGCGCCTGGCTGCGCTGCTCGATCAGGCGCAGGCCGCCGCGCAGGTCGGCCTGCAGTTCGGCCTCCAGCGACGCGCCGGGCGCCGGCAACAGGCGGCCGAGGGTGTCGGCCATCGAGGCGATCGGCGCCAGCGAGTTGTTGATCTCGTGGCCGAGCACACGCAGCAGGCGCCGGAACGCCTGCGCCTCCTCCTCGCGCAGGGCGCGCTCGATCGGCTGCAGTACCAGCAGCCGGCCGGACTGGCTGCGGCTGCGCAGCGCGGCGTGGCCGACCTGCCAGCGCCCGCCGGCGCCGGCGAAAACATGACCATGGATGCTGCCGCTGGGCAGGGCGAACAGCGGCGCTAGGCCCAGTTCGTCGGCGCCACGGCCGAGCAGCTGCACCGCCGGCCGCGCCAGCAGGCGCTCGCCGGCCGGGTTGACCAGGCGCAGCCGGTACTCGCCTTCGAAGGCGAACACCGCCGCGTCCAGCGCGGCCAGGGTCTTGCTCAGCAGCTGCAGGCTCTCCTGCTGGGCGCGCTGCTCGTCGTGCAGGGTCTCGGCCAGGGCATTGAAGCGCGCCGCCAGCGGCGCCATCGCGCCTTCGCGCACACCGCTGCGCACCGCGTAGTCGCCCTCGCGCAGGGCGTCGAGCAGGTTGCCCAGGGTGCGCAGCTGGCCGCGGTCGTGGCGCCGCTCATGGCCCAGCGCCACCCCGGTCAGGCCCAGCACCAGCGCGAACAGGCCCACGGCCGCCAGCGGCGGCGGGGTGCCGGCCAGCAGCACCATCGCCAGCGCGGACACCGCCGGCAGCGCCGGCAGCGCCCACCACCGGCTCCAGCGCTTCATGGCGGCGGGTCCTGCGCATCCTCCACAACAGCCCGCACCTCCATGTGCGGGGATTCGATGGGACGGATGCCGTGCTTCTCCAGCCGCCGGTACAGGCTCTGGCGAGTCAGGCCGAGCTGGTCGGCGGTGCGCTGCAGGTGGCCGCGATGGCGCGCCAGCGCCTGCCGCAGCAGCACGCCTTCGGCTTCTTCCAGGGTGAGCTCGTCGAAGGTCGGCGCCGAGTGCGGCAGGCCGTCGTGCAGGCGCAGGTCGGCGGCACCGACCTGTTCGGCGCGTGCCAGCAGCGCCGCGCGCTCCATCACGTGCGCCAGCTCGCGCACGTTGCCCGGCCAGGCGTAGGCGCGCAGCGCCGCCTCGGCGTCGGCGGCCAGGGCCAGCGCCGGGCGGCGGTAGCGCTGCCCGGCCTGGGCCAGGTAGTGGCGCGCCAGCGGCAGGATGTCCTCGCCGCGCTCGCGCAGCGGCGGCACCCGCGCGACGAAGGTGTTGAGCCGGTACAGCAGGTCCTGGCGGAAGCGGCCGGCGGCGACCTCGGCGGCCAGGTCGGCGTTGGTCGCGGCGATCACCCGCACGTCCACGCGCTGGGTGCGCGAGGCGCCGACCCGCTCGAACTCGCCGCTCTCCAGCGTGCGCAGCAGCTTGGGCTGCTGCTCCGGCGGCAGGTTGCCGATCTCGTCCAGCAGCAGGGTGCCACCGTCGGCGACCTCGAAGCGGCCGGCACGGTCCTGGCGCGCATCGGTGAAGGCGCCGCGCACGTGGCCGAACAGCTCGGCCTCGAACAGGCTCGGCGGCAGCCCGCCGACGTCGACCTTGACGAACGGCCGCTCGCGCCGCGGCGACCAGCGATGCACCTGCTGCGCGATCAGGCTCTTGCCGGTGCCGTTCTCGCCGAGCAGCAGGATGCCGGCGTCGCTGTCGGCGACCCGCGCCAGGTCCTCCAGCAGCGCCCGCATCGGCGCCGACACCGCGATGAAGCCGGCCTGCCCCGCCTCCAGCGCCAGCGCCTGCGCCGCGCTCAGCTGCGCCAGCGCGCGGCCGCGCCGGTCCAGTTCGATGCGCGCCTGCAGCACGCCCAGCACGCGCGCGTTCTGCCAGGGCTTCTCGATGAAATCGACCGCACCACGGCGCATCGCCTCGACCGCCAGTTCGACGCTGGCCCAGGCGGTCATCGCGATCACCGGCAGGCCGGGCCATTGCGCGGCGATCGCCTCGATCAGCACCAGCCCCTCGCCGCCTGAAGTGGTGTCGGCGCGGAAGTTCATGTCGACGATCGCCGCGGCGAAGGCGTCGCCGCGCAGGCAGCCCAGCGCCACTTCCGGCGACTCCGCACCGACCATGCCGTAGCCGGCGCTCTTGAGCAGCAGGCGCAGCGCCTCGCGCACGTCGGCCTGGTCGTCGACGACCAGGATGCGCGGAATGGCCTGCGGACGCTCGTTCATGCCGGCAAGTCTAGGACCGACGGAACGATCACGCCGCATTCCGGCTGGCTCATTCGCTGCGCAACGCCTGCATGGGCGGCACCCGCGCCGCACGCAGCGCCGGCAGCAGGCAGGCCAGCAGCCCGGCGCCGGCCAGCACCGCGACCACCACCGCGATCGCCAGCGGATCGGCCGCTTCGACCCCGAACAGGAAGCGCTGCAGCAGCCGCGACAGCGCCAGCGCGATCGCCAGGCCGATCGCCAGCCCCAGCGCGAGCTGGCGCGCGCCCTCGCCCAGCACCTGCCGCAGCAGCCGCGCCGGTGCCGCGCCGAGCGCGGCGCGCACGCCGAAC
>JASGEB010000171.1:0-8353 GCA_047606785.1 Pseudoxanthomonas sp.
AGCGCCGCCAGCGCCAGCGCCGGCCACAGGCCGCCGGCCAGCGCGCCGGCCACGGCCGCCGCCGCCAGCAGCACCGCCAGGCGGAGCAGGGTGCGGTACCAGGCCGAGCGCAGGTGCTGGGGCATCAGATCGTCGGATTGTGACAGAGGCCGGCGGCGGCTGCGGCGGGCGGCGGGCTCACGCCGAGGTCGAGAAGCGGTAGCCGGAGCCGCGCACGGTCTGGACCATGCCGTCCACGCCGTGCGGCTCGAGGGTCTTGCGCAGGCGGCGGATGTGCACGTCGACGGTGCGCTCCTCCACGTACACGCTGCCGCCCCAGACGTGGTCGAGCAGCTGGGTGCGGGTGTAGACCCGCTCGGCGTGGGTCATGAAGAAGTGCAGCAGGCGGTATTCGGTCGGGCCGATCTGCACCGGCGCGTCGTGGGCGAACACCCGGTGGGCGGCGCCGTCGATGCGCAGCGGGCCGGCGCCGATGCTGCCGTCCTCGTCGTCGTCGCGGGTGCGGCGCATGACCGCGCGCACCCGCGCCAGCAGCTCGCGCGAGGAGAACGGCTTGACCACGTAGTCGTCGACCCCGGCCTCCAGCCCGCCCACGCGGTCGTTCTCCTCGCCGCGGGCGGTGAGCATGATGATCGGCACCTCGCGGGTCAGGGCGTCCTTGCGCCAGCGCCGGGCCAGCTCCAGGCCGCTGGTGCCCGGCAGCATCCAGTCCAGCAGGATCAGGTCGGGCACGCGGTCGGCGATCGCGCCCTGGGCCTCGCGGGCGTCGCCGGCGTGGACCGGCTCGAACTCGCCCTTGCGCAGGGCGAAGGCGACCATGTCGCGGATGGCCGGTTCGTCGTCGACGATCAGGATGCGTTTCTGCACGGTGCAACGCCGTCGCTGGCTGGGGACCGGCGCAGTAGACGACAATTTCGTGACGTTTTCATGACTTCGGCGGCGTCGCGCCGCCTCAGCGCCGGCCCAGGTCCGGGTCGCGCACGCCCTGCTGGCGCAGTTCCAGCACTTCCGGGGTCAGCTGGGCGATGCGCGCGTCGATGCGGGCGCGGGCGTAGTAGTCCAGGTCCGGGCGCTGCTTGAGGGTCTGCAACTGCACCAGCGCCTGTTCGGCACGGCCGCCCAGGTAGGTGGCCTCGGCCCAGGCCTCGCCGGCGCGCGCACCGTCGCCGGCCAGCTCGCAGGCGCGCGCCCAGGCGCGCTGGAAGACGATGTCGCCGCCGCTGCGGTCCTGCAGCGGGCGCAATACCGCCAGCGCCTGGCGGCCGGCCGCGGCGCTGCCGCGGGCGTCCAGCACCGTGGCCCAGGTCAGGGCGATGGCGCGGTTGTCCGGGTCGTGCCGCTGCAGGGCCTGGAAGCGCTGGTCGGCGGCGGCGTCGTGGCCGCGCTTGGCCTCGGCCTCGGCCATCGCCAGGCCCAGCCAGGAATCGCCGGGATGGGCGGCCAGCAGCGGCTCCAGTTCGGCCTGGGCGGCAGCCGGGTTGTCGTTGTACAGGCGCGCCAGGGCCAGCCCGTAGCGCTGCGCCTCGGTCAGGGTGCCGGTGTTGCGGCGGATCGCCTCGTATTCGCCCACCGCTGCCTGCGCGGTATTGGCGGTCAGCACGCGCAGGCGCTCGTGCGCCCAGTCGAACACCCCGCTCGGGCCGCTGCCCGGCTCGCCGCCGTCCAGGGTCACCCGGAAGGGCAGCAGCGGATTGGTGCTGGTCACCGGGCCGGCGGCGTAGTCGTCGCTGGGGATGCGCTCGGTGAGCGTGCCGCCGGGGGTGCTGACGGTGGCGGTGCGGCGGCTGGCGCGCTTGATCTGCTCGGCGCGGTCGTGCGCCTCGCTGATGCGGGTGGTGGTGACCGGATGGGTCTGCAGGAAGTCCGGGGTGCTGTCGCGGTCGCCACCGCGATTGCCGCGCATGGTCTGGTCCATGCGGGCGAAGAAATCGGCCATCGCGTCCGGGTCGTAGCCGGCCCGGGCCAGGGTCTGGATGCCCAGGCGGTCGGCCTCGGACTCGTTGGAGCGGGTGAAGTCGATCTGCCGCTGCACCATCAGCCCCAGGCCGCTGGCCACCGCGGCCTGGGTGGCGTCGCCGGCCGAGTTGCCGCCGGCGGCCTGGGCAGCGGCGATGGCCGCGATCATCCCCAGCAGGATCGGCACCTGGTCGCGCTTGGCGCGCTCGACCGAGCGCAGCACGTGTTGCTGGCTGACGTGGGCGATCTCGTGCGAGAGCACCGCGGCCACCTCGTCCTCGCGCTCGGCGGTCAGCACCAGCCCGGAGTTGACCGCGATGTAGCCGCCGAGGGTGGCGAAGGCGTTGATCTGGCGGTCGCGCAGCATGAAGAAGGTGAAGCGCTGGCCGGGCGTGGCGCTGGCCGCCGCCAGCTTCTGGCCGACCCGGTCCAGCCACTGGTCGATCAGCGGGTCGTCCAGCACGTAACCGTAGTTGCGCAGCTCGCGCAGGGTCATGGCGCCGTATTCGGCCTGCTTGGCCGGGGTCAGCAGCTCGCCGGCCGACGAACCGATGTCCGGCAGCCGGTCCACCTGCGCCGCGGCCAGGGTCGACACGGCGGCGAGCACGGTCAGCACGGCGGCGAGCAGGCAGGGACGCAAGCGGTGGCTCCGCGGATGGCCAGGGCGGCGGCAGGATGGGGCGCCGCGTCGGCGGCCGGGTGAATCGGCCGTTAATCCACACCGTTGCATCGCTGCCTCTGGTTCGATCCGCGCATGCCACCATGATGCCGTCCGACACCGCAAACCGTGGAGAATTCCCGTGGGCGACCCCGCATCCGGCAGCGCGCCGGCCATCACCCTCTACAGCACCGCCGTCTGCCCCTACTGCGTGGCGGCCAAGAACTTCCTCAAGAGCAAGGGCCGCTCCTGGACCGAAGTGCGCATCGACCTGGACCCGGCCGAGCGCGAGAAGATGGTCGCGCGCACCCGCCGCACCAGCGTGCCGCAGATCTTCGTCGGCGACACCCACGTCGGCGGCTACGACGACATGATGGCCCTGCACCGGGCCGGCAAGCTCGAACTGCTGTTGGCCGGGGCCTCGGCATGAGCGGCGCCGGCGACCCAGCCGAAGCCGATCGCGTCCGCCAGTTCACCGAGTTCCGCCAGCGCATGAACCAGCGCATCCTGGCCGAGCCCAACCAGGTGGTGCGGCGCTTCTTCGCCCTCGACACCCAGACCTACCAGGCCGGCGCGCTGGACGTGAAGACCAAGGAGCTGCTCGGCCTGGTGGCCTCGCTGGTCCTGCGCTGCGACGACTGCATCAGCTACCACGTCGCCCAGTGCCGCGAGGCCGGAGTGAGCCGTGAAGAAATGTTCGAGGCTTTCTCGGTGGGCCTGGTGGTGGGCGGCTCGATCGTCATTCCGCACCTGCGCCGGGCGGTGGACTTCCTGGACCGGCTCGAAGGCGGCGGCCAGGCGCCGCCGGCGCACGCCCACGACTGAATCCCGGCCCGTCCGCAGGGCGGGTTCCACCTTGGTCGGCTGGGGCTCGGAAGGCAGCTGAGGCATAATTGCATACGCAATCTTTCTTTCCCCACGCGCGCCGCCCGCGCGGCGCGCCGCACCGTTGGAACCCAAAGCAATGACCCAAACCATCACGGTCATCCGTGGCGATGGCATCGGCCCGGAGATCATGGAAGCGACCCTGCACGTGCTCGACGCCCTCGGTGCCGGCCTGGCCTACGAGGAAGCCGACGCCGGCCTGACCGCGCTCGAAAAGCACGGCGACCTGCTGCCGACGCCGACCCTGGACTCGATCCGGCGCAACAAGGTGGCACTGAAGAGCCCGCTGACCACTCCCGTCGGCGAGGGCTTCTCCTCGATCAACGTCGCCCTGCGCCGCCACTTCGACCTGTACGCCAACGTGCGCCCGGCGATCTCCTTCCCCAACACCAAGTCGCGCTTCGGCAGCGGCGTGGACCTGATCACCGTGCGCGAGAACACCGAGGGCGCCTACCTGAGCGAAGGCCAGGAGGTCTCGGCCGACGGCGAAACCGCGGTGTCGATGGCGCGGGTAACCCGCGCCGGCTCCGAGCGCATCGTCCGCTACGCCTTCGACCTGGCCAGAGCCACCGGCCGCAAGAAGGTCACCGCCGTGCACAAGGCCAACATCATCAAGTCGACCTCGGGCCTGTTCCTCAAGGTCGCGCGCGAAGTCGCCGCACAGTACCCGGACATCGGCTTCCAGGAGATGATCGTCGACAACGCCTGCATGCAGCTGGTGATGCGGCCGGAGCAGTTCGACGTGATCGTCACCACCAACCTGTTCGGCGACATCCTCTCGGACCTGTGCGCCGGCCTGGTCGGCGGCCTGGGCCTGGCGCCGGGCGCCAACATCGGCACCGAGGCGGCGATCTTCGAGGCCGTGCACGGCTCGGCCCCGGACATCGCCGGCCAGGGCAAGGCCAATCCCTGCGCCCTGCTGCTGGCCGCCGCGCAGATGCTCGACCACCTCGGCCAGCCGGACAACGCCACCCGCCTGCGCAAGGCCATCGTCGCCACCCTCGAAGCCAAGGACACGCTGACCCCGGACCTGGGCGGCAGCGGCAACACCCTGGGCTTCGCCAAGGCCATCGCCGGCCGGCTGTGACCCGCGCCCCTCGCGGGGGCGGCCCGCGCGAGCAACGAAAAAGCGCCCCGCGGGGCGCTTTTTCGTTGCTGGAGATGGTGCGAAAGGCGGGACTCGAACCCGCACGGGCTTGCCCGCTGGAACCTAAATCCAGTGCGTCTACCAATTCCGCCACTTTCGCAAGGTGCCGGCATTGTACCCGGCGCCTATGCGGCATCTCGCGCAGCGCAGAAAAGAAGACGCCCGGGCGAGCCGGGCGTCTTCCGAAGTGGTGGGCCGTCAAGGATTCGAACCTTGGACCTATTGATTAAGAGTCAACTGCTCTACCAACTGAGCTAACGGCCCGGAAATCGGGTTGCGCAGTATACGCATGCTGCGCGGGCGATGCAAAACGACGTGCGGGGGTGGGGTGGCTGAGGGGACTCGAACCCCCGACAACTGGAATCACAATCCAGTACTCTAACCAACTGAGCTACAGCCACCATTGGAACCGCATTGCCCCGCCGCGCACGCGCAGGTGGCGCGCCCGACAGGAATCGAACCTGTAACCGCCGGCTTAGAAGGCCGGTGCTCTATCCAGTTGAGCTACGGGCGCCCGGCTGGATTGTCGCATCCGGGCCGCGCGGCCGGAACGGTGGATGGTCGGGGTAGAGGGATTCGAACCCCCGACATCCTGCTCCCAAAGCAGGCGCGCTACCAGACTGCGCTATACCCCGAGAACCGAAGGACCCTCGCCGGCCTCGCGGCTGGCTTCCCGCACGTCGCCGCCCGGGAAAGGCGGCACATTGTCTGGGCCGGCGGCGCGGCTGTCAACGCGAGCGGGGTCGGAAGTGGCGCAAAGCCCGCCGATCGGCCAGAATGTCGCGTTCTGCGGGGCGCGCCGGCCGGCGCCAGCCGGCGCAGGGCCCACCGCTTCGATCCACACCCGCTTCAATCCACAGATTCCACCCAGACCCGTGTCCGCCCGTGCGGCGGCCGCGGCCGCAGGAGCCACAGCCCCATGTCCGTTTCGATCGAATCCACCGGCAGCCTCGGGCGCCGCATGAACATCTCCCTGCCGGGGGAGCGCCTGGCCAGCGACGTCGGCGGCCGCCTGCGCGAGATGGCGCGCACCGCGCGCATCAAGGGCTTCCGCCCCGGCAAGGTCCCCGCCAAGGTGATCGAGCAGCGCTACGGCAAGCAGGTCCGCGCCGAGGCGCTGGACGGCATGCTGCGCGAGGCCTTCGACGCAGCCGTGCGCGAGCAGGAACTGCGCATCGCCGGCAACCCGCAGCTGCAGCCGGTGGACGGCGACCAGCTCGAATGGGTGGCCACCTTCGAACTGGTGCCGGACTTCGGCGACATCGACGTGTCCAGGCTGAACGTGGTGCGCCACGTCGCCGAGGTCGCCGAGGCCGACATCGACCAGATGGTCGAGAATCTGCGCCTGCAGCGCCGCAGCTTCCGCGCCGCCGAGCGCGCGGCCGCCGCCGGCGACCGAGTGACCCTGGAGACCTGGTCGCAGGCCGGCGCCGAGCGCCTGCCGGCCGAGGGTCACGAGACCGGCTCGACCCTGATCGGCTCGGGGGTGATGTTGCCGCAGATCGAGCAGGCCCTGGTGGGCATGTCGGTGGGCGAGGAGAAGCAGATCACGGTCGAGTTCCCGGCCAACTGGCGGGTGCCGCAGCTGGCCGGCAGGACCGTGCAGGTGCACCTTAAGGTCACCGCCGTGGCCGAGCCGGTGCTGCCGGAGGTCGATGCCGAGTTCATCCGCAGCTTCGGGGTGAAGAGCGGCGAGCTCGAGCAGTTCCGCGCCGACATCCGCTCCAACCTGGAGCGCGAGTTGAAGGGCGCGCTGGCCAACCGCCTGCGCCGCGAGGTCGGCGAGCAGCTGATCGCCGCCTATTCGCACGTGGAGATGCCCGAAAAGCTGGTGGAGAACGAGGCCCGCGCCATGTTCGCCCAGCAACTCGAGCAGGCCCGCCGCGCCGGCCAGGACCTGCAGCCGCCGCCGGACGCGTGGAGGGAGGCGCTGGAGCCGGCCCGCAAGCGCGTGCTGGTGGGCCTGCTGGTGGGCGAGATCGCCCGCCGCAACGAGCTGCGCCTGGATCCCAAGCGCCTGAGCGAGACCCTGCGCCTGATCGCCTCGACCTACGAGCAGCCCGAGCAGGTCGTTGATTTGTACCGCAACGATCCCCAGTTGATGCAGGGTCTGCAGAACCGGGTGATGGAAGAGCAGGTGATCGACTGGATCGCCGAGCGCGCCCAGCACACCGAGCAGACGCTATCCTTCCAGGACGCCATCCGCCAGTGATCCGCGGGCGGTGGCAGGCGGGCGGCGGCGAGGCGCCGGCGCCCGCCCGGCGGGATCTTCCAACCGTCCGCGCCGGTGCGCGGACCCATGACGACAAGGTGCCGCACCCGATGGACAACCTGACCAAGGCCCTCAACCTCGTGCCGATGGTGGTCGAGCAGACCAGCCGCGGCGAGCGTGCCTACGACATCTACTCGCGCCTGCTCAAGGAGCGGGTGATCTTCCTGGTCGGCGGCGTCGACGACCACGTGGCCAACGTAATCGTCGCGCAGATGCTGTTCCTGGAGGCCGAGAACCCCGAGAAGGACATCAGCTTCTACATCAACTCGCCCGGCGGGGTGGTCACCGCCGGCCTGGCGATCTACGACACCATGCAGTACATCAAGCCGGACGTGAGCACCATCTGCGTCGGCCAGGCCGCCTCGATGGGCGCGCTGCTGCTGGCCGCCGGCGCGGCCGGCAAGCGCTACGCGCTGCCCAACTCGCGGGTGATGATCCACCAGCCGCTGGGCGGCTTCCAGGGCCAGGCCACCGACATCGACATCCATGCCCGCGAGATCCTGACCCTGCGCCACCGGCTGAACGAGATCCTGGCCAAGCACACCGGCCAGTCGCTGGAGACCATCGCCCGCGACACCGAGCGCGACAACTTCAAGAGCGCCGCCGACGCCAAGGCCTACGGGCTGGTCGACCAGGTGCTGGAGCGTCGCCCGGACGAGTCGATCCAGTCGGCGTGAACGCGGGGCCGGCGGCCCGCCGCCGCCGCCCGCCCGGCTGCGGGGCCTGCGGGCCGCAGCGTTCCGGCCAGCCTCCCAACCCCTCCTGCAGCGGGGGCGCCATGGCGCCGAACCGGTGCTATTCTCGACCCTGAAAGCCCGCCTGGCGGGCCGGTACAGTGGGTAACAAAGCAATGAGCGAAGAGCGTCAAGGCCGTTCCGGCGACGGCAACAAGATCCTGTACTGCTCCTTCTGCGGGAAGAGCCAGCACGAGGTCCGCAAGCTGATCGCCGGTCCGTCGGTGTTCATCTGCGACGAATGCGTCGAGTTGTGCAACGACATCATCCGCGAGGAGTTGGAGGAGAAGGCCCAGTCGGCGCGCTCCAGCCTGCCCAAGCCGCGCGAGATCCTCGAGGTCCTGGACCAGTACGTGATCGGCCAGCAGCGCGCCAAGCGCACGCTCGCCGTGGCCGTGTACAACCACTACAAGCGCATCGAGAGCCGGCAGAAGTCCGACGACGTCGAGCTGGCCAAGTCCAACATCCTGCTGGTCGGCCCGACCGGCTCGGGCAAGACCCTGCTGGCCGAGACCCTCGCGCGCCTGCTCAACGTGCCGTTCACCATCGCCGACGCGACCACGCTGACCGAGGCCGGCTACGTCGGCGAGGACGTGGAGAACATCATCCAGAAGCTGCTGCAGAAGTGCGACTACGACGTCGACAAGGCGCAGCAGGGCATCGTCTACATCGACGAGATCGACAAGATCTCGCGCAAGAGC
>JASGEB010000172.1:0-11190 GCA_047606785.1 Pseudoxanthomonas sp.
CGCGCGGCGCCGGCGCGCGGCGCGCAGCAGGCCGCGCAGCTGCAGGCCCGGGACGAGGAAGTCCCAGGCCAGCACGACCACGAACACCGCATAGGCGGCGAGCACGTAGTGCAGGTAGCTCACGGCCGCGGCTCCGCCAGCTTCGCCACCCAATCCTTGCCGGCCTCGCGGCGCAGGTTGTCCAGGCGCGCGCGCTGCAGCAGCGAGCCGGCGAACCAGAATTTGGTGGCGACCACCATCAGCACCAGCGGCGGGAGCATGCTCGGGTCCATGCTGGACGGGCCGAACACGCGGATGGTCTGGCCCTGGTGCAGCGAGTTCCACCACACCACCGAGTAGCGGATCACCGGCAGCAGGGCCACCCCGACGATCGCCAGCAGGCCGGCGCTGCGCGCGCCGGCGCGGCGGTCCTCGATGGCGCCGTACAGGCCGATCACGCCCAGGTACAGGAACAGCAGGATCAGCTCGCTGGTCAGGCGCGGGTCCCAGTCCCACCAGGCGCCCCACATCGGCCTGCCCCAGATCGAGCCGGTCAGCAGGGTGATGAGGGTGAAGGCCGCGCCGATCGGCGCGCAGGCCATGGCCAGGATCTCGCACAGCTTGATCCGCCACACCAGCGCCACGGCCGCGTACAGCGCCATCAGGGCGAACACGAACAGGCTCATCCACGCGCTCGGCACGTGGATGTAGAGGATGCGGAAGCTGTCGCCCTGCTGGTAGTCGGCCGGCACCACGAACAGCGCCTGCCACAGCCCGGCCAGCATCACCGCCAGGCCGATGCCGAAGCACCACGGCGCCCAGCGCGCGGCGAAACGGTCGAAGACCGGAGGCGAGCCTAGCCGGTGGAACCACAGCGCCAGCGCATTCTTTTCGGACATCGGGACTCGTGGGGGCTGGCGGAGGGACGACGCGGAAGGCGCGGCGCCGTTCACGCGCAAGGAACTCGGGCTAGCCCGGGCATTGTCCACAAACGCCGTCGCCGCTGCCACGCTGCATTGCGATGCCGGCGACGCTTCACTCCAGCGCCAGGCGCAGCGCGGCGGCGGCGGCCAGCGGCGCCAGCACCGCCGCCAGCACCAGCCCGGCGGCCAGCAGTAGCAGCGCGCTGGACGGGTCCAGGCCCGCGCCCGCGCGCGCCACCGCGCCGGCGCCGAACACCAGCACCGGCACGTACAGCGGCAGCGCCAGCAGTGCCAGCAGCGCGCCGGCGCGGCGCATGCCCACGGTCAGTGCGGCGACCACCGCGCCGAGTAGGCTCAGCAGCGGTGTGCCCAGCGCCAGCGCGGCCAGCAGTACCGGCAGCTGCGCATGCGGCAGGTACAGCAGTTCGGCCAGCAGCGGGGTGGCCAGCAGTAGCGGCAGGGCGGTGGCCAGCCAGTGCGCCAGCACCCGCACCGCCACCAGCCAGGCCAGCGGCACCGGCGCCAGCAGCCACTGTTCCAGCGAGCCGTCCTCGGCGTCGCCGCGGAACAGGTTGTCCAGCGCCAGCAGGCCCGCCAGCAGCGCCGCCAGCCACAGCACCGTGCCGGCGACCTTGGCCAGCAGCGCCGGCGCCGCGCCCAGGGCCAGGGCGAACAGCACCACCACCAGCAGCGCCAGCAGCGCCGGCTGCAGGGCGTCGCCGCGGCGGCGCCAGAGCAGGCGCAGGTCGCGGCGCAGCAGCGCCGCGGCGGTGCTGGGCAGGGTGGGCACGCTCATGCCGGCGCGTCCGCGTGCGCCGGCAGCTCCAGCAGGCGGGTGCGCACCGGCGGGGCGGCGTAGGCGCCGTGGGTGGTGACCAGGGCGGCGCCGCCTTCGGCCAGGTGGGCCTGGATCATGCGGTTGACCAGGCCGATGCCGTCCAGGTCGAGGTTGGCGTAGGGCTCGTCGAGCAGCCACAACGGCGCCGGCGACAGCCACAGCCGCGCCAGCGCCAGGCGCTTCTTCTGGCCGGCGGACAGCTGCCGGGCCAGGGCGTCCTCGAACCCGGCCAGGCCGACCGTGGCCATCGCCCGCGCCGGCGTGGAGGTGCCGCGGCTGCCGTGCAGGCCGCACAGGAAGTCGAGGTTCTCCAGCGCGCTCAGGTCGGCCTTGAGCGCCGGCAGGTGGCCCAGGTAGGCCAGCGCCAGCGCGCGCGCATGCGCATCGGCCGGAACGCCGCGTAGCAGCACCTGGCCGGCCTGCGGACGCAGCAGCCCGGCCAGCACCCGCAACAGGGTGGTCTTGCCGGCGCCGTTGCCGCCCTGCACCAGCAGCGCCTCGCCGGCATCGACCGTGAAGTCCAGCGGTCCGAACACCGGCAGCGGGTCGCGGCTGTAGGCGAGCCGGCGCACGGCCAGCAGGGGTGTTGCGGCGCTTGCGGTCATCGCCGGCATTAGAGCGTGTTATCCGCCGCAAAGCACGTTGCGCCGAGTGTCCGAGCCAGCTTGCGGCGCCCGGTCAGGTGTCACTCGGCCCAGACCACGTGCGGCAGGTCGCGGGCGTCCTGCGGGGCCGGGCGCAGCATGCGCAGGTGTACCGGCTCGCCGGCCCGCCAGTGCAGGATGCCGGCCTGCAGGAACTCGCGGCCCAGCGCTTCGGCCTGCTCCGGCGAAGTGCCCAGCACCAGCCAGCCGTGTTCCACCGCGCCGCCGCGGCTGTCGCAGCCCAGCGCCGGCAGGTGCGGCCAGCCCAGTTCCTGCAGGCGCGCCTGCAGGGCCTCGCCGGCCTCGCGGTTGTGCTCGTCCTCGGCCGGCCGGCCGTGCGGGTTCCAGGCGGTGACGAACAGGTAGCTGGACGCCTGCAGCTGGCGTTCGATGGCCGTGGCCGTTTCACCGACCTGGAACAGCCATTCGCTGCGTCCGATGGTGACGAAATAGTGCGCGTCGGCGTAGGCGGCGGCCAGCCGCGCCAGCGTCGTGCCCATGATGCCCGGCCCCCTGTACTGGCGGGAATCATGGCCCCGGCGGGCCGGCCTGCCAAGGGCCTGTCGACATATCGGAGGCAGCCATCGCCGGCGGCTACATGAACCATCGCAATGTGATGGCTGCGAGCGGGCGCGTACACTTGCGCCCGTTTTTGCGCAAAGGGCGGCCGGCCAAGGCGATGCAGCTGAACAGCAAACTGCCCCGGGTGGGCACCACCATCTTCACCGTGATGTCGCAGCTGGCCGCCGAGCACGGCGCGGTCAACCTCGGCCAGGGCTTCCCCGACTTCGAGGTGCCCGCGCGGTTGGTCGAGGCGCTGGACCGGGCCATGCGCGCCGGCCACAACCAGTACGCGCCGATGACCGGCATCCCGGCGCTGCGCCAGGCCATCGCCGCCAAGGTCGAGCGCTGCTACGGCGCGCGGATCGACGCCGAGGGCCAGGTCACCGTCACCAGCGGCGCCACCGAGGCGCTGTTCAACGCCATCCACGTGGTGGCCGGGCCGGGCGACGAGGTAATCGTGCTCGACCCCTGCTACGACAGCTACGAGCCGGCCATCGAACTGGCCGGGGCGCGGGCGGTGCACGTGCCGCTTGATCCGCAGACCTTCGCCCCGGACTGGGCGGCGGTACGCGCCGCGGTCACCGCGCGCACCCGCCTGCTGATCGTCAACAGCCCGCACAACCCGACCGGGGCGATGTTCACCGCCGCCGACCTGCAGGCGCTGTCGCAACTGGTCGCCGAGACCGGCCTGTGGCTGCTGTCCGACGAGGTCTACGAGCACATAGTGTTTGACGGCCGCCGCCACGAGTCGGTGCTGCGCTGGCCACAGCTGGCGCAGCGCGCCTTTGTGGTATCCAGCTTCGGCAAGACCTACCATTGCACCGGCTGGAAGATCGGCTACTGCATCGCCCCGCCGCAGCTGAGCGCTGAGTTCCGCAAGATCCACCAGTACAACGTGTTCTGCAGCTTCGCCCCGGCCCAGCACGCCTTCGCCGAGATGCTGCGCGACGAGCCGCAGCACGACGAGCAGCTGGGCGCGTTCTACCAGGCCAAGCGCGACGCCTTCCGCCAGCAGCTGCTGGGCACGAAGTTCCGGCCGCTGCCGGTGGCGGGCGGCTATTTCCAGCTGGTGGACTACTCGGCGGTGAGCGATCTGGCCGATGTGGAATTCGTCAAGTGGCTGACCGTCGAACATGGCGTCACCGCCATCCCGCTGTCGCCGTTCTACGCCGAACCGCCGCCCGACCAGCGCCTGGCGCGCTTGTGCTTCGCCAAGAACCCGGCCACGCTGGACGCGGCGATCGCGCGGCTCGAGGCCCTGTAGGAGCGCACCGCAGAGCCTGCCCCCGCGAAGGGGGGGCGCGCGCCGGGGGCTTGCGCGGGAAAACCAGATCGCGCCCATGGGGCGCTCCTACGCACGAGACATCGACATGCAGGAACAGCTCCGCCTCGCCCTGGTCCAGGGCGCCACCCGCTGGCACGACCCGGCGGCCAACCGCGACTACTACGGCGAGCTGGTCGCGCCGCTGGCCGGCGCGGTCGACCTGGTGGTGCTGCCGGAGACCTTCACCAGTGGCTTCTCCAACGACGCCATCGAGCGCGCCGAAGGCATGGACGGGCCGACCGTGGCCTGGCTGCGCGCGCAGGCCGCGGCGCTGGACGCGGCGGTGACCGGCAGCGTGCAGCTGCGCACGCCGCAGGGCGTGTTCAACCGCCTGCTGTGGGCCACCCCCGACGGCGGCCTGCAGTGGTACGACAAGCGCCACCTGTTCCGCTACGCCGGCGAGCACGAGCGCTACGCGCCCGGCCGCGAGCGGCTGACGGTGGAGTGGAAGGGCTGGCGGATCAATCCGCAGGTCTGCTACGACCTGCGCTTCCCGGTGTTCTGCCGCAACCGCTACGACGTCGAGCGCCCCGGCCAGCTGGACTTCGACCTGCAGCTGTTCGTGGCCAACTGGCCGGCCCCGCGTGCCTATCCCTGGAAGACCCTGCTGCGCGCGCGCGCCATCGAGAACCTGTGCTACGTGGCCGCGGTCAACCGCGTCGGCCGCGACGGCAACGGCCTGGACTATGCCGGCGACAGCGCGCTGATCGACTTCCTCGGCCAGGCGCTGGCCGAGGCCGGGCCGGAGCAGGGCGTGACCCTGGCCACCGCCAGCGCCGCGGCGCTGGCCGCGCACCGCGAGCATTTCCCGGCGATGCTCGACGCCGACCGCTTCAGCCTGGACCTGTAGCGTGCGATCCGCGCAGGCAGCGGGCCCGGGCCCGCTGCCTGCGCTTGATCAGGGTCAAGGCGGGACAGCACCGGCGCGCGCAGGATGCGCGCCATGAGCAATGCTGCCACCCTCCGGCCCGGCGACTGGGCCTTCGATAGCGACGTGCTGCGCCGCTACGGCGTCAACGGTCCGCGCTATACGTGCAGTACCTGCAGCGCGAGATCGCGGCGGTGGCGGCGCTGTTCGAACGCGGCCGCGAAGTGGTGCAGCTGCACTTCGGCGGCGGCACGCCCAACTTTCTCGACGGCGAACAGCTGGAGCGGGTGGTGGCGTCGCTGCGCCGGCATTTCCACTTCAGCGACGCCGCCGACCGCGACATCTCCATCGAGCTGGACCCGCGCACCACCGGCCCCGCGCACGTGGGCGCGCTGGCCGCCGCCGGCTTCACCCGCGCCAGCCTGGGCGTGCAGGACTTCTCGCCGCAGGTGCAGCGGGCGATCAACCGCGTGCAGGGTTTCGAGCAGACCGCGGCGCTGGCCGCGAAGTGTGAGTTTGTCGTCCAGGATCAGGCTTTCCACCTTGGCGGCAGCAGGCGCTTATCGCGTCACGTCGATCAGTTCGATGTCCTTGCGCAGCAGTTCGTTGACCAGAACGGACAGCTCGACGCCCTTGGCCTCGGCCAGTGCACTCAAGCGTTCCTGCAATGGATCGTCGAGGTAGAGCGGCAGGCGTAGGCGTGCGCCTTGATGGAAGAACTTGCCGCGTGTTGCGCCGGTGAAGTCTATTTCGGTGGGCAGGTCGTCGTCGTGGCGGGTGTTGGCGTTCATGGGTCTATGCGCCTCAGCGCGGTTCGTGTTCGTATTGCGCACGCTCGCGTCCGGTAGCGGGGCGAGCAGAGATGATCCGTACGCGAGCGCTGTCCGGGCTGGTCGCCTGCCAAGTGTGAGCCACGGCCAGCAGGATACCTCGCGTGCTGCGGCCGAGGGTGAACCAGCGTTCCTCTTCGATGCTGTGGGCTGCATCGAACACGGTCAGCGCCAGCGGGTCGAGCAGCACGCTGGCGGCGTGGTCGAAGCGGACACCGTGCTTGCTCAGGTTGGTTCGGGCCTTGGCCGGGTCCCAGGTGATGTCCAGAGTGGGTGTGCTCATGCGGCATTGGCATCCGAACAAAGGTCGCCGAACAGGCGCCTGACCTGATGGTGGCTGATCGGGTTCAGGCCGAGGGCGTCAGTCAAATAACGCCGAGTCCAGTTGCGCTGCTTGCTCAAGCGCATGGGTTGGGCGGAGGAGGCTAGGGTGGGCCGGATCGGGAGCGGAGATGTGGCCATACCGGTAAAACCCCGGGCAGCATGGGATCAGGGTCGAGTATCCCTTGGTCTTATGACGTGAACAACGGATCGTGACGTTAGACCAGAGGGCGTTTCGGAAACCTCATTCTGCTGTCCAGGCAGCTCGATCAGGTAGCACGATGGCTGGATTCATCGTTGCCGTGGTCTGTGCTGGTGACAGACCTGTTGGAACCCTCAGGATCGGAGCCGAACTTCTCTCCTGATTGCCCATGAGCCAAGCTTTGGACTCACGGCGCAAAACTCATCTCGAACGAAACATCGAACGGCACCCGCGGCGGTGGTGGCAGGATCTTGCCGGCCAGGTCGGCGCGGAAGCACCTGGCCAGGGTGGTGTCGCCCAGCAGCCAGGTGCGCACGATCCTGCCCGAGGCATCCAGTTCGGCCACCACGGTGAAAGGCTTGGTGTCGGCGTCGGTGCGCGCGCAGCGCTGGACGGCGGCGTCGAGCAGGTGCTGCTGGGCCTGCTGCATCGCGCTGGCCTGCAGGGGCTGCAGGCCGTGTTCGTCGGTGTCGGCCTGCTGCTTGGCGGCGAGGAAGTCGTCGTCGGCCACGGTCGAGGCGGGCGCCGAGCCCGGCGGCGCCGGCGTCAAGGTCTGCGCGGCCGCGGCCGGCAGGGCGGCGCACAGGCCGCAGGCCAGCAGCACCGGGCAGGCGCGGCGCAGACGGCGCGCGAGAGAAGGAAGGGTCATGGCATGTCCTCCGATGGGTTCAGCGATAGCCGGCGGCCTGCAGTTCGAACAGCTCGGCGTAGCGGCCGCCCTGGGCCAGCAGTTGTTCGTGGGTGCCGCTGGCTTCGATCCGGCCCTGCTCCAGCACCAGGATGCGGTCGGCCATGCGCACCGAGGAAAAGCGGTGCGAGATCAGCACCGCGGTGCGCCGGTCGGACAGCTCGCGGAAGCGTTGGAACACCTCGAACTCGCTGCGCGCGTCCAGCGCGGCGGTGGGTTCGTCCAGGATCATCACCTGCGCATCGCGCATGTAGGCGCGGGCGATGGCGATCTTCTGCCACTGGCCGCCCGACAGGTCCATGCTGTCCTTGAAGCGGCGCCCGAGCAGCTGCTCGTAGCCCTTGGGCAGGCCGGCGATCACCTCGTCGGCCAGCGCCTGGCGGGCGGCGAGCTCGATCCGCGTGCGGTCGTCCATCGCCTCGACCCGGCCCACGCCGATGTTCTCGGCGGCGCTGAGGTGGTAGCGCACGAAGTCCTGGAAGATCACCCCGATGTTGGCGCGCAGTTCGTCCAGGTCGTAGTCGCGCAGGTCGCGCCCGTCCAGCAGGATGCGGCCCTCGTCCGGGTCGTACAGGCGCGCCAGCAGCTTGACCAGGGTGGTCTTGCCGGCGCCGTTCTCGCCGACCAGGGCCAGCACTTCGCCGACGCGCAGCTCGAAGTCCAGGTGGCGCACCGCCCAGCGCTCGGCGCCCGGGTAGCGGAAGCCGACGTTCTCGAACACGAAGCCGCGCGCGATCGGGCGCGGGAACGGCGCCGGCGCGGCCGGCGAGACGATCTCCGGGACGATGGCGAAGAACGAGAACAGGTCGTCCAGGTACAGCGCCTGCCCGGCCACCTGCGAGAAGCCCACCAGCAGCCCCTCCAGCAGGCTGCGCAGGCGCAGGAAGCTGGCCGACAGGAAGGTCAGGTCGCCGATGGAGAAGTCGCCGTGCACGGTGCGCCAGGCGATGTAGGCGTAGGCGGCGTAGTAGGCCAGGGTGCCCAGCGCGGCCAGCAGCGTGCCCCAGGCCGCGCGCCGCGCGGCCAGCGCGCGGTTGGCCAGGAACAGTTTTTGCGAAAGCGTGCGGTAGCGTTCGATCAGGAAGCGATTGAGGTTGAAGATCTTCACCTCTTTCGCGCTTTCCACGCTGGCGCCGGTCTGGCGCACGTATTCCAGTTCGCGCCGTTCCGGTGTCCACATGAAGTTGAGCGCGTAGTTGAGCGCGTTGAAGTGCGACTCGCCGACGAAGGCCGGTACCAGGGCCACGGCCAGCAGCGCCATCAGCCAGGGCGCGTAGGCGACCAGGCCGGCGGCGAAGGCGAGTACGGTGAGGGTGTCCTGGGCCTGCCCGAACAGCTGGCTGAGCAGGTTCATCCGGCCCATGGTCTGGCGGCGCGCGCGGTCCAGCCGGTCCTGGATGTCCGGGTCCTCGAAGTCCTCCAGGTCCAGCAACGCGGCGTGTTCCATCAGGCCGATACTGGTGGCGTTGGTGAAGGCCTCCGACAGCACGGTGTCGGCGTAGGCCACCAGCCGGCCGAGCAGGTCGGACAGGATCGCCAGGCCCAGCTCGGCGGCCAGCAGCAGGGCCAGGCGGTCGAGCAGGCCGGCGTGCCAGGCCGCGCCGAAGCCGCCGGCCGGCAGCCCGGCGGCGACCAGGCGCACCGCCTCGTCGATGATCAGCTTGCCCACGTACAGGGTCAGCACCGGCAGCAGCGCGCGCACCAGCCGCAGGCCCAGGCTGGCCAGGGTCAGCGCGCGGCTGGTGGCCCAGACCAGCTTGAGGAAGGGTGGGATGTTGCGCATCGCGCCGAAGCGCTCGCGCAGGCTCAGGTGGACGGCGGGCGGGGGCGGCGGTGACATGCGGGCATTCTCGCTTACCGGCTGCATGGACGGTGCGGCCGGCGGGGGGCGCTAAAATGGGCAGGCTTTCCCCCCGCCAGCCGCAGAGCCAGCCGTGACATCGATCAAGCAGGAAGACCTCGTCCAGTCCGTCGCCGACGCACTGCAGTACATCAGCTACTACCACCCGGTCGACTACATCAGGAACCTCGCCGCCGCCTACGAGCGCGAGCAGTCGCCGGCCGCCAAGGACGCGATGGCGCAGATCCTGATCAACTCGCGGATGTGCGCCGAGGGCCACCGCCCGATCTGCCAGGACACCGGCATCGTCACCGTGTTCCTGGAAGTGGGCATGGACGTGCGCTGGGAGGGCTTCACCGGTTCGCTCGAGGACGCCGTCAACGAGGGCGTGCGCCGCGCCTACGACGACCCGGACAACAAGCTGCGCGCCTCGGTGCTGGCCGATCCGGCCGGCAAGCGCCAGAACACCAAGGACAACACCCCGGCGGTGATCAACGTCAAGATCGTCGCGGGCGACAAGCTCGACGTGATCGTCGCCGCCAAGGGCGGCGGCTCGGAGGCGAAGTCGAAGTTCGCCATGCTCAACCCGTCCGACTCGATCGTCGACTGGGTGCTCAGGACCGTGCCGACCATGGGCGCCGGCTGGTGCCCGCCGGGCATGCTCGGGATCGGCATCGGCGGCACCGCCGAGAAGGCGATGCTGCTGGCCAAGGAATCGCTGATGGAGCCGATCGATATCACCGACCTGATCGCGCGCGGCCCGTCCAACCGGGCCGAGGAACTGCGCCTGGAGCTGTACGAGAAGGTCAACGCGCTGGGCATCGGCGCGCAGGGCCTGGGTGGGCTGACCACGGTGCTCGACATCAAGGTCAAGGACTACCCGACCCACGCCGCCAACCTGCCGGTGGCGATGATCCCGAACTGCGCGGCGACCCGCCATGCCCACTTCACCCTGGACGGCAGCGGTCCGGTCGCGCTCGACCCGCCCTCGCTGGAGGACTGGCCCAAGCTGACCTACAACCCGCAGAACGCGCGCCGGGTCGACCTGGACACGATCACCCGCGAGCAGGTGGCCGAGTTCAAGCCCGGCGAGGTGCTGCTGCTCAACGGCAAGCTGCTGACCGGCCGCGACGCCGCGCACAAGCGCATGATCGACATGCTCAACCGCGGCGAGAAGCTGCCGGTGGACTTCAGCAACCGCTTCATCTACTACGTCGGCCCGGTCGATCCGGTGCGCGACGAAGTGGTCGGCCCGGCTGGCCCGACCACCGCCACCCGCATGGACAAGTTCACCCGGCAGATGCTCGAGCAGACCGGCCTGCTCGGCATGGTCGGCAAGGCCGAGCGCGGCCCGGCCGCGGTCGAGGCGATCGCTGACAACAAGGCGGTCTACCTGATGGCGGTCGGCGGCTCGGCCTACCTGGTGTCCAAGGCGATCAAGGCCAGCAAGGTGCTGGCCTTCGCGGACCTGGGGATGGAGGCGATCTACGAGTTCGAGGTCAAGGACATGCCGGTGACGGTGGCGGTCGATTCGACCGGCGAATCGGTGCACAAGACCGGCCCGAAGCTGTGGCAGGCCAAGATCGGCAAGATTCCGGTGGTGGTGGAGACGGCCTGATTTTGTGAGGCACTCGGCTTTTTTGAGGTTCTTCTCTCAATCGCGGGAACGTCTCTGTAGCGCTGGCTTCGGCGGAACGCCGTGCCCTGCCGCCGGGAGCCGCTTTTCCCTCGGCAGGGCATCCTGCCCTGACTCGGGCGCGCGCCATCCATGGCGCGCTTGACGCGACTCCCGGCGACAGGACACGGCTAATCCTCGTCCGGAGGCTTGCTGCTTCAGCCGCAAGCAGCGGCAATGACGCGCCGAGGCGCAGCCCCCGGCGGGGATGCGGAAAGCAGGCCAGGGATGGCCTGCGGCGGCGAGTCGGGCATGGATGCCCGACCGAGCCGAGGAGCATCCCCGCCGGGGGTTGCGCAGCTTTCCGAAGCCAGCACACCGAACGGCCTGAAACTGCCATTTCCCGCAATCGGGCGAAGAACCTTATTTACTCATAAGTTAGTGAATTAGGGAACAAATGCCGACATCCGCTGTCCAACCCGACATGAAGAGAGACGGACGTAGGGTATCGCGGTCGGCGCTGGAGGAGATGCGCCTGATGGCACTGGATCGCA
>JASGEB010000173.1:0-11737 GCA_047606785.1 Pseudoxanthomonas sp.
ACCGCCTCGGCACCGCCCTCGGCCACCCGCGCGGCGGCGCCGGACAGGGCCAGGCCGGCGTCCTGCGGCAGCAGCACGCCGGCCCCGCTGAAGTGGGCGGCGCTGCGCAGGATCGCGCCCAGGTTGTGCGGGTTGCCCACGCCGTCGAGCCAGATCGCCAGCGCCGGCCCGGCCGGCAGCGCGCGCAGCCAATCCGGCAGCGCCAGCGGCGGCGCGCGTAGCACGTCGGCGACCACGCCTTCGTGGTGGGCGCTGGCCGCCAGCTTGGCCAGGTCGGCCTCCTCGACCACGCGGTAGCCGACCCGGTGCTGCACGCACCAGGCCAGCAGCGGCTTGAGCGCGCCCATCCGCGCGGCGGTCAGGTAGACCTTGCGGATCGCCTGCGGCCGGCGCGCGAACACCGCGTTGACCGCGTTGAGGCCGTACACACGCAGTTCCCTGCCGCGCGCAGGCGCGCCGTCAGCGGCACGCGGCGACGGCGCCTGACCGGTGTGCGGCCGCGGCCGCTTCCACGGCCCGCGCGGGTCGCCGCTCACGCCTGCGCCTGCGGATCGATGCGCGCGAACAGGCGCAGGTCGTGCAGCCGGCCGTGCTTGGTCACCGCCCGGCGCAGCGTGCCCTCCTCGACGAAGCCGTTCTTCAGCAGCACCCGCGCCGAGGCCGGGTTGCCGTCCAGCACCGTGGCCTGCAGGCGCGCCAGCCGCAGCCGCACCATCACCCACGGCGCGTACGCGGCGACGATGCGCGTCATCAGCCCGCGCCCCCAGTGCGCGCGGCCCAGCCAGTAGCCCAGTTCGGCGCCGCAGCGGCGCTCGCCCTGGCCCGGGCGCACGCCGATGCCGCCGCAGGCCTCGCCATCGATCTCGATGGCGCGCACCGGCGCGGCCAGGTCCACCACCCGGCCGGCCAGGAACGCTTCCCCGTCGGCGCGGGTATAGGGCGAAGGGAAGCGGTCGCTGGTGAAGCGCGCCACCTGCGGATCGTCGGCGTGGCGCAGCAGCGCGTCGAGGTCGTCGCCGCGCCAGGGACGCAGCACGAAGCCGTCGCCGCGCAGAAGGTCGGCGGCGGCGGTGGGAAGCGCGGTGTTCATGCCGCCATCATGCCGCAGCCGCCGCCGGCACGCGCCAACGGCCGCGTCAGCGCAGTGGCCGACCGGCCTGGGCCTGGCGCAGTGCGCTGCACAGGCGGATCGACTCGGCGGTCTGGGCTAGGCCGCGGTCGGCGCCGCTGAACTGCTTCAGGCGCGGCTCGAAGAACGCCTCCAGGCGATCGGCCTCGGCCGCCTCGCAGCCGCCGGAAGCCGCCAGCGCCGGCAGCCGGCCGCCGCCGAACGAGCCGGTGCGCTGCACGATCCGCTCGAAGTTGGCGGTGTACCAGGCCCACATCGACTCGTGGCTGGCCTGCTCGGCGTGGCCGCCCATCAGCATGCTCGCCATCTCGCCGACCTTGACCGCATCGGTCAGGGCGAAATCGCGGACCTTCTGCAGCTGCTGCGGATCGCGCACCGCGCCGAGCGCGCTGATCATCGCGTTGCGCTGGGCCGGTTCGCCATGGCTGCGCAGCGCGGCGATCAGCTTGTCCACCGCCGGCGCCCCCTGCTCCTGCACCGCCACCGCCAGCGCGCTGTCCAGCAGGTCCGGGTTGGCGGCGCCGAAGTCGAGCTGGCCGTCGCGGCCGGCCAGCACCGCCTCGCCCTGCGCCAGCAGCGCCTGGCGCACCGCCGGCACCTGCATCGTCAGGCCGAGCAGCCCGGCCAGCTCCGAGCGCAGCGCGACATCGTCGGCGCTGTCGTTGGCCCGGCGCTGGTACCCCAGCGCCTGCAGGCGCTGGCCGAAGGCGGCCTCGGTGGCCGCGCGCAACCGCGTGCGCTCGGCGTCGCTGCGCGCCAGCACCCGCCAGATCCAGCCGATGCGGTCGTTCAGCGCGGTCGCCACCGGCTCGGCCCCGGCCGGCGCCAGCCGCTGCATCGCCGCGACCACGTCGGCGCTGTCGGCGTCGCCGCGGCGGAACGCCGCGTCGATCGCATCGGCATAGGCCAGCTTCTCGGCGTCGTCGAGCGCGTCCAAGTGCTGGCCGAGCGCCGCCAGTTGCGGCTTGGGCAGGCTGAAGCGGTAGTAGCCGGTGCCGTCGGCGTCGGGCAGCACCCAGCTGCTCATGTCGGCGCCCTTCAGGACGATGCTGCCGTCGCTGCCGGAAACCATCTCGCAGGCGCGCTGCACGCCCCGGGCGGTGCCGTACTTGACGCATACCGGCAGGCCCCAGCTGTGCGCGGCGTCGCCGCTCGAGCCCAGCGGCAGGAAGCGCTGCTGGTGCAGCTTCAGCACCGCGCCCTGCTTGCCGGCCTCCAGCTGCGCCTGCAGGTAGGGCACGCCCGGCTGGTTGAGGAAGCTGTGGAAGGCGGCCTTGAAGTCCTCGCCCTTGCCGGCGGCGGCGGCGATCGCGTCGACCAGGTCGTCGGCGGTGGCGTTGCCGAACTCGTGGTCGCGGATGTACTTGCGCATGCCGGCGCGGAAGGTGTCCTCGCCGACGAAGTGCTCGAACATGCCCAGCACCGCCGCGCCCTTCTGGTAGGTGATGCCGTCGAAGGCGGTCTCGATGTCGCCGTTGCCGGTGATCGGCTGTCGGATCTTGCGGGCGCTGACCAGGCTGTCGTTGTCCATCGCCCGCTGCGCGCCGGCGATCCGGTCCAGGTCGGCGCGGTAGTCCGGGCGCAGCTTCATGGTGATTTTCTGCTGCATCCAGGTGGCGAAGGCCTCGTTCAGCCACAGGTCGTTCCACCAGGCCATGGTGACGGTGTCGCCGGTCCACTGGTGGGCCAGCTCGTGGGCGGCGACGTTGAACGAACCCTCGACGTTGCGCCGCGGCGAGTCCTGGTCCAGCAGCAGCAGCCAGTCGCGGAAGGTGACGAAGCCGGGGTTCTCCATCGCCCCGGCGGAGAAGTCCGGGGCGGCGACCAGGTCGAGCTTGTCGAACGGATAGCCGTAGCCGTAGTAGTCCTCCAGCGCCTGGATGATCTCCGGGGTCTGCGCCAGCGCGCGCTCGATCCGCGCGCCCTGGCCCTGGGCGGTGACGCCGCGCAGGGCGGTGGCGTGGCCGCGCTCGGCGGTGGCCGGGATCTGCGGGCCGTCGACCACGTCCCAGGGGCCGACCGCATAGGCGACCAGGTAGGTCGGCAGCGGCAGGGTCGGCGCGAAGCTGACCGTCTTCCAGCCCTTGCCGGCCGGCTTGCTGGAGACCTCACGGGTATTGGCCAGAGCCTGGTCGGCCTCAGGCACGGTCAGGCGGATCTCGAACGGGGTCTTGAACGCGGGCTCGTCGAAGCCGGGGAACGCATAGCGGGCGCTGATCGGTTCCATCTGGGTCATCGCATAGGCATGGCCCTGGTACTTGACCTGGTACAGGCCCTGCAGCTGCTGGTTGAGCGGCGCGCTGTAGCTGATCGCCAGGCTCAGCTTCTGCGGCGGCAGCTGCCGGCCGAAGTCGATCCGGACCACGCCGGCCTGGGCATCGGCCTCGAGGTACTTGACCGGGAACGGCTGGCCGCCGGCCGGGCTCAGCACGGCCTTGGCCACCGCCAGTTCCTTGCCGTGCAGCCAGACATGGTCCGAGGCCTGCTTGAGCTCGAACTCGATCGTGGCGGTGCCGCTGAAATCCTGCTGCTCGGGGTCGACCTTCAGCTCGAGCAGGTAGTGCTGCGGCACCGCCCAGGCCGGCAACCGGCCGGTCGGCATCTCCTCGGTGGAGGACTGGGCAAGCGCGGCGCCGCAGCACAGGGCCAGCAGCGAGGGGATCAGCGAGCGGGGCAGGCGGCGGGCCATGGGCGGGCTTCCGTAACGGTGGAAACCATCGACTTAAGCACGCAGCGGCGCAGGTGTCATGTGACCAAAGCCATTGGCGACCGGCACCCGGCCGCGCAATGTAATGTAAGAGCGGCTTCAGCCGCGATGGGGCCTTACCAAGATAGAACCACCAGTAAGGCCCCATCGCGGCTGAAGTTGCTCCTACAGTCTTGGGGTCCCGAATCCTGGGTCCTACATCCCGAGTCCGGAGTCCTCAGTCCCAACCCCGGTCCCGAGCCCGGAGTCCCGGATCCGGATATCAGGCCCTCACGCCCAGCGCCGCCAGTACCTGCGCGGCCAGCGCCTCGGCGTTGGCGCCATCGGCGTGCAGGTGCAGTTCCGGGTGCTCCGGGGCCTCGTACGGCGAGTCGATGCCGGTGAAGTTCGGGATCTGGCCGGCGCGCGCCTTGGCGTACAGGCCCTTGACGTCGCGCGCCTCGGCCACCGCCAGCGGCACGTCGACGAACACCTCGACGAACTCGCCCTCGCCGAAGCGCTCGCGCGCCAGCTGGCGTTCGGCGCGGAACGGCGAGATGAAGCTGACCAGCACGATCAGGCCGGCGTCGGTCATCAGCCTGGCGACCTCGGCGACCCGGCGGATGTTCTCGACCCGGTCCTCGGCGGTGAAGCCCAGGTCGCGGTTCAGGCCATGGCGGACGTTGTCGCCGTCGAGGATAAAGGTGTGGTAGCCGAGCGCGTGCAGGCGCTTGTCGACCAGGTTGGCGATGGTCGACTTGCCGGCCCCGGACAGGCCAGTGAACCACAGCACCTTCGGGCTCTGGCCCTTGATCCGCGCGCGCGCGGCGCGGTCGACGTCCAGGTGCTGCCAGTGCACGTTGCCGGCGCGGCGCAGGGCGAAGTCGAGGGTGCCGGCGGCGACGGTGGCATTGCTCTGGCGGTCGATCAGGATGAAGCCGCCCAGCGCCCGGTTGCGCGCGTAGGGCTCGAACGCGATCGGCTCGTCCAGCGACAGGTTGCAGTAGCCGACCCCGTTGAGCTCCAGGCGCTTGGCGGCCAGATGCTCCTGGGTGTTGACGTCGATGCGGTGCTTGATCTCGCTGACGCTGGCGGCGACGGTACGCGCGCCGACCTGCAGCCAGTACGGCCGGCCGGGCAACAGCGCCGCGTCGTCCATCCACAGCAGGTGCGCGGCGAACTGGTCGGCCACCTCCGGCGGGTCGCCGGCGGCGGCGATCACGTCGCCGCGGCTGATGTCGATCTCGTCGGCCAGGGTCAGCGTCACCGCCTGCCCGGCGCGCGCAACTTCGACATCGCCATTCGGATCGAGCACCCGCGCGACGCTCGAACGCCGCCCCGACGGCAGCACCACGATCGCATCGCCCGGCTTCACTTCGCCGGCGGCAAGGGTGCCGGCGAAACCGCGGAAATCGAGGTTCGGGCGATTCACCCATTGCACCGGCAGGCGCAGGCCGGAAGCGGCGGCGTGCGCTTCATCCACCGGCACGGTTTCCAGGTGCTCGAGCAGGCTCGGGCCGGCGTACCACGGCGTGTTCGGCGAACGCGACGACAGGTTGTCGCCTTCCAGCGCGGACAGCGGGATCGCCTGCACGTTCGGAATACCGAGCTGCGCAGCCAGTGCGCGATAGCCCTCGGCAATCTCGTCGAACACGCGCTGGTCGTAGCCGACCAGGTCCATCTTGTTCACCGCCAGCACCACGCTGCGGATGCCGAGCAACGCGACGATGTAGCTGTGCCGCCGGGTCTGCGCCAGCAGGCCCTTGCGCGCGTCGACCAGCACCACCGCCAGGTCGGCGGTAGAGGCGCCGGTGGCCATGTTGCGGGTGTACTGCTCGTGGCCGGGGCAGTCGGCGACGATGAACTTGCGCTGGTCGGTGTCGAAGTAGCGGTACGCCACGTCGATGGTGATGCCCTGCTCGCGCTCGGCGGCCAGCCCGTCCAGCAGCAGCGCGTAGTCGATCCGCTCGCCCTGGGTGCCGTGGCGGCGGCTGTCCTTCTCCAGCGCGGCCAGCTGATCGTCGAACAGCCGCTTGCTGTCGTACAGCAGCCGGCCGATCAGGGTGCTCTTGCCGTCGTCGACGCTGCCGCAGGTGATGAAGCGCAGCAGGGGTTTGGATTCGTGCTGCTTCAGGTAGGTGGCGATGTCGGATGGCCGGGACCCGGGACCCGGGACCCGGGACCCGGGAAAGCCGGCATCGATCCGCTCGCCACTGCTGTTGCTGTTACCGGGTCCCCGGTCCCCGGTCCCGGGTCCCGGCTTAATGCTCCCCATCAGAAATACCCCTCCAGCTTCTTCTTCTCCATCGACGCGCCCGGATCGTGGTCGATCATCCGGCCCTGGCGTTCGGAGCTGGTGGTCACCAGCATTTCGGCGATGATCGCCTCCAGCGAGTCGGCGGTGGACTCGATCGCGCCGGTCAGCGGATAGCAGCCGAGGGTGCGGAAGCGCACCGACTTCAGCTGCGGCACCTCGCCCTCGCGCAGCGGCAGGCGCTCGTCGTCGACCAGGATCAGCGCGCCGTCGCGCTCGACCACCGGCCGCGGGGCGGCGAAGTACAGCGGCACCACCGGGATCTTCTCGCGGTAGATGTACAGCCAGATGTCCAGCTCGGTCCAGTTCGACAGCGGGAACGCGCGCACGCTCTCGCCGCTGTGGATGCGGGCGTTGTACAGGTTCCACAGTTCCGGCCGCTGGTTCTTCGGATCCCAGCGGTGCCTGTCGTTGCGGAACGAGAACACCCGCTCCTTGGCCCGCGACTTCTCCTCGTCGCGGCGCGCGCCGCCGATCGCGGCGTCGAACTTCCACTTGTCCAGCGCCTGCTTCAGGCCCTGGGTCTTCATCACGTCGGTGTGCACGCTGGCACCATGGCTGATCGGGCCGATGTCACGGGCGATGCCGTCGGGGTTGACGTGGACCCGCAGCTCGACCCCGGTCTCGGCGGCGCGGCGGTCGCGGAACGCGATCATCTCGCGGAACTTCCAGCGGGTGTCCACGTGCAGCAGCGGGATCGGCGGCCGGCCCGGGGCGAAGGCCTTGAGCAGCAGGTGCAGCAGCACCGAGGAGTCCTTGCCCACCGAATACAGCATCACCGGGTTGCGGAACGCGGCGGCGACCTCGCGCAGGATGTGGATGCTCTCGGCCTCGAGCCGGTCGAGGTGGGACAGGGGGGGCGTCATTTCGGAAAGGAATCAGGTCGGCCGCGCCAGCCTAGCAACGACGGGCCCGGCGCCGGGAGCGGCAGTATGAGCGGCCGCTCATGACTGACAAATAAGCTACGGTCATAAGGCCATGCCGGCTCGTCCTTTCAGCAGCGCTAACGAAATCCTTACGCTGCCAGCCTAGCAAACGCTGTTTGGAACGCGTCGATGTCCCTGCCCAATCCGGTTGTGCCCGTCGGCCCCTTGCCCGAAGACCGCAAGGTGCTGCTGGCACAGGTGCTGGAGGGGCTGGACGCAGCCAGCCTGTGGTGGCTGTCCGGCTATGCGGCCGGGCTGGCGCAGGCCAGCGGCGGCACGCCGACGGCGAACGCGCTGCACGCCTTGCCGGCCGGTGCACCGCAGGCCGGCGCCGGGGCCCGCGCGACGGTGGTGTTCGGCACCCAGACCGGCAACGCCCGCCGCGCCGCCGAGGCGCTGGCGGCCGAGTTGGAGGGCGCCGGCCTGGGCGTGCGCCTGCTGCGCGCCGACGCCTACCCGACCCGTGAACTGGCCGGCGAACGCCTGCTCTACCTGGTGGTCAGCACCCAGGGCGAGGGCGATCCGCCGGACGACAGCATCGGCCTGAGCGAATTTCTGCTCGGCCGCCGTGCGCCCAAGCTGCCGGAGCTGAAGTACGCCGTGCTCGGCCTGGGCGATTCCAGCTACGCCGACTTCTGCGGCATCTCGCGCCGGCTGGACGCACGCCTGGCCGAGCTGGGCGGCCAGCGCCTGTTCCCGGCCGGCGAGGCCGACCTGGACATCGAGAGCGTCGCCGCGCCCTGGCGCGCGCAGGCGCTGGAGCAGGCCAAGCTGCTGCTGCAGTCGGCCGCGGCGGCCGTGCACAGCGCCACGGTCACCCCGCTGCGCCCGGCCGCCACGCACGCGTATTCGCCGCAGCATCCCTTCGCCGCCGAGGTACTGGCCAACCAGCCGATCAGCGGCCGCGACTTCAAGGGCCCGGCGTTCGGCCGCTACGGCGAGGCCGACAAGCAGGTGCGGCACCTGGAACTGTCGCTGGAGGGCAGCGGCCTGCGCTACGAGCCCGGCGACGCGCTCGGCATCGTCCAGCGCAATCCCGAGGCGGTCATCGCCCCGGTGCTGGAGGCCCTGCACCTGGACGGCAGCCAGCCGGTGCGGGTGGACGGCAGCGAACGCCCGCTGCACGAGTGGCTGGCCGCGCATCGCGAACTGACCCGGCTGGCGCGCCCGTTCCTGGCCGCGCACGCCGCACTGGCGCGCGCCGACGAGCTCAACGCCCTGCTCGCCCCCGACCGCAGCGCCGAGCTGGCCGCGCTGCTGGCCGGCCACCAGCTGGTCGACGTGCTGCGCCGCTGGCCGGCCGACTGGGAGCCGGAGGCGCTGCTGGCCGCGCTGCGCCCGCTCGCCCCGCGGCTGTACTCGATCGCCTCCTCGCGCAAGCGGGTCGGCGAGGAAGTGCACCTGACCGTCGACGTGCTCGGCTACCACGCCCACGGCATCGACCATGCCGGCTCGGCCAGCGGCTTCCTGGCCGGCCTGGCCGAGGGCGAGCACGCGCCGGTGTACGTCGAGGCCAACGAGCGCTTCCGGGTCCCCGCCGACGCCAGCCGCGACATCGTGATGATCGGCCCCGGCACCGGCGTGGCGCCGTTCCGCGGCTTCGTGCAGGAGCGCGCCGAGAGCGGCGCGAGCGGGCGCAACTGGCTGTTCTTCGGCGCCCAGCACTTCAATACCGGCTTCCTCTACCAGACCGAGTGGCAGGAAGCCCTGCAGCGCGGCGAACTGCACCGGATCGACCTGGCGTTCTCGCGCGACCAGGCCGACAAGGTGTACGTGCAGCAGCGCCTGCGCGAGCGCGGCCGCGAGCTGTTCGACTGGCTGCAGAACGGCGCCCACCTGTACGTGTGCGGCGCCATCGCCATGGGCAAGGACGTGCACGCCGCGCTGCAGGAGATCGTCGCCGAGCACGCCGGCCTGGATGCCGAGGGCGCCCACGAGTACCTGTCCGGGCTGCAGCGGGAGGGGCGGTATGCGCGGGATGTGTATTGAAGCAAAGCCGGGACCCGGGACTCGGGACCCGGGACCCGGAAAAGCCGGTCCTTCCTTTAGTTCTTGTTTCTCCCGGGTCCCGGGTCCCGAGTCCCGGGTCCCGGTCGTCCAAGTCTCCCGAATCGCACCGTCCTTCCCATGACCCACCCTTCCGTCGAAGACATCAAGGTCAACAGCCGCGCCCTGCGCGGCACGCTGCTGGAAGGCCTGGCCGATCCGGTCACCGGCTCGCTGTCCTTCGAGGACCAGCGCCTGGTCAAGTTCCACGGCAGCTACCAGCAGGACGACCGCGACCTGCGCGACGAACGCCGCCGGCAGAAGCTCGAGCCGGCGCACCAGTTCATGATCCGCATCCGCGCCCCCGGCGGCGTGTTCACTCCGGCGCAGTGGCTCAAGCTCGACGCCATCGCCACCACCTGGGCCAACCACTCGCTGCGCGTCACCACCCGCCAGACCTTCCAGTTCCACGGCGTGATCAAGCGCGAACTGAAGGCGACCATGCAGGCGATCAACGCCGCCGCGCTGGACACCGTCTCGGCCTGCGGCGACGTCAACCGCAACGTGCTCGGCGCCAGCAACCCGCTGCAGTCGCGCCTGCACGCGCAGGTGTACGACTGGGCGCAGCGCCTGTCGGCCGCGTTCCTGCCCACCACCCGTGCCTACTACGAGATCTGGCTGGACCAGGAGAAGCTGGCCGACAGCGGCCGCGAAGAGGATCCGCTGTACGGCACGGCCTACCTGCCGCGCAAGTTCAAGATGGCCGTGGCGGTGCCGCCGCTCAACGACGTGGACGTGTTCGCCAACGACCTGGGCCTGATCGCCATCGTCGACGGCAACGGCAACCTGGCCGGCTTCAACGTCGCCATCGGCGGCGGCATGGGCGCCAGCCACGGCGACCCGGCGACCTACCCGCGCCTGGGCAACGTGATCGGCTTCGTCGCCCCCGAGCGCGTGCTTGCGATCGCCGCCGCGGCGGTGACCGTGCAGCGCGACCACGGCGACCGGGTCGAACGCAAGCATGCCCGCTTCAAGTACACCATCGACGAGCTCGGCCTGGACGCGGTGGTCGCGCAGATGGAGCAGCGCGCCGGCTTCAAGCTGGAACCGGCGCGGCCGTTCCATTTCGACCACAACGGCGACCGCTTCGGCTGGGTCGAGGGCGAGGACGGGCGCTGGCACCTGACCCTGTCGCTGCCGGCCGGCCGCATCGCCGACCGTGCCGGCGCGCCGCACCTGACCGGCCTGCGCGAGATCGCCCGCATCCACCAGGGTGAGTTGCGCCTGACCAGCAACCAGAACCTGATCGTCGCCGGCGTCCCGGCCGGCGAGCGCGAGCGCATCGACACCCTGGTGCGGGCGCACGCGCTGGACGCCGAGAACCGCGCGCCGACCGCGCTGGCGCGCGCGTCCATGGCCTGCGTGGCGCTGCCGACCTGCGCGCTGGCGATGGCCGAGGCCGAGCGTTACCTGCCCGACTTCAACGCCCGCCTGCAACCGCTGCTGGAGCGCCATGGCCTGGCCGAGGCGCCGATCCTGCTGCGCATCTCCGGCTGCCCGAACGGCTGCTCGCGCCCCTACCTGGCCGAGATCGCCCTGGTCGGCAAGGCGCCCGGCCGCTACAACCTGATGCTCGGCGGCGACCACCGCGGCCAGCGCCTGAACACCCTGTACCGCGAGAACATCGCCGAAGCCGACATCCTCGCCGCGCTGGAGCCGCTGCTGGCCCGCTATGCCGGCGAACGCGGCGACGGCGAGCGCTTCGGCGACTTCCTGCACCGCAGCGGCGAGGTCGCCCTGCCGCCCTACCCGACCCATCGCGCCATCGACGTGGAACTGCTGTCATGACCGCCCTGTCCGCCAACGACCCCTCCCCGCACGAGGCCGCCGCGGCCATCGACCTGGCCGCCGCCAACGCGCGGCTGGAGACGCTCGACGCGCCGGCGCGGGTGGCCTGGGTGCTCGCGCACGGACCGCAGCAGCCGGTACTGTCCTCCAGCTTCGGCGCGCAGGCGGCGGTGACCCTGCACCTGCTCACCGCGCAGAAGCCGGACATCCCGGTGATCCTGATCGACACCGGCTACCTGTTCGAGGAGACCTACCGCTTCGCCGACGAACTGGTCCAGCGCCTGCAGCTCAACCTCAAGGTCTACCGCCCGCTGGTCAGCCGCGCCTGGATGGAGGCGCGCCACGGCCGGCTGTGGGAACAGGGCCTGGTCGGCATCGAGAAGTACAACGACCTGCGCAAGGTCGAGCCGATGAAGCGCGCCCTGGAGGAACTGGGCGCCGGCACCTGGTTCACCGGCCTGCGCCGCAGCCAGTCCGAAAGCCGCCGCGACACCCCGATCGTGCAGCTGCGCGACGGCCGCTGGAAGGTCAGCCCGATCGCCGACTGGTCCGACCGCGACGTCTGGCAGTACCTCAAGCAGCACGACCTGCCCTACAACCCGCTCTGGCACGAGGGCTACGTGTCGATCGGCGACTTCCACACCACCCGCCGCTGGGAACCGGGCATGCGCGAGGAGGACACCCGCTTCTTCGGCCTCAAGCGCGAGTGCGGGCTGCACGAGTAGGAGCAACTGTCTTTTAGGCGGCCGCCCTTCTCCATTCAGTCTGGTCACGGACCATGGCATTGAGGCGGGTGAGCAGGACTCGCATGCAGGCGGTGATGGCGACCTTGGCGCATTTGCCGCGCT
>JASGEB010000174.1:0-4725 GCA_047606785.1 Pseudoxanthomonas sp.
CCGAGCGACACTACGCTGGCGCCGGCGGCGGCGCAGGCCACGGCGGCGGCGCTGCCCAGCCCGCCGGCGGCGCCGCTGACCAGCACCGCGCGCCCGTTCAGCAACTGCGGCGGCCGCACCGGCAGTGCGGCCAGGCTCACTGCTGCAGCGCCTCGGCGACGATCCGCGCCAATTCGCCGGATTCGTGCAGTTCCAGGGTGATGTCGCAGCCGCCGATCAGCTCGCCATGGATGAACAGCTGCGGGAAGGTCGGCCAGTTGGAGAAGCGCGGCAGGTTGGCGCGCACTTCCGGATCCTCGAGCACGTTGACCGCGTGCATGCCCTCGCCGCCCGCCTCGATCAGCGCCTTGACCGCCAGACTGGAATAGCCGCACATCGGCCACTGCGGCGTGCCTTTCATGAAGAGCACCACCGGGTGGCTGTCGACTTCGGACTGGATGCGTTCCAGCACCGGCATGTTGTGTCTTCCCGCCTTCGACGGCATGCGGTCCGGCCTCTCGCTTAGACTTGCCCGCGCCCAACGCGACGCACCGGCAAAACGCGATTGTAAGCCCTCGCGCGCGCCGGCACCGCTTCCGAATCCCCAAGCCCCCCACCCGCCAAAGCCACAGAACCCGCCATGGCTATCGAACTGCCGCCCCTGCCCTACGGCCGCACCGCGCTGGAACCGCACATCTCTGCCGAGACCCTGGACTACCACTACGGCAAGCACCACAGGACCTACGTGGACAACCTCAACAAGCTGATCGAGGGCAGCGAGTTCGCCGCCCTGCCGTTGGAGCAGATCGTCCGCAAGTCGCAGGGTGGCATGTTCAACAACGCCGCGCAGGTGTGGAACCACGGCTTCTACTGGAACTGCCTCTCGCCCAAGGGCGGCGGCGAGCCGAGCGGCCGGCTGGCCGAACTGATCCAGCAGGCCTTCGGCGGCTTCGCCAGGTTCAAGGAGGAGTTCACCCAGGTCGCGGTCGCCACCTTCGGCTCGGGCTGGGCCTGGCTGGTGCAGCGCCCGGACGGCGCGCTGGCGCTGGTCAGCACCGCCAACGCCGCCACCCCGCTGACCGGCGAGGACACCCCGCTGCTGACCTGCGACGTGTGGGAGCACGCCTACTACATCGACTACCGCAACGCCCGCCCGAAGTACCTGGAAGCGTTCTGGAACCTGGTCAACTGGGAGTTCGCGGCGGCCAACCTGAAGTAGCAGCGGACCTTGGGCCGCGACCAGGGTAGATGCGCAGCGCGGGAAAGCCCTTCGCGCTCCCGCCTTCGCGGGGTAGGCTCTGCGGTGCTCTCCTACGAGTCCGCGCCCGCCAGCAGGTCCAGCACCGGCTGCACCTGCGCTTGACGCCCGAGCGCCAGGCCGGTCTCGCGCAGCGCGGCGGCCAGCTGCAACGGGGTGTCGGCGCGCAGGGTGGCGTGGCCGACCTTGCGCCCTGCGCGCGGCGACTTGCCGTAGTCGTGCCAGTGGCCGCCGGGCTGGGCCAGCACCGCGCCGGCGTCGGGCAGCCGGCCGATCCAGTTGAGCATGCACGCCTGCGCGATCGCCGCGGTGTCGCCCAGCGGCAGGCCGAGCACCGCGCGCAGGTGGTTCTCGAACTGCGAGACCTGCGCGCCCTCGATGGTCCAGTGCCCGGAGTTGTGCACGCGCGGAGCCATTTCGTTGGCCAGCAGCCGGCCGTCGCGCACGAACAGTTCCAGCGCGAACACGCCCACGTAGTCCAGCGCCTGCGCCAGCGTGCGCGCGTGCGCGACCGCCTGCCGCTCCAGTTCCCCATCGCCCGGCAGCGGCGCCAGGCTGGCCGAGAGCACGCCGTCGACGTGCCAGTTGCCGGTCAGCGGCCAGGCCCGGAACTCGCCGTCGCGGCCGCGCACGGCCACCACCGACACCTCGCGCTGGAACGGCACGAACTGCTCCAGGATCAGCCCGACCGTGCCGGCCTGCGCGCCCAGCGCTTCCCAGGCGGCGTCGGCCGACGCGGCCGGATCGTGCGGACGGATGCGGAACTGGCCCTTGCCGTCGTAGCCCAGGCGGCGGGTCTTGAGGATCGCCGGCACGCCCAGTTCGGCCAGCGCCTGCTCCAGCGCCGCGCACGAGGCGACGTCGCGGAAGCCGGCCACCGGGATGCCCAGCTCGGCGAACAGCGACTTCTCGGCCAGCCGGTCCTGGGCGATGGCCAGCGCGCGCGGGCTGGGAAACACCGGCACCCGCGCGGCCAGCCACTGCGCGCTCTCGGCCGGTACGTTCTCGAAGTCGAAGGTGACCACGTCCACCCTGGCAGCGAACTCGGCCAGCGCGGCCCGATCGCGGTAGTCGCCGACCAGCAGCGGCGCGCACTGGCCGGCGCAGGCGTCCGGCGCGTTGTCCATCACCAGGAAGCGCAGGCCCAGCGGCGCGCCGGCCAGGGCCAGCATGCGCGCCAGCTGGCCGCCGCCGAGAATACCGACCGTGGTCATGCGCAAACCTGCGGCGCGTGCCTGTCGATGCCGACCGTGGCGCTCATGGCCGAGCCCTCACGCACGCGGGTCGTCGTGGGCCATCACCTCGTCGGTCTGGCGCGCGCGGAAGGCCTGCAGCGCCGCGCCGATCTGGGGCTGGTCGTGCGCCAGCAGCGCGGCGGCGAACAGCGCCGCGTTGGCCGCGCCGGCGTTGCCGATGGCGAAGGTGGCCACCGGCACGCCGGCCGGCATCTGCACGATCGACAGCAGCGAATCCAGGCCGTTGAGCGCCCTGCTCTGCACCGGCACGCCGAGCACCGGCAGCGCGGTCTTGGCCGCCAGCATGCCCGGCAGGTGGGCCGCGCCGCCGGCGCCGGCGATGATCGCGCGCAACCCGCGCGGGCCGGCCTGTTCGGCATAGCGGAACAGCACGTCCGGAGTGCGGTGCGCGGACACCACCTTGACCTCGTACGGCACCCCCAGTGCATCGAGCTTCTGCGCGGCATGCTGCAGGGTGTCCCAGTCCGAGCGCGAGCCCATCACCAGGCCAACGAGCGGGGAAGCGGCGGCGGACATGGCCATCCTCGTGCGGCAAAGGCGCATTTTAGCGGGAATCAGGGAAGGGAGAATCGGGAAGGGAGAGTGGGGAACAGCCGAGGTGCTACGCTTTTCCAACCCCGAATCCCCGATCTCGAACCCCCGCCTCATGGACCGCAAGCTGCTCGACATCCTGGTCTGCCCGTCCACCCACCAGCCGCTGGCGCCGCTGGAAGCGCACGGTCTGGACGCGCTCAACCGCGCCGTCGCCGCCGGCACGCTGCGGCGGGTCGACGACAGCCCGCAGTCCGATGCGCTCAGGGAAGCGCTGGTCACCCGCGACCGCAGGACCGTCTACCGCGTCGACGACGGCATCCCGGTGCTGCTGGTCGAGGAAGGCATCGCCACCGCACAAGTGGCCGACTTCCCGGCGCAATGAGCATCGCCACGCCGCCGGCGGCGCCGCCGGCCGAGGTGATCGAAGCCGACGTCCGCCGCGCCCTGGCCGAGGACATCGGCAGCGGCGACGTCACCGCCGCCCTGCTGCCGGACAGCACCGATTCGGCCCGCCTGCTGTGCAAGCAGGACGCGGTGGTCGCCGGCCGGCCGTGGTTCGACGCTTGCCAGCGCGCGCTCGACCCGCGGGTGCGCATCGACTGGCACGTGGCCGAGGGCCAGCGCGTGCCGGCCGGGACGGTCCTGGCCACGCTGCACGGCCGCAGCCGCGCGCTGGTCGGCGCCGAGCGCACCTCACTCAACTTCCTGCAGACCCTGAGCGGCACCGCCACCACGACGGCCGCCTTCGTCGAGGCCTTGCGCGGCACCGGCGCGCGCATCCTCGACACCCGCAAGACCCTGCCCGGCCTGCGCCTGGCGCAGAAGTACGCGGTGCGCTGCGGCGGCGGGCTCAACCATCGTCTGGGCCTGTACGACACGGTGATGCTCAAGGAGAACCACATCCGCGCGGCCGGCTCGCTCGCCGGTGCGGTGCAGGCCGCGCGCACGCGCTGGCCGGCGCTGCCGCTGGTGGTGGAGGTGGAGACGCTGGAGCAGCTGCACGAAGCGCTGCAGGCCGGCTGCACCCGCGTGCTGATCGACGACTTCGACCCGGCCATGCGCCGCGAGGCGGTGCGCATCGCCCGCGCCGCACCCTTCTTCGGCCGCATCCCGCTGGAGGTCTCCGGCAGCGTCGACCTGGACAGCGTGCGCGCGGTGGCCGCGGACGGCGTGGACTTCATCTCGGTCGGTGCGCTGACCAAGCACGTGCGCGCCATCGACCTGTCGCTGAAGCTGGGGGATTGACGCGACGATGGGCCCGATCCTGCTGGTCATCGCCATCGGCCTGGGCTACGCCTGGTGGAACGCCGGCCGCGCCGCCGCCGAGCGCGCCACCGCGGTCGGCCGCGACGCCTGCAAGGCCGCCGGGGTGATCTGGCTGGACCAGAGCGTGCACGCGGCCGGCATTCGCCTGCGCCGCAACGACCGGGGCCGGCTGTCGTTCGAACGCAGCTTCCGCTTCGAATATTCCTGGGGCGGCGACGACCGCCATGTCGGCAGGTTGGTGCTGTGTGGCGACAAGCTGGTGGCGTTCGTCGGGCCGGCGCAGCCGACGGTGGTGCCGTTCGAGCGGCGGGATTGAGAGGCAGGGCGGTTTCGACCCGCCTTCCGCGGCCGGCGCGAACCGCGACGGCGGGCCGGGACCGGCCCCGCGCACGCGGCGGCCTTCAGCGCGCAGGACGCGGCATGGGGCCCAGC
>JASGEB010000175.1:0-3260 GCA_047606785.1 Pseudoxanthomonas sp.
AAGGCCAGCTTCCCGCTGTTCCTCAAAGAATGCGAGTTCCGCTTCAACTACGGAACCCACAAACAACAACTCAGAACGCTGAAGGAGTGGGCTGAGATCTAGCCTTATCTACGACAGCCCCTTTTTCTTTCTCCCGAAGGAGAAGGAAAAAAACAGCTTCAGCTCACCCGCGGTCACAGGCCCAGGCCATCTTCACCGGAAGCCGGGGTCGGAGTGCTCCAAGGCTCGCGCGGCGGTTCCTGAAATTTCCCCTGACAGCAGCGTACTTTCGCGGGAACGACAAGCGAAAACCGATCCGGTTTCTGCTTGCCTGCTGCGGTCCGCGCCGGCACGCGGAGCTTGCCGCGTTCTTCAGCGCGGCGAGGCGACCGACTTGCCGGAAGATGCGCCCGCTTCGGACTCATCGTCGTCGCCCTCGGCGGCGAGCGCGCGCGGCGAGGTGGCATGGTTGGCCTGGGCCAGCATCCACTGCCGGCCCAGCGGCGAATCCACCCACTGCTGCGCGGGCAGGCCCAGGGCCGCGTCCAGCACCGTCGGCAGCAGGCCGGAGGGCAGGGCGCTGGTGCTGTTCCACAGGATCACCAGGCCGAGGTCGCGGCCGGGCACCATCGCCACCAGGCCGCGGTAGCCCTCGACGGCGCCGGCGTGGAAGATCACCTGTTCGCCGGCGTAGTCCAGCACCCGCCAGCCCATGGCATAGCCGGACGAACTGACCCGCTCGTGGCGCCAGCCCGATTTCATTTCGCCGGGCGTGGAGATCAGCGGCGCATGCAGGGTGGCCAGCAGCGGCGCCGGCAGCACGTCGGGTCGATGGCCCAACTGCGCGTTCACCCACTGCGCCAGGTCGCTGATGCTGGCGTTGACGCCGGCCGCCGGCGCCAGCCGGTAGTAGGTCGGCTTGGGCATGATCGAGGCCCAGCCGCCACGACCGCGCACGTGCGGGTGCGCCCAGCTCGGGCTGCCCTCGATGCCGGCCAGGCCGATGCTGGCGTCGTTCATGCCCAGCGGCTTGAAGATGCGCCGGTCCACCGCCTGTTCGTAGAAGCTGCCGGTGGCGGCGAATACCACGTCGCCGACCAGGCTGAAGGCGACGTTCTGGTAGTTGTAGCACTCGCCCGGCCGGCAGCCGAGCGGGGCGGTGGCCAGCTTCTGCGACACCGTGTAGTAGTCGGCGTTGTTCTCGATGTCGCTGTCGAAGGCGTTGTGCCAGCGCAGGCCGGTGCGGTGGCTGAGCAGGTCGGCGACGGTGACCTGGCCGGTGGCCTGCGGGTCGGCCAGATGGAAGCTGGGCACGTAGTCGGCGACCTTGCTGTCCCAGCGCAGCACGCCGTCCTGCACCAGCAGCCCGGTCATGGTGCCGGCGAAGGCCTTGGACAGCGAAGCCATGCGGAACACGGTATGGGCGTTGACCGGCTGCGGGTCGCGCACGTCGGTCACCCCGTAGCCGCGCGCGCTCAGCACCTGGCCGTCGTGGACGATGGCCATGGCCAGGCCGGGCACGCGCTCGCCGACGGTCAGGTCCTGGGCCAGCGCTTCGAAGTCGGCGACGTTGAAGCTGGCCGCCAGCGGCTTGGCCGCCGGCGCCGGCGCCTGCCGGTAGGGCAGCGGCTGGGCGATCGGTTCGTGCACCAGCGCCGGCTGCAGAGTGGGGGTCTGGGCGATGGTGGGCAGGGTCATGCCCAGCAGGGAGCCGATCACGGCAAGGCGGATCGGCCGCGTGCGGCGGCCCGGTCGATGTTCTTTCATGCTGCGTGGCGCCCGCGTAAGCTCTGCCCGGCTGGATCATAGCGCTGCTTTCCGGAATTGCACAAACGGGAGAGATTGGCTGGCCATGTTGTTCATCTTGCTGGTGTTTCTGGCACTGGCCGGATGGTGGCCACAGCTTCGGCTTCAGCCGGCTGCGGTGCGGGGGAATCCGCCCGCAGGCGCCGCCGCTGGGGGCGCGATGGGGCTTTTCCGGTAGGGCCAATCGCGCTCTGCGATGCGCTCCTGCGGCTGATGAAACGGATCGATAGCTGCGACAACAACCCACGGCCCTCCAACCCATGAACTTCTTCGAGCACCAGGCCGCCGCCCGCCGCGCTTCGATGCGGATGGTGGTGCTGTTCGCGCTGGCGGTGCTCGCCATCGTGCTGGTGGTGGACCTGGTGATGGCGCTGTTGGTCGGGCCCCGGCCGGGGGCGCTGCTGGCGGCCGCGCTGGCGACGGTGGCGGTGATCGGCTGCGGCTCGCTGTACCGGATGGCCTGCCTGCGAGAGGGCGGGGCGGCGGTGGCGCGCCGGTTGGGCGGCACCGAAGTGGCGGCGGATACCGCCGAGCCGTCGCTGCGGCGGCTGCGCAACGTGGTGGAGGAAATGGCGATCGCCTCCGGCGTGCCGGTGCCGCGCATCTTCGTGCTGGAGCAGGAGTCCGGCATCAACGCCTTCGCTGCCGGCTGGGCGCCGGCCGACGCCGCCGTCGCAGTCAGCCGCGGGGCGCTGGAGCGGCTCAACCGCGACGAACTGCAGGGCGTGGTCGCGCACGAGTTCGGTCATGCGCTCAACGGCGACATGCGCCTGAACGTCCAGCTGATGGGCCTGCTGTTCGGGATCCTGATGCCGACCCTGGCCGCGCGCAAGATCCTGCGGCACGGTCGTTTCTCCGCTCGCAACGGCGCGCCGCTGCGGCTGGCCGCGCTGGCGCTGCTGGCGGTGGGCGCCATCGGCACGCTGTGCGCGCGCTTGATCAAGGCCGCCACCAGCCGCCAGCGCGAATGGCTGGCCGATGCGTCGGCGGCGCAGTTCACCGGCCAGAGCGCGGGCTTGGCGGGGGCGCTGAAGAAGATCGGCGGCCTGCACGAGGGTTCGCATCTGGCCGACCGTGCAGGTGCCGAGGAGGCCAGCCACATGCTGTTCGGCGAGGCCCTGGGCGAGGGCCGCTGGCTGGCCATCCATCCGCCGCTGCTCGAGCGCATCCGCCGGCTCGATCCGCTGTTCCGCCCCGAGCAGCTGCAGCAACTGGCGCAGCGCTGGGCGGCCAATCCGCCGTCGGGCCCGCAGGAGGACCTGGCCCTGGGTCTGGCCACGCACGATGCGCCGGCGCCGGCCGTGGACGAACCGCCGCCGCTGCCGGCGGTGCAGGCGCAGCTGGCGGTCAGCCCGGCGCAGGTCGTCGCCCAGACGGCCACCGCCGATGCGGTCGGCTTGCAACTGGCCGCGCGCCTGCTCGCCGGCCTGCCGGCGCCGCTGCGCGCGCTGGCGCACGCGCGCGAGGGCGCGGCG
>JASGEB010000176.1:0-26441 GCA_047606785.1 Pseudoxanthomonas sp.
CCGGCCTGCGCGGCGGCATTGGCGGCCGGGCGCGCGGCCGACGCCGGCTGCCGCGCCCTGCTCGATCGCAGCGACAAGGCGCGCCTGCAGTGGCGGCTGGAGCAGGACTTCGCGCGCTTCGAGGACGCCCTGCTGAAGCAGGAACCGGCCGCATGAGGTTCGCCCGCGCCCTGCTCGTCGCGCTCGCCTGCTGGCTGCCGGCCGCACTGCCCGCGTCGGCGGCGCCGGCAAGCGCGCCGCGGCTGGTGATCATCGACGACGACATCGACGGCTTCAACCCGGCGCAGCTGATGCTGCTGCAGTCGCCGCAGGTGAAGGTGCTCGGTATCTGCACCGTCAGCGGCAACGCCTGGCGCGACGCCGAGCTGGCGCACGCGCGCCGGCTGCTGGAGATCGCCGGGCAGCCGCAGATCCCGGTGCTGCCCGGCGCGGTCTACCCGCTGCTCAACTCCGAGGCGGCGACCGAGCGCTGGGAGGCGCTGTACGGCAAGCTGGTGTGGAAGGGCGCCTGGAGCAAGCGCTGGGTCGAGGACACCCAGCAGAGCGCGCCGCGCTACCACGCCGCCGACGTCGTGCCCGATCTGGCGCTGGGCAACCCGAGCGCGGTCAAGGCAAGCGATGAACCGGCGGCGATGTTCATGCTGCGCATGGTCCGCCAGTACCCCGGCCAGGTCAGCATCATCGCCACCGGCCCGCTGACCAACCTGGCGCTGGCGCAGCGGCTGGATCCGCAGTTCGCCGCGCTGGCCAGGGAACTGGTCTACATGGGCGGCAGCCTGAACCCGCAGCAGCGGCGCGAGGGCGTCTCGGCGGCGCAGTTCGCGCGCGAATTCATCAATTCGCCACGGCGCGAGTTCAACATCCGCTGGGACCCGGAGGCGGCCAGCATCGTGATGCGCGCACCGTGGAAGAAGATCGTGATGGTGCCGGTCGATCCCTCCACTGCAACCGAACTGAGCGCGCCGCTGCTGGCGCGGATGACCGCCGCCGGCACGCCGATCGCGCAGGCGCTCAAGTCGCACGAGACCGGCTTCCCGATGTGGGACGAGCTGGCGGTCGCGGTGTGGCTCGACCCGCGCCTGATCGCCCGCGCCGACACCCTCTACGTCGATACCAACCGCGAGTTCGGGCCCGGCTACGGCGACATCCTGTCGTGGGCGCCGGGCTACCAGCCCGGTCTCGACGAGCAGCCCGAGCAGGTCGTGCGCGAGGTCGACGTCGCCGGCGTCGAGGCGCTGATGGTCGAACTGCTCAACCGCCCGCAACCGCCCGCGCGCGGCCGCCCGCTGCCCGCGCTGCGTCCCGACTGACCCTTCCCTCTCCCTGAACCCGATGCCCGTGATCCGTCTCCGTTCGCTGCTGTCCTCGCTGCTGCTGCTCCCGGCCCTGGCCATCGCCGCGATCCCGCCCGCACCCGAGCCGGCGCACAGGATCCCGGTCAAGCTGGTCGTGGTGGCCAACTTCGAAAACGGCGCCGACAGCGGCGACAAGCCGGGCGAGTACCAGTTCTGGGTCGAGCGCGACCAGCTCGACGAACTGATCCCGGTGCGCGGCGCCGCCCGCGGCGTGCGCCGCAACGCCCGCGGCGAGTACGGCCTGCTGCTGCAGGACATGGATGCCTTCGTGCTCGACCCGCGCTTCGACCTCAGCCACGCCTACTGGCTGTTCACCGGCATCTCCGGTGGCGATCCGAATCTGCTCTCGGTCGGCAGCGCGGCGTGGGCGCGCTGGGTGGTCAACGGCGACCAATTGCGCGAATTCGACGACCGCGAGATCCCGGCCGGCTGGCCCTACGGCCTGTTCGCGATCGGCGCGCTCAAGCCGAACACCCTGCCCAGCGATCCCAACGGTTTCGGCAGCGTCGAAAGCGCCGACCAGCTGGGCATGGCCTGGAAACTCAACCCCGGCCTGGTCGGCTGGGCCTATGCGCTGACCCGCGAGGTGCGGATTCCCGACACCCCGGTGCTGGCCGAGCGCCGCAAGGCCTGGGTCGGCTTTCCGGAAGCGCAGAAGCCGCCGCGCGTGCTGCTCGGCGAAACCCTGGGCAGCAAGCGCTACTGGCACGGCGCGATGCGCAACCAATGGGCCGAGGACTGGGTGAAGCTGTGGACCGGCGGCAAGGGCCGCTTCGCGATGACCAACATGGAAAGCCAGAACGCCGCCGAGCGCGTGGAGCGCTACGCGAAGATGGGTTTCCTCGACGCGCAGCGCGTGCTGGTGCTGCGCACCGCCAGCAATCCCTCGATGCCGCCGCCGGGCCAGGACCCGCTGGCCACGGTCGGCGACGAGACCCCCGGCCAGGTCGCCGCCTACGAGGCCAACTACCGCGTCGGCGAGCCGGTCGTGCGCGCCCTGTTGGACGGCTGGGAGCGCTACCGCGACGCGACGCCCAGCGCGCCGCTGCCCTGAACCGCGTCCTCCCCGCCTGGAGTCCCCGATGATCCGTTCTGTCCTGCTCGCTGCCTTGCTGTGTACCGCCCTGCCGGCCCTGGCCAGGCCCAGGCCGCTGGCGCCGCGGGTGCTGGTGATCACCATGTTCGACGGCGAAGCCCGGCCCTGGCTGGAGCAGACCGGATCGAAGCAGGCCAGCCTGACCCGCGAAGTGAAGCTGCCGGGACTGGCGCCGCACTACCCGGCGCTGCACTGCACGCAGGACGCGACGCTGTGCCTGGTCACCACCGACATGGGCTACGCCAACGCCGCCAGCACCACCGCCGCACTGGTGCTGTCCGAGCGCTTGGACCTGCGCCGCAGCTACGTGATCGTCGCCGGCATCGGCGGCATCGACCCGGCCTTCGGCACGCTGGGCTCGGCGCATTGGGCGCGCTACGTCGTCGATGACGGGCTGAACTACGCGCTCGACCCCCGCCAAGCGCCGGACGGCTGGGCCTCGGGCGTGCTCGCGCTGGGAGCGTCGCGCCCCGGCGAGAAGGGCGACTGGAGCGCCGGCACCGAGCTGTACCGGCTCGACGAGGCACTGCTGCAGCGCGCCTATGCATTGACCCGCGGCGTCGAACTGCTCGACAGCGACGCCGCCCGTGCCTACCGCGCCCGATACCCGAACGCGCCGGGCAACGCGCCGCCGCAGGTGAGCATCTGCGACACGCTGTCCTCGGACACCTACTGGCACGGCAGCCGGATGGCCGCGGCGATGGCGGCCCAGGCCGCGGTGATCAGCGACGGCAAGGCGCAGGTGTGCACCACTCAGATGGAGGACAACGCCACCCTGACCGCGCTCAAGCGCGGCGCCGAGGCCGGCCGCCTCGACTTCCGCCGGATCGCGGTGCTGCGCACCGGCTCCAACTTCGACCGCGAGGCGCCGGGCCAGGACGCGGCCGAATCGCTGCACGCCAAGTCCGGCGGCTTCGTGCCGGCGACGACCAACGCCTACCGCGTCGCCGACGTCCTGGCCCGGGCCATCGTCGCCGACTGGGCGCACTGGCGCGACGGCCTGCCGGAATCGGCGCCGTGAACCCGCGCCTGCTGCCGGCGCTGCTGCTGTGGCTGGCGGCGGCGGCGCAGGTCGAGGCGGTCGAGGTGATCGGCCATCGCGGCCGCACTGCGCCGACTCAGGTGGAGAACAGCCTGCGCCGGATGCAGGCCACCGCCACGGCCGGTTTCGGTATCGAACTGGACCTGCGCCGCAGCCGCGACGGCACGCTGTGGGTGCTGCACGACGCCACCCTCGACCGCAGCACCGACGGCCACGGCGCGATCGCCGAGCGCAGCGACGCCGAACTGGCGCGGGTGCGGCTGCGCACACCGGACGGGCACGTCACCGAGCAACCGCTGCCGCGCTTCGACGCGCTCGCGGCCTGGTGGGCGGCGCGAGCGCCGCTGCACGCGCGGATGATGCTGGACCTCAAGGACGCCAGCGCCGCCGAGGTGCGCCCGCTGCTGCAACGTCATGGGTTGGTGTCGCAAGCGATCCTGCTGACCTTCGAGCGCGCCCAGGCCGAGGAGGCGTTGCGCAATGGCGGCGGCGCGCCGGTCTCGGTGCTGGTGACGCGCGCGCAGGACATCGCCGACTACCGGCGGCTGGCCGCAGGTCGGCCGCTGGCGCTGTACCTGCCGCAGCGCTCGCCGCCGGCACTGTTCCGGGCAGCCAGGGCCAGCGGCCTGGCGACCATCACCGACGCGCTGACGACGCCGCAGGGCGAGTCGCTCGACGCCCGCGCCGCGCGCGAGGGCTGCGCGGCCTACGCGGCGTTCCTGGCGACCCATCCGGTGGACGTACTGGTATCGGACACGCCGCCGTGCGTGGCGGCGGGTACGGCCCGCGCCGGACCGCCGGCGGCCGGCGCGGCGTCTTGACTCACCTTCACTCGAACGCCCCCGCCGCGTCGTGGGCGAGGTTGTCGAAACGGGTGTATTCGCCGAAGAACTTCAGCTTGATCGAGCCGGTCGGGCCGTTGCGCTGCTTGCCGATGATCACCTCGGCCAGGCCCTTGTCCGGCGAGTTCTCCTTGTTGTAGTACTCGTCGCGGTAGATGAACACGATCACGTCGGCGTCCTGCTCGATGGCGCCGGACTCGCGCAGGTCGGCCATCACCGGACGCTTGTCGGCGCGCTGCTCGAGCGAGCGGTTGAGCTGGGACAGGGCGATCACCGGCACGTTCAGCTCCTTGGCCAGCGCCTTGAGCGAGCGGCTGATCTCGGAGATCTCGGTGGCGCGGTTCTCCTGGTTGCCCGGCACCGCCATCAGCTGCAGATAGTCGATCACGATCAGGCCCAGGTCGTGCTCGCGCTTGAGCCGGCGCGCCTTGGAACGCAGCACCTCGGGCGACAGTGCCGGAGTGTCGTCGATGAAGATCTTGGTCTCCTTGAGCAGGCGGATCGCGCTGGTGACCCGGCTCCAGTCCTCGTCCTCCAGCTGGCCGGTGCGCAGGCGGGTGGCGTTGACCCGGCCGACCGAGGAGATCAGGCGCAGGGCCAGCTGGCTGGCCGACATTTCCATCGAGAACACCGCCACCGGCTTCTTCGACTTCATCGCCGCGTACTCGGCCATGTTCAGCGCCAGGGTGGTCTTGCCCATCGACGGGCGCGCGGCCAGGATCAGCAGGTCGGTCGGCTGCAGGCCGGCGGTCATCTCGTCGAACTCGCTGTAGCCGGTCGGCAGGCCGGTGATGCTGCCGCCGCTGTTGAAGCGCTCCTGCAGCACCTCGAAAGCTTCGCGCAGGGCGGTGTTGACCGGGGTGAAGTCGGCGCGCCCGCGCGAACCGGCCTCGGCAATCGCGAACACCTCCTGCTCGGCCTTGGCCAGCAGTTCGTCGCTGCCGCGGCCGTCGGGCTGGAAGCCGTCGTTGACGATGCCGGTGCCGACGTCGATCAGCTGCCGCATCACCGCCTTGTCGCGCACGATCCCGGCGTAGGCGGTGATGTTGGCGGCCGAGGGGGTGGCGCTGGCCAGCTCGAGCAGGTAGGCGCCGCCGGCCACCAGGTCGGCCTGGCCCTGCGAGTCGAACCACTCGCCCAGGGTCACCACGTCGTAGGGCTGGCTGCGCTCGGCCAGCTCGGCGATGGCACGGTAGATGAGCTGGTGGTCGCGCCGGTAGAAGTCCTCCGCCACCAGCCGGTCGTTGATCCGGTCGAACGCGTCCGGCGCCAGCATCAGCCCGCCCAGCACCGCCTGTTCGGCCTCGATCGAATGCGGCGGCACCCGCAGCTGCTCGATGCGCTGGTCGGACGGGTCGTTGCGGAAATTCGGGCGGGCGGACATGGAGGGCGGACTCCTGCGGGCGGCCTGGCATCGTAGGCGTGCGCCCTGTGGAGCGGCGACGGAACAAGCTGTGGATAACGGATGCGATTGCAGCGCGGCGCCGTCTCAACAATTGCGACGCGCGAACGCCGTTCGCGCCCATGCGGCGCTCCTACAACGACAACGGGCGCCGAAGCGCCCGTTGCGTGGGTGACGGCGGCGCACCCCGGGTGCGCCCGCGCGGATCACTCCTCGGCGACCACCACCACCTTGACGGTGGTCTCGACGTCGGCGTGCAGCTTGACCTGCACCTCGTACTCGCCGACGTTGCGGATCGGGCCCTCGCCCATCACCACCTCGCTCTTGTGCAGCTCCTGGCCGGCCTTGCTGAAGGCCTCGGCGATGTCGCGCGGGCCGACCGAGCCGAACAGCTTGCCCTCGTGCGCGGCATGCGCGCCGATGGTCACGCTGGCGCCTTCCAGCGCGGCCTTGCGGCCCTCGGCGGCGTCGTGGCTGGCCTTGGCCTTGGCCTCGTACTCGGCGCGCTTGGCCTCGAACGCGGCCACGTTCTCGGCGGTGGCCGGCACCGCCTTGCCCTGCGGGACCAGGTAGTTGCGGCCGTAGCCGGGCTTGACGTTGACCTTGTCGCCGAGCACGCCGAGGTTGGTCACCTTCTGCAGCAGGATCAGTTCCATTTCATTGCTCCGATTCGTTAGCGGCCGCAAGGCCGCAACTGGATTGCTGTCCGAATGGACGGGACTGGGCCGCGCACGCGCCGTCGGCGCAGCGAAGCCCGGTTTCGATCAGGGGAAACCCGCACCGGGATGTGCGGGCTCTTCCCAGAGACGCGGATCAGGCGTCGTGGTTGTCGGTGTACGGGATCAGGGCCAGGAAGCGGGCGCGCTTGATCGCGGTCTGCAGCTGGCGCTGGTAGCGCGACTTGGTGCCGGTCACCCGGCTCGGCACGATCTTGCCGGTCTCGGTCAGGTACTGGCGCAGGGTGTTGAGATCCTTGTAGTCGATCTCCTTGACGCCCTCGGCGGTGAACTTGCAGAACTTGCGGCGGCGAAAGAACTTGGACATGGTGGCGATCCCTTAGGCGGCTTCGGCGGTGTCGGATTCGGAGGCGCTGTCGCCGGCCTCGTCGTCGCGGCGGCGGCGCTCGCTGCGCTCCGGGCGGTCGCTCTTCTCGTCCTTGCTCTTCATGATGATCGACATCTCGGTGTCGGCCTCGTCGCGGCGCACCACCAGGTTGCGCAGCACCGCATCGTTGAAGCGGAACGCCTCGGTCAGCTCGACCAGGGTCTTCTGGTCGCACTCGATGTTGAACAGCACGTAGTGGGCCTTGACCAGGTTCTGGACCGGATAGGCCAGCTGGCGGCGGCCCCAGTCCTCCAGGCGGTGGATCTTGCCGCCGCCGTTCTCGATCAGCGCCTTGTAGCGCTCGATCATGGCCGGCACCTGCTCGCTCTGGTCCGGATGGACCAGGAACACGACTTCGTAATGACGCATTGGTCTGTACCTTGTGGATGATGGCCGCCGCGGGTGCGCGGACCGGCCGGACAGCCCCCCGACCGTCCGGACGGACGCGGTGGGGCAAGGCTCGCCGGCAACCAGGCCGCCAGCGAGCCGGAAATTATGGCAGGTCAGAGGGTTGCGGGCAAGGTGGGTCCGGTCGGCTGGGCGGGCGACGTCTTCGGCGGTTCCCGCCCATTCGCGACCGAGCGCTCGTAGGAGCGCACCGCAGGGGCGCGAATGGGCCTTTCGCGCTGGAAGCCTCACCGCGCCCCTGCGGTGCGCTCCTACGGGTCGCGAGCGCGCTGGCTCACCCAGGCGTCGATGTGCTTCTCCAGCGCGTCCAGCGGCACCGAGCCGGTCGCCAGCACGGTGTCGTCGTAGTCGCGCAGGTCGAAGCGCTCACCCAGCGCGGCCTTGGCCTTGTCGCGCAGCTGGGAGATCTTCATCTGCCCGATCTTGTAGGCCAGCGCCTGCCCGGGCCAGGCGATGTAGCGGTCGACCTCGTTGACGATGTCCTGGTCGGTCTTGGGGCAGTTGTCCTTGAAGTAGGCGATGGCCTGCTCGCGGGTCCAGCCCTGGGCGTGGATGCCGGTGTCCACCACCAGCCGGATCGCCCGCCACATCTCGTAGCTGAGCTGGCCGAAGCGGTCGTAGGGGTCGTCGTACAGGCCCATCGGGTAGCCCAGCTGCTCGGCGTACAGCGCCCAGCCTTCGCTGAAGGCCACGAAGTACGCGGTGCGGCGGAACATCGGCGCCTGCGGCAGTTCCAGCGAGCGGGCGAACTGGAAATGGTGGCCGGGCACCGATTCGTGCAGGGTCAGCGGCATCATTTCCCAGGTCGGCCGGGTCTCGGGCTTGTACAGGTTGACGTAGTAGTAGCCGGCGCGGCTGCCGTCGCTGGCGCCGGGCTGGTAGTAGGCGGTGGTGGTGTCCGGGGCGACGTTGTCCGGGATCGGGCGCACGCCGTAGGGCTGGCGCGGGATGGTGCGGAACACCTTCACCAGTTCGGGGTCGATGGTCTTGGCGGTGGCCTGGTAGCGCTCGAACAGCGCCTGCGGGGTCTTCTCGAAGAACTTCGGGTCGGTGCGCAGGTAGGTGAAGAACTCCTGCAGGCTGCCGCCGAAGCCGGCCTGGGCCTTGACCTGCTCCATCTGCGCGCGGATGCGCGCCACCTCGGCCAGGCCGACCTGGTGGATCTGCGCGGCGGACAGGTCGGTGGTGGTGTACCAGCCGGCCAGGAAATCGTAGTAGGCCTTGCCGTCGGGCAGGTCGGCGGCGGCGATGGTGCCTCGCGTCTTCGGCAGGTAGACGTCGTTGAAGTAGGCCTGCAGCTTGCGGTAGGCCGGCACCACGGCGCTGGCGATGGCCTGGCGGCCCTGCGCGACCAGGCGCTCGCGCTCGGCGGCCGGGATGGCGTCCGGGATGGCGTCCGGGAAGTGGTTGAATGGGCGGTAGAACGGGCTCCTGGCCGGGTCGTCCACCACCTGCAGGGCGATCTGCGCCGGCACCCGCTGCATCAGCACCTTCGGTGGCACGTTGCCGGCCGCGACACCCTGCCCCATCAGCGCGATGGTCTGGTCGACGAGCACCGGCAGCGCCTGCAAGCGCGCGATCCAATCCTGGTAATCCTTGGCGGTGGCGAAGGGCAGCACTTCGGCGATGCCGTCCAGGGTCTGCACGCCGCCCTGGTGGCCGATCGGCTGCTGCCATTCGTGGAAGCGCTGGCGCTCCACGATCCGCTGCTGCTGCCAGAGGAAGGTGTCGTAGTCCAGCTGGTCGTCGGCCGACAGGCTGGCGCGGTCGAAGCGCCGGATGCGCGCCAGCGCGTCGCGGTCCTCGGCTTCGCGGGCGGCGATGGCCGCCGGACGCATGTCGCTCCAGCGGTCGTTGTAGCGCGCATCGCCGTTGTAGCTGGCGTTCTCCGGCGATTCGCGCAGGCCGCGTTCCCATTCCTGCTGGAAGAACGCCGCCAGGGCGGCGTTGCGGGCCGGCGCCTGCGCCGGCGCATCGGCCGCAGCGGGCGTCGCCCGGGCGCAGGGGACGAGGGTCAGCGCCGCGACCAGAGCGCCACTCAGGATCCGGGACATGCCGCCTCCACGCGAGCGTCAGGAACGAGCAAGCTTAACCTGCGGCCAGCGCCGCGCCCCGTGCCGGAAGGCCTGGTTCAGTCAGGCCGCGTCGACGGCGGTGGTGAAGCTCTCCCCGCAGCCGCACTCGGCGGTGGCGTTGGGATTGGCGAACAGGAACTCCTCGCCCAGCCCGCGCTTGCCGAAGTCGATCACCGTGCCGTCCACCAGCGCCAGGCTGTCGGCGTCGACATAGATGCGCACGCCGGCGTCCTCGAACACGCGGTCGTCCGGGCGCTGCTCGCGGGCCAGCTCGGTGACGTGGCCCCAGCCCGAACAGCCGGTGCGGGTCACGCCGAAGCGCAGGCCCAACGCACCGGGCGCGCCCTGCACGAAGCGGCGGACACGGTCGGCGGCGGCGGGCGTGAGGGTGATGGCCATGGGAACCTCGGCAACAGGGGCACGGAGCGACGCAACGATTATAGGCCGCTACGGGCCGCGATGGCCCGGAAATCCGGGACGAGGCCGCCGGCGAACCGGTAGACTTGCGCCCCTTCGATGGTGGCGGCGGGCCGAGGAATCAAGCGATGACGGTGGTGAGCGTCGAACACGCGCTGGCGGGCCACATCCCAGTCGGCGGCGAAGTCACGGTGCGCGGCTGGGTGCGCACCCGCCGCGACTCCAAGGCCGGCCTGAGCTTCGTCAACGTCAGCGACGGTTCCTGCTTCGCGCCCATCCAGGTGGTCGCCCCGTCCAGCCTGCCCAACTACGAGGCGGAGGTGAAGAAGCTCACCGCCGGCTGCGCGGTGATCGCCAGCGGCGAACTGGTGGCCTCGCAAGGCCAGGGCCAGGCCTACGAGATCCAGGCCCAGTCGCTGCAGGTAGTGGGCTGGGTCGAGGACCCGGAGACCTACCCGATCCAGCCCAAGGCGCACTCGTTGGAATTCCTGCGCGAAGTGGCGCATCTGCGCCCGCGCACCAACCTGTTCGGCGCGGTCACCCGCATCCGCAACTGCCTGGCCCAGGCCGCGCACCGTTTCTTCCACGAGAACGGTTATTGCTGGATCTCCACCCCGATCATCACCACCTCCGACGCCGAGGGCGCCGGGCAGATGTTCCGGGTCTCGACCCTGGACCTGGCCAACCTGCCGCGCGACGACAAGGGCGCGGTCGACTTCGGCCGCGACTTCTTCGGCAAGGAAACCTTCCTCACCGTGTCCGGCCAGCTCAACGTCGAGGCCTACGCGCTGAGCCTGAGCAAGGTCTACACCTTCGGCCCGACCTTCCGCGCCGAGAACTCCAACACCACCCGCCACCTGGCCGAGTTCTGGATGATCGAGCCGGAGATCGCCTTCGCCGACCTGGACGAGGACGCGCGGGTGGCCGAGCAGTTCCTCAAGTACCTGTTCCGCGCGGCGCTGGACGAGCGCGGCGACGACCTGGCCTTCATCGCCGAGCGGGTGGACAAGGGCGCGATCGCGCGCCTGGAAGCTTTCGTCAACGCGCCGTTCGAGCGGATCGAGTACGGCGAGGCGATCGCGCTGCTGCAGAAGTCCGGCAGGAAGTTCGACTTCCCGGTCGAATGGGGCCTAGACCTGCAGACCGAGCACGAGCGCTGGCTGACCGAAGAGCACGTCGGCCGGCCGGTGGTGGTGACCCACTACCCGGAGCGGATCAAAGCCTTCTACATGCGCCTGAACGACGACGGCAGGACCGTGGCGGCGATGGACGTGCTGGCGCCGGGCATCGGCGAGATCATCGGCGGCAGCCAGCGCGAGGAGCGCCTGGACGTACTGGACACGCGCATGGCGCAGTTCGGCCTGGACCCGGCCCACTACGGCTGGTACCGCGACTTCCGCCGCTACGGCACGGTGCCGCACGCCGGCTTCGGCCTGGGCTTCGAGCGGCTGGTGGTGTACGTGTGCGGCCTGTCCAACATCCGCGACGCCATCCCCTACCCGCGCGCACCGGGCAGCGCCGAGTTCTGATGAGCGCCGCGCTGGCGACGCAGTGGCTGACCCTGGCCTGCCTGCTCGGCGGGCTGCTGGCCGGCCTGGTCTGCGTCAAGCGCGTGCTGCGGCTGCAGAACGTCGGCCGCGAGCGGCTGGCGGCCGGGGTCGAGCGCCGGCGCCTGGGCGAGGATGCGCAGGTGATGCAGGCCTCGCGCGCGGTGCGCCGGCCGTTGGCGCTGGCGGTCGCGCTGCTCGCGGCCGGGCTGCTGGCGCCGGCGCTGCTGCAGCGGGTGCTGGCGTGATCCTGTTCCTGGCGCTGTGCTTCGTCGCCAGCGCCATCGCCGGCGCCTGCGCGCTGGCGATCTTCTGGCCGCTGACCCTGGTGCACCTGCGCGACCGCCATCCGCGGGTCTCGGCGTGGATGGGCGATGCCGCCTTCGCCAATCCCGCGGCCCTGCGCTGGCTGCTCGGCGGCCGCTACCGCGAACTGCACGACCGCGGCCTGGACGGCCTGGCCACCCCGGCGCGCTGGGCGGTGTGGGTGATCCTCGCCGGCCTGGCCCTGGCCGGATTGCTGTGGCTGGTGGCGGAGGTGTGGCCGTGAGGGCGAAACGCCGCCTGCCGGTCGCCAGGCGACGGTTGCGCGGTTGCTGGCCGATCATGGGACTGTTGCTGTGCGCAGCCACCCTGGCCGGGGCAGAGCCGGCTCCGGACGGCCAGCCCGATACCAACGCGCAATTGCAGGATCTGTTCTCCTCGACCAACAAGGTCTCTTCCAGCCTGCCGGCCTATCTGCGGATGCGCCAACTGCCCGCGACCCAATTCGGCAACCAACTCACAGCCACCCTGGCCGCCGAATTGGGGTTGTACGACCAGGCCGTCGCTCTATTCCCCTTCGGCTCCGCCGGACCCTCCTCGCCGGCAGCCGCCTTGCCGGATCAGAGCGCCGTCGCCGTGGATGCCGCCGAAGCCATCGCCCGCCTGTCCCGCGGCCGCCGCATCGTCATCGTCAACGAAGCCCATCACCTGGCCCAGACTCGCGCCTTGTTCCTCGATCTGCTGCCGCGATTGCGCCAGCAGGGATTCGACCATTACTGCGCCGAGGCCCTGTATGACGACGAGATTGGACAGCGCGGCTACCCCTTGCGCTCCAGCGGCATCTACACGCGCGAACCGGTATTTGGAGAAGTCCTGCGCACGGCCGCGAAACTGGGCTATTCGCTGTGCGGCTACGACGCCGACGACGCCAAAACCCAGCAGGCCCGCGAGACCGGGCAAGCGGAGAATCTGGCCCGATTGCTGCGCGAACACCCCGATGCGCGCCTGATCGTGCATGCCGGCTACGGCCATGCCCGCAAGGACCGCACCGTCGCCGACGCCGTGCCGATGGCGGCCGAACTCAGACGCCTGACCGGCCTGGACCCCTTGACCGTGGACCAGACCACGCTGCACGCCGACGCGCCGCGGTCGCGCGAGCATCCCGCCTATCGCCCGCTGCTGGCGAAACTGGCCGGCGCGACCCGCGCCAGCATCCTGCTCGACGCCGCCGGCAAGCCCTGGAGCCTGCAACCGACGGCCTACGACGTCAGCGTGGTCCTGCCCGATCCGGCGCCCGCGCGCGGCCGCGCCGGCTGGCTGTGGTCGCTGCCCGGTCGGCTGGCGGTGACCGGCTTCGTGGCGGATTGCGACGGGCACTATCCCTGCGCCATCGAGGCCCGCCACGCCGACGAAAGCCCCGAGGCCGTTTCCGCCGACATCGTGGTGCGCGAACGTGCCGATGCCAACGTGCCCGCGTTCGCGCTGGCGGCGGGGCAGTATCGACTGCGCCGCGTCGGCCCGGACGGCACGGTGCTGGGCGATGCCGCGCTGCAGGTCGCGCCCATGCCACCTGCAGCGGACAAGCCGTGAACGCCTGCACCTGGCGCATGACCGGCGCATCGCAACGATGGAGAAGAAATGAATCAGACGCCTGAAAATCAACCGCAATGGTGGCTGGCCTCGCTCGGCCGCACCCTGGTGTGGGCGCGCCTGCACGTGCTCGAGGCCGGCACCGCCGAGATCCTGGACAGCGACGGCAACACCACCGCCTACGACAGCGCCGACAGCGCGCGGGCGGCGCTGTTCGACGCCGACTTCGTCGCCTTCGGCGGCCTGGACGAGGAGGACGCGCTGGCGCGCGGGTTCTCGCTGGCCGAGGTGGCGCCGCCGCAGGCCAGCAGCGACGAGACGCTGGTGGCGCGGATGGTGCAGGTGTTGGGCGCGCGCGCCTGATTGCGGCGGCCGCGGCTCTGCGATAATCCACCCATGCCCGACCTGAAGAAGCTGCTCGCCAACAACCGCGAATGGTCCGCGCGCGTGCGCCGCGAGGATCCGGAATTCTTCTCGCGCCTGGTCAAGCAGCAGACCCCCGAATACCTGTGGATCGGCTGCTCGGACTCGCGGGTGCCGGCCAACCAGATCGTCGACCTGGCGCCGGGCGAGGTGTTCGTCCACCGCAACGTCGCCAACGTGGTGGTGCACACCGACCTGAACTGCCTGTCGGCGATCCAGTTCGCGGTGGACGTGCTCAAGGTCCGCCACATCCTGGTGGTGGGCCACTACGGCTGCGGCGGCGTGCGCGCCAGCCTGACCCAGGAGCGCCTGGGCCTGGCGGACAACTGGATCCGCCACGTCACCGACGTGGCCGACCTGCACCGCGACTGCCTGCACCGGGCCGGCGGCCTGGACCTGCAGCACGCGCGCCTGTGCGAGCTGAATGTGCTCGAGCAGGTGGTCAACGTCTGCCGCACCACCGTCGTGCAGGACGCCTGGGGCCGCGGCCAGCCGCTGGTCGTGCACGGCTGGGTCTACAGCCTGCGCGACGGCCAGGTGCACACGCTGGGCATGGACATCGATCGCGCCGACATCCTCGAGCAGCGCTACCAGGCCGCGCTGGCGCGCATCCGCGCCGACCGCGAGGACCGCTGAGACCCGCATGCTGCCGGCGCCGCTCAACCTGCAGGCCTGGATCGAGGAGCACCGCCACCTGCTCAAGCCGCCGGTGGGCAACAAGTGCATCGAGCAGGGCGACTTCATCATCATGGTGGTCGGCGGCCCCAATGCGCGCACCGACTACCACTGGGAAGAGGGCCCGGAGTGGTTCTACCAGCTGGAAGGCGAGATGGTCCTGCGCATCCAGGAGGACGACGCGGTGCGCGACATCCCGATCCGCGCCGGCGAGGTCTTCCTGCTGCCGCCGCGGGTGCCGCACTCGCCGCAGCGCCTGCCCGGCTCGGTCGGGCTGGTGATCGAACGCCGCCGCCTGGCGCACGAGCGCGACGGCCTGATGTGGTTCTGCGAGCGCTGCAACCACAGGCTGTACGAGGAATTCTTCCATCTGCACGACATCGAGACCGACTTCCCGCCGGTGTTCGACCGCTTCTACGGCTCGCGCGCGCTGCGCACCTGTGACGCCTGCGGTTACCTCAACCCGGCACCGACGCGCTACGTCACCCCGGCCACCTGAAAACGGGCCGTGGCCGGACGTCGGCACGCCATCCCGGCGAGAGGTGAATCGCGGCACGTTTCTTGCTCGAAGCGCTCGCTAGAATCGCGCCTCCCGCGTCGAGTCCCTGCCCCGCCCACCGTCCATGCCCAACCATCTTTCCCGCAACCACGTCATCGCCCTGGACGCCGCCGACCCGCTGCGGACGTTGCGCCACGAATTCCTGCTGCCGCGCCACAAGGGCGGCGAGCAGATCTACTTCTGCGGCAACTCGCTGGGCCTGCAGCCGAAGGGGGCCAAGGCGGCGGTGCAGCAGGTGCTGGACAAGTGGGCGCACGAGGCGGTGGAGGGCCATTTCCGCGGCCAGGCGCAGTGGATGACCTACCACGAGCAGGTACGCGAGCCGCTGGCGCGGATCGTCGGCGCGCGGCCGCACGAGGTGGTGGCGATGAACACCCTCACCGCCAACCTGCACCTGATGATGGTCAGCTTCTACCGGCCCACCCGCGAGCGGCCGGCGGTGCTGATCGAGGCCGGCGCCTTCCCTTCGGACCGCTACGCGGTGGAATCGCAGATCCGCTGGCACGGCTTCGACCCGGCCACCGACCTGATCGAACTGGAGCCGGACGAGCCGGAAGGCACCATCTCGATGCAGGCGCTGGCGGCGGCGATCGAGCGGCACGGGCCGCGCCTGGCGCTGGTGCTGTGGCCCGGCGTGCAATACCGCACCGGCCAGGCCTTCGACGTCGCCGAGGTGGCCCGGCTGGCGCACGCAGCCGGCGCGGTGGCCGGCTTCGACCTGGCCCACGCGGTCGGCAACCTGCCGTTGGCGCTGCACGAGGCCGGCGCCGACTTCGCCGTGTGGTGCCACTACAAGTATCTCAACGCCGGCCCCGGCGCAGTCGCCGGCGCCTTCGTGCACGAACGCCACGCGCGCGCCGAGCTGCCGCGCCTGGCCGGCTGGTGGGGGCACGAGAAGGACACCCGCTTCCTGATGGGGCCGCAGTTCGTGCCCACACCCGGCGCCGAGGGCTGGCAGCTGAGCAACCCGCCGGTGCTGGCGCTGGCGCCGCTGATCGCCTCGCTGCAGCTGTTCGATCAGGCCGGCGGCATGGCCGTGCTGCGCGCCAAGTCGCTCGCACTCACCGGCCTGCTGGAGGAGCTGATCGAGCACCACCTGCTCGACACCCTGGAGATCCTCACCCCGGCCGAGCCGGAGCGGCGCGGCTGCCAGCTGTCGCTGCGGGTGTGCGAGGGCCGCGAGCGCGGGCGCGAGCTGTTCGATTACCTGCTGTCGGTGGGCACGGTCGGCGACTGGCGCGAACCGGACGTGATCCGCATCGCACCGGCGCCGCTGTACAACCGCTACATGGACGTCTACCGCTTCGTCGAGGAAGTGGAGGCCTGGCGCGGCGTGTAAGCTGCCGGCCCCTTTCGGCCCGGAACGCCAATGCCCGCTGACGAGCGATCCCTGAGCGTGGTGGGCGCCGGCTTGGCCGGCTGCCTGCTGGCGATCCTGCTGCAGCGGCGCGGCTGGCGCGTCGCCCTGTACGAACGCCGCGGCGACCCGCGCATCAAGGGCTACGAGTCCGGCCGCTCGATCAACCTGGCGCTGGCCGAGCGCGGCCGCCACGCACTGCGCCTGGCCGGCGCCGAAGAGGCGGTGATGCGACGGGCGGTGATGATGCGCGGGCGCATGGTCCACGCCCTGGACGGCGGCACCGACCTACAGCGCTACGGCCGCGACGATTCGGAAGTGATCTGGTCGATCCACCGCGCCGACCTCAACCTGACCCTGCTCGACCTGGCCGAGCGCGCCGGCGCGCGCGTCCACTTCCACCGCCGCCTGCACACGGTGGACTTCGAGGCCGGCTACGCGCGCTTCATCGACGACCGCGACGACTCGCCGCACGACATCCGCTTCGCCAGCCTGGTCGGCGCCGACGGCGCCGGCTCGGCGCTGCGCGCGGCCATGGGCCGGGCGACGACCATCGGCGAACGCAGCGAGTTCCTCGACCATTCCTACAAGGAACTGGAGATCCCGCCCGCGCCCAGTGGCGGCTTCCGCATCGAGCCGCACGCCCTGCACATCTGGCCGCGCGGCGACTACATGTGCATCGCCCTGCCCAACGACGAGGGCACCTTCACCGTCACCGTGTTCCTGCCCAACCACGGGCCGACCAGCTTCGCCACCGTGACCACCGGCGCCCAGGCCGAGGCGCTGTTCGCACGCGACTTCGCCGACGCCCTGCCCCTGATCCCGCAGTTGCAGCGCGACTGGGACCATCACCCGCCCGGCCTGCTGGGCACGCTGTACCTGGAGCGCTGGCACCTGGGCGGGCGCGCAGTGCTGATCGGCGACGCCGCGCACGCGATGGTGCCGTTCCACGGCCAGGGCATGAACTGCGCCTTCGAGGACTGCGTGGCGCTGGCCGAGCAGCTGGAGGCGCACGCCGACCCGGCCGCCGCCTTCGCCGCCTTCCAGGACCAGCGCCTGCCCGACGCCCGCGCGATCCAGCGCATGGCCCTGGACAACTACCTGGAGATGCGCGAGCGCGTGGACGACGCCGATTTCCTGCTGCAGCGCCGGCTGGAGCAGGCGCTGTACGCGCGCCACCCGCAGCGCTTCGTCCCGCACTACACCCTGGTGACCTTCATGTGCATTCCCTACGCCGAGGCGCTGCGCCGCACCGACCTGCAGCGGGCGATCCTGGTCGAAGCCACCGCCGGGCGCGATTCGCTGGACGGCCTGGATTGGCCCGCGCTGGACCGGATCGTCAACGACCGCCTGACGCCTCTGTAGGAGCGCACCGCAGGGGCGCGATCAGGCTTCCACCTCGAAAGCCCTTTCGCGCCCCTGCGGTGCGCTCCTACGGGGCACGGACGCAGAAACGCAGCGCAGCGATACCCATCATCGTCGGCAGGGCGTATCGATGGGTATCGCCTTCGGCTCCACCCAGCCTACGATCCACGACGGCCCGGTCGTCTCATCCGATGGAAGTACCATGCCCGCCAGCTACCTGTTCTACGACCTGGAGACCTTCGGCCAGGATCCGCGCCGCAGCCGCATCGCCCAGTTCGCGGCGCAGCGCACCGACGAGGCGCTCGAACCGATCGAGGAGCCGCTGACCTTCTTCGTCAGGCCGGCCGACGACCTGCTGCCCTCGCCCGCCGCGACCCTGGTCACCGGCATCGCCCCGCAGCAGGCGCTGGCCGAAGGGCTTGACGAGGCCGAGGCCTTCGCCCGCATCCACGAGGAGATGGGCCGCGCGCAGACCTGCACGCTGGGCTGGAACACCCTGCGCTTCGACGACGAGTTCGTCCGCCACGGACTGTTCCGCAACTTCTTCGATCCCTACGAGCGCGAGTGGCGCAACGGCAACAGCCGCTGGGACCTGCTCGACGTGGCGCGGCTGTTCCACGCGCTGCGGCCGGACGGCGTGGCCTGGCCGCAGCGCGAGGACGGCCAGGGCACCTCGTTCAAGCTCGAGCACCTGGCCGCCGCCAACCAGGTGCGCAGCGGCCTGGCCCACGAGGCGCTATCGGACGTGCGCGCCACCCTCGGCATGGCCCAGCGCATGCGCGCCGCGCAGCCGCGCCTGTGGGACTACGCCCTGCAGCTGCGCAGCAAGCGTTTCGCCGCCGGCCTGCTCGACGTGGCGGCGCTGCAGCCGCTGCTGCACGTGTCGCAGCGCTATCCAGCCAGCCGCCTGTGCGCCGCGCCGGTGCTGCCGCTGACCCGGCACCCGCGCATCGACAGCCGGGTGATCGTGCTGGACCTGGACGGCCATGCGCAGGCGCTGCTGGAGCTGGAGGCGGACGAGATCGCCGACCGCCTGTACACGCCGCAGGCCGACCTGCCCGAGGGCGTGACCCGCATCGGCCTGAAGGAGGTCCACAGCAACCGCAGCCCGGCGCTGGTGCCCTGGCACTACCTGCGCCCGACCGATTTCGAGCGGCTGGCAATCGATCCCGAGGCGGTGCGGGCCCAGATCGAACTGCTGCGCCCGCACGCGGCCGAGGTCGCCGAGAAGGTGCGGCGGGTGTTCGTCGACGAACGCGCACGCGTGGCCGGCGACGTGGACGGTTCGCTGTACGACGGCTTCCTGCCCGACGCCGACCGGCCGAAGCTGGCGCAGGTGCGGGCCACCCCGCCGGCGCTGCTGGGCCGGCGCGAGTTCGGCTTCAGCGACCCGCGCCTGGCCGAACTACTGCTGCGCTACCGCGCGCGCAACTGGCCCGATACGCTCGACCCGGCAGAGCGCCTGCGCTGGGACGACTACCGCCGGCGCCGCTTCGCCGCCGGCAGCGAACTGGGCGAGCAGGACTACGAGACCTGGCTGGCGGAGATCGCCAGGCTGCGCGCCGGCGTCGCCGGCGATGGCGACCGGCTGGCCCTGCTCGACCATCTGGAAGCCTGGGGACGTGGCTTGCATGCCGAGCTGTTTTGATCGGCATCCCCGCATCAGTCGGCTCGGTATCATCCGTCCATGCCCAGCTACTTCTCCGAGGCCAGCCTGAAGTTCCTGCGCGGGCTAGCGCGCCACAACGACAAGCCCTGGTTCGAGGCCCACCGCGAACAGTACGAACAGCACGTACGCCAGCCGTTCCTGCGCCTGATCGGCGACCTGCAGCCGGCGCTGGCGCAGATCAGCGAGCACTTCCGCGCCGACCCGCGCAGTCAGGGCGGCTCGCTGTTCCGCATCTACCGCGACGCGCGCTTCTCCCACGACAAGTCGCCGTACAAGGCCTGGCAGGGCGCGCGCCTGTTCCACCAGCGCCGACGCGAACTGCCGGCGCCCTCGTTCTACCTGCACCTGCAACCGGGCGAGAGCTTCGTCGGCGCCGGCCTGTGGCACCCCGAGCCGGACACCCAGCGCAAGCTGCGACAGTTCATCTTCGACAACCCGGCGACCTGGAAGGCGGCCGCGTACGCGCCAGCGCTGCGCCGCGCCTTCGAGTTCGCCCAGGAGGAGAAGATGGTGCGGCCGCCGCGCGGCTTCCCGGCCGACTTCGAGTTCCTCGACGACCTCAAGCACCGCAACTGGGTGATGTGGCGGCCGCTGGACGACGCCACCATGACTGGCCCGCGCCTGCGCGGCATCATCGAGAAGGACCTGGCGCGGCTAGGTCCGTTCGTGGACTACCTGTGCGCGGCCCTGGACCTGGAGTTCTGAACGTGCCGCGCTGGGCGAAATGGGCCCTGGGTGTGGTGCTGGCCGCTCTGCTGGCGCTGGGCGGCTGCGTGGCCGCCGGCCCGTACGTCGCCATCCACGGCATCCGCCAGGCACTGGCCGAGCGCGACATGGACCGGCTCGCGCGCCATGTCGACTTCCCGGCGCTGCGGGTCAACCTGCGCGCGCAGCTGCAGGATCGCATCGCCCGCGCCGCCGGACCGGGCCTGCAGTCCGGCCTGCTCGGCTCGCTGCTGCTGTCGATGGCCGGCGGCGTGGCCGGCGCCGGCGTGGATACCCTGGTCACCCCGGCCGGCGTGGCGGCGATGCTGGAAGGCCGCGCGGTGTGGAAGCGCGCCGGCGGCCAGACCGTGGACGGCGACAGCTGGGGCGACACCCCGCCGGCCGATCCGCTCAAGGGCGCACGCGAGCACTTCGAATCCAGCTCGCGCTTCACCGCCACCGTCCCCGCCGATGGCGGCCAGCCGGTGGTCTTCGTGTTCACCCGCCAGGGCCTGCGCTGGCGCCTGACCGACATCGTCCTGCCCTCCAACTGATGCGCAACCCCTACTACCGCGGCCCGGCCAGCGACCACTTCGACGGCCGGCGCTTCTTCAGCCCAGACCATGCGCCCACCGACCGCAGCCTGGCCGAGGTCTGGCGCTGGCGGCGCACCAGCACGCCTGCGCGCTGGGACGCGCCGCCGCCGGTGGCGCGGGCCGTGCCCGAAGCGCATCCGGCGCGCCCCACGGTCACCCTGGTCGGCCACGCCACCGCGCTGGTGCAGCTGGGCGGCCGCAACCTGCTGGTGGACCCGGTGTGGTCCGAGCGCGCCAGTCCGCTGCGCTTCGCCGGCCCGCGTCGATACAACCGCCCCGGCATCGCCCTGGCCGACCTGCCTCCCATCGACGCGGTGCTGCTGACCCACAACCACTACGACCACCTGGACCTGGCGACCCTGCGCGCGCTGCATGCGGCCCACGACCCGCTGCTGGTCACCCCGCTGGGCAACGACGTCCTGGTCCGGCGCCGCATCCCCGCGCAACGCTGCGTGGCGCTGGACTGGTGGCAGGCCGGCGTCCTGGGCGACCTCGCGATCACCGTGGTGCCCGCCCTGCACTGGTCCTCGCGCACGCCGTGGGACCGCCGCATGGCGCTGTGGGGCGGTTTCCACCTGCGCCATGGCGACTTCGGCCTGTACATCGCCGGCGACACCGCCTACGGCAACGGCTGGCCGTTCCGCCAGCTGCGCCAGCGCCTGGGCGCGCCGGACCTGGCGCTGCTGCCGATCGGCGCCTACGAACCGCGCTGGTTCATGCAGCCCCAGCACATGGATGCCGCCCAGGCCGTGCAGGCCATGCTCGACTGCAGCGCCCGCCAGGCCCTGGGCGTGCACTGGGGCACCTTCCAGCTGACCGACGAGGCGCGTACCGCGCCGCGCGACCTGTTGCAGGCCACCCTGCTGGAGCGCGCAGTTCCCATGCAGCGTTTCCAAGCCATGGAAGCGGGCCAGGTGTGGACGCCACGGGCGCACTGAACGGGCACCCCGCTGCCCACGCAGGGATTACAGGCGCGGCAGCGCCCGCGCCAGCCGCTGCATGCCGTTCCAGGCCTGCCAGCGCACCATGAACGGCAGCGCCGCGGCCGCGCGATCCAGGTCGCACGGCGGCAACTCGCCGCGCCAGGCGAAGGCCACGGCGCCCAGCGCCACATCCCGCTCTGGGTCACCTCGCCGCGGAACTGCAGGGCCAGCCTGCCGAAGCTGTGCACCAGCCGGGCGCGCGTGCCCGCATCGCGCGCGGGCTTGCCCTGGCCTGCGCTCATGCGCGCGGCACATCGTTGGCCACGCCGTGCGGCACGTGGCCGGCGGCGGTGTGCTCGCGCGCGCTGTCGATGTTGTGCCGGGAATCGTCGAAGAAGATGTCGGCGCCGAACGCGGCCAGGAACGGCCCTTTGTGGCGGCCGCCCAGGAACAGCGCCTCGTCGATGCGCACGCCCCACTCGCGCAGGGTGCGGATCACCCGCTCGTGCGCCGGCGCCGAGCGCGCGGTCACCAGCGCGGTGCGGATCGGCGCGTCCTCGCCGGGCGGGAAGGCCGCCTGCAGCGCCTGCAGGGCCGAGAGGAAATTGCGGAACGGCCCGCCCGAGAGCGGCTGATGGGCGTTCTCGCGCTCGTGCCGGGCGAATGCCTCGATCCCCTGCTCGCGCGAGATCCGCTCGCCCTCGTCGCCGAAGATCACCGCGTCGCCGTCGAAGGCGATGCGCAGTTGGCGGCGTTCGGGCACGGCCGCCATCGCCGCACGTCCGGCCTCGGCGCGCTCGCCGGCCGGCTTGGGCAGGATGGTCGCCGCGGCGATGCCATGCGCCAGCGCCCGCCGCACCGACTCCGGGTTGGCCGACAGGAACAGGTCGGTGCCGAACGGCTTGACGTAGGGCCAGCTCGGCTCGCCGCCGGTGAAGGTGGCGCGCACGATGTCCAGGCCGTAGTGCTGGATCGAGTTGAAGATGCGCAGGCCGGTGTCGGCCGAATTGCGCGACAGCAGGATCACCTCCACCCGCGGCGTATCGGCCGGCGCGCCGGCGTTGAGCGCCAGCAGCTTGCGCACCGCCGGCAACGCCACCCCCGGCGCCAGCGGATCGTCCTCGTGCGCGCGCTGGTAGGCCGCGTAGGCCTGCAGCCCCTCGCGCTCGTACAGCGCGTGGCTCTCCTCCAGGTCGAACAGCGCCCGCGAGGTGACCGCGACGGTGAGCAGGCGGGGCGCGTTGTCGGGCATCGTGGGACTCTGTGAGGTCGGGATTCGGGACTCGGGACTCGGGACTCGGGAAAGGCTAACGGCTCTTGCTCGTCGTTCCCGCGAAAGCGGGAATCCATGCTCGCATTGCTTCCCGCTTTCGCGGGAATGACGGCAAAAGCAAAGGCAAGCTCTGTACGCTCTCCCCGAGTCCCGAGTCCCGAGTCCCGGCTTCACCGGCCCTACGCCTCGAACTGCTCCGAAAGGATCCGCTCCTCCAGGTTGTGCTCGGGGTCGAACAGCAGGGTGACCCAGCGGTCCTGCACGGTGCCGATGGTCACTTCGCGCACGCGCCGGAACTCGTGCGAATCGGCGGTCACGCTGACCGGGCGCTTGTGCGGGTCCAGCGCCACGAAACGCACCTGGGTGTCGTCGCGCAGCACCGCGCCGCGCCAGCGCCGCGGTCGGTACGGCGCGATCGGGGTGAGCGCCATGGTGTGCGAGCCCAGCGGCAGGATCGGCCCGCCGGCCGAGTAGTTGTAGGCGGTGCTGCCGGCCGGGGTGGCGACCAGTACGCCGTCGCAGACCAGTTCGTCCAGCCGGGTCTGGCCGTTGAGGTCGATGCGCAGGTGCGCGGTCTGCCGGGTCTGGCGCAGCAGCGAGACCTCGTTGTAGGCCAGCGACACCGCCTCGCGCCCGTCCTCCAGCAACGCGCTCATCCGCAGCGGGCGCAGCTTGGCCGGTTCGGCCTGGGCGATGCGCTCGACCAGCGCCTGGCCCGGCCCCGCTCCCGGGTCGTCCTCGCGATAGTGGTTCATCAGGAAGCCGACCGTGCCGGCCTTCATGCCGAACACCGGCTTGCCCAGCTCGCCGTGGCGATGCAGGGTCTGCAGCATGAAGCCGTCGCCGCCCAGCGGACACAGGATGTCGGCCGCCTCCGGCGCGTGGTTGCCGTGGCGCGCCACCAGCAGGCGCAGCGCAGCCTGCGCGGTGGAAGTCTCGCTGGCGAGGAAGGCGATGCGCGGGGTGGCTGCGGTCATCGACCAAGGATAACGGAAAGGCGCCGGCGAACTGCCGCATCAATCCAGAAACCTTCCGCTCGCTCCATCGTAGGTGCGGGAGGTCGAGCCGTAATCGCCGTCGAACCCGACCGTGATGACGACGGATCGATTCTCGCTGCTCGTCAAGCCCGCCTGTTCGTTGATGCTCACCCCCGGAATTCCCGGCCGGGTGCGCAATCCGATGTAGAGCATTTGCTTCAGGCCGCCGTGCTTCAGCGCATCGTCCAGCGCGCGTTCGAGCATGCCGAAGTTGGTGTCCGCCGCGCAAAAAGTTTCCTCGGGCGAGATCGCCGAGCTCGCGCGGTCTGGTTCGGATTCCGCCACCGCGCCGCGCAGGGTGACGTTGTCATAGGCATTGGGCTGGGACGGGTTTTCGACCGTCATCCTCACGTAGCCCTCGTACACAAGCAAGTCGTCGATCCGGCGGTCGCCGGCATACGCCACCGCGCGTTCGTAGGCCTTGCGCAGTTTGTCCTTGCCGAAATTGCCGTGGTTGCGCCCGGTCAGCGTCCTCGGCAGGTCCTGCACGAAGCTCGTCACCGTTTCGATGCCGCCGCTGCTGAGCGTGAACGGCAGCAGGAACCCGAGCGCAAAAGATGGGTTTCGCTGCGCTCCACCCATCCTACATCCCTCGACCGTGCTCATCCGCGCGCGGCCAGTTGCACCAGCCGCTGCACCGCCACCGAGGCGGTCGGGTAGTCCAACGCCTTCTGTGCGGCCACTTCGTCGAGCATCTGCAGGGTGAAGCGCAACGCCGGGTCGTCGCGGCGCAGCCAGTGCTCGACCTTGTCCTGCGCACTCTTGCCGGACATGGCCAGCACCTGCTCGGTCAGTGCGCGCTGGGCGCCGCCCAGCTCGTCGCGCAGCACCCCGCGGGCCACCGCGTGCCAGCGGCCGTCGACCACCAGCGCGTCGACCTGCTCGAACAGCCACGGCAGGTGCAGCGCCTCGCCCAGCCGGTAGTGCACCTTCGACACGTCCACCGCCGAGGCCTTGTGGGTCAGGGCCAGCTCGATGATGTCGGCCGACGGCTCCAGGTACGGCAGCGCCGCCAGCTGGCCGGCCAGGGTGGCGGGCAGGCCCTTGTCCTTCCATTCGGCAAGACTGGCCACGTGGGCCGGGCGCAGCGAGTCGGGCAGCACGCCGTCGGCGGCGCGGATGTCGCTGAAGCCGCCGTGGTAGCGCTGCACCGCGCTGGCGATGTCGGGGATCGCCCCCGGGCGCGCGAGCAGCCAGCGGGTGAAGCGCCGCTGCAGCTGCCAGATCACCTCCAGCGCGTCGATCTGCGCCGACTCGTGGACCTGGCCGTCGAGCGCGTCGATGCGGGTCCACAGCGCGCGCGCGTCCAGGGTCTCGCGGGTGATGGTGAAGGCCTTGGCGACCTCGGCGGTGCTGCGGCCGGTGTCTTCCTGCATGCGCAGCAGGAAGGTCGCGCCCATGCGGTTGATGGTCGAGTTGGTCACCGCCGAAGCGATGATCTCGCGCTTCAGCCGATGCCGCTGCATGGCCTCGGCGTACTTGCCCTGCAGCGGCTCGGGGAAGTAGCGCTGCAGCTCGCGCGACAGGTAGGGGTCCTCGGGGATGTCCGAATCCAGCAGCTCGTTGAAGGCGACGATCTTGGCGTAGGACAGCAGCACCGCCAGCTCCGGCCGGGTCAGGCCGACCCCGCGCGCCTTGCGCTCGGCGATCTCCGCGTCCGAGGGCAGGAACTCGATCTGGCGGTCGAGCAGGCCGCGCGCCTCCAGCACCTGGATGAAGTGCTGCTTGGAGCCCAGCCGCGGCACGCTCATGCGCTCCATCAGGCTCAGCGCCTGGTTCTGCCGGTAGTTGTCGGTCAGCACCAGCGCGGCCACCTCGTCGGTCATCGAGGCCAGCAGCTTGTTGCGCTCGGGCGTCTTCAGCTTGCCGGCCTGGACCACGCTGTCCAGCAGGATCTTGATGTTGACCTCGTGGTCGGAGGTGTCCACCCCGGCGGAGTTGTCGATGAAGTCGGTGTTGAGCAGCACCCCGTGCAACGCCGCCTCGATCCGGCCCAGCTGGGTCAGGCCGAGGTTGCCGCCCTCACCCACCACCTTGGCGCGCAGGTCGCGGCCGTTGACGCGCAGGGCGTTGTTGGCGCGGTCGCCGACCTCGGCGTTGCTCTCGCCGGCGGCCTTGACGTAGGTGCCGATGCCGCCGTTCCACAGCAGATCCACCGGCGCCTTGAGGATGGCGCTCATCAGCTCGCTTGGCGCCAGCGACTTGACCCCCTCGTCCAGCCCCAGCGCCTGCCGTACCTGCGGGCTGATCTCGATCGACTTGAGCGTGCGCGGGTACACGCCGCCGCCCTGGCTGATCCGCTTGGCGTCGTAGTCGGCCCAGGACGAGCGCGGCAGCTTGAACAGGCGCTCGCGCTCGGCGAACGAGGTCGTCGGGTCCGGATCCGGGTCGAGGAAGATGTGGCGGTGGTCGAACGCGGCGAGCAGGCGAATGTGCCGGGACAGCAGCATGCCGTTGCCGAACACGTCGCCGGACATGTCGCCGACGCCCACGCAGCTGAAGTCCTGCGCCTGGCAGTCGCGGCCGAGCGCGCGGAAGTGGCGCTTGACCGACTCCCAGGCGCCGCGCGCGGTGATGCCCATGCCCTTGTGGTCGTAGCCGACCGAGCCGCCGGAGGCGAAGGCGTCGCCCAGCCAGAAGCCGTGGTCGGTGGCCAGGCCGTTGGCGATATCGGAGAACGTGGCCGTGCCCTTGTCGGCGGCGACGACCAGGTACGG
>JASGEB010000177.1:0-5180 GCA_047606785.1 Pseudoxanthomonas sp.
CGCGTCGGCGCGTGCCGGGGCGGGGGCGGGCTCGCTGCACCCGGCCAGCGCCACCGCCGGGGCCGCCGCCGTCAGGCGCAGGAAGCTGCGGCGATCGAGGGCGCGCGGTCCCGGGGGTTGACGATCGTTGGGCATGGGCGTCGGCGGTGGCGGGACTGGGTGGGAAGGATGTCAGGAGCGGGCGGGTCTGGGCTGGCCGGCGGTGGCCTGCACCGCCTCGTCCGCGGCCACGGGGCCGGGGGTGTCGCCCAGGGTCTTGCGTACCTTGGCGACCTGGGCGGCGGTGACTGCCGGCGCTCGGTTGCCCCAGCTGCTGCGCAGGTAGGTGGCCAGCGTAGCGACTTCGGCGTCGTCCAGGCGCCAGGCGAAGCCGGGCATGCCCAGGTCGGACGGGCGGGTGGCGGTGGCTGGCATGCTGCTGCCGGCCAGGATCAGGTGCAGCAGCGAGGTCGGGTCCTGCGCCAGCACCGTGGCGTTGCCGGCGATGGCCGGGAACACCGTGTCGTAGCCGGCCGCGTCGGTGCGGTGGCAGCCCGCGCAGTTGTCCACGTAGAGCTCGCCGCCGCGGCTGTCGTCGATGCCGGCCCGCAGGGCCTTGGCGGTGGCGTCGCCGGGGGAGAACGAGGCCGGCGAGCCGGCGCTGGCCGGCAGGGTCTTCAGGTAGGCGGCGATGGCCGCCAGATCGGCGTCGCTCAGGTGCTGGGTGCTGTGCTCGACCACGTCGGCCATCGGCGGGCCGACCACCGCCGCATGCCGGTTGCGGCCGGTCTTGAGCAGGTCGGCGATGTCCTGCGCGCTCCAGCGGCCCAGTCCGGCGGCCGCATCGCCGCGCAGCGACATCGCGCCCCAGCCGTCGATCACCTGGCCGCCGGCCAGGTAGTCGGCGCCGGACTCGTCCAGCGCCTTCTCCTGCAGGGTCGGCGCGCGCGGGGTATGGCAGCTGCCGCAGTGGCCCGGGCCCTGCACCAGGTAGGCGCCGCGGGCCACTTGCGCATCGGCGTAGCGCGCCGGGTCGAAGCCGGCCTTGCCCGGGTCGGGGGCGAAGGTCTTGCGCCAGATCGCCAGCGGCCAGCGCATCGACAGCGGCCAGACGATGCCGGGCTTGCGGTTCTCCGCCTTGACCGGCTGCACGCCGTGCATGAAGTAGGCGTACAGCGCTTCGACGTCGTCGTCGTGCATGCGCGCGTAGGACGGGTACGGCATGGCCGGGTACAGCGTGCTGCCGTCGGAGCGGATGCCGTGGCGCAGCGCGCGGTCGAACTGGTCCAGCGTGTAGCCGCCGATGCCGGTGTCCGCATCCGGGGTGATGTTGGTGCTGTAGATCGCACCGATCGGCGAGGCGATGGCCAGGCCGCCGGCGAAGGGCCTGCCGCCGGGCGCGGTGTGGCAGGCGGTGCAGTCGCCGGCCGCGGCCAAGTAGCGGCCCTTCTCGATCAGCGCCGGGTCGGCGCTGCCGGCCGTAGCGGCGATCGCCCCGGTGCGGGTGGGCACGAAGGCGTAGACCAGTGCGGCCACGAACACGACCGCGGCGGCCAGCACGAGGATGAGCAGGAGCTTCTTCATCGCCAGGGCCTCCTCACGCCTGCACCAGCGGACCGGGATTCTTCATGTACGGGTCGCGGATTGCGGTGGCCGCCTCCAGGCCGGCCCGGCATCAGGCCGCATGTCCGCGGGCGAAGCCGAGCACTTCGTGGGCGATGGAGCGGTAGTGGTGGAAGGGGTACACGGTATAGCGCCGGGCCGGTGGCCAGTCGTTGCGGTCGAACAGGGCCTCCAAGGCCGCGGCCGGATCGGCGCCCTGCGGAGCCAGCGCCCGACGATACAGCAGCACCGGCAGGCGCGGATTGTTCGGCACCCAGTCGTGGCGCGGAAACATGCGTGTCAGTGGCGTGTGCATGGTCGCGTCAGCGCGGGCCAGGCGCGTGGCCGCAGCGCCGCCCATCGCGGCGGCGGCCAGGACGCCGAGGAAACCGCGCCGGTGCATCGCAAGGCGCATCAGCGCGCTCCGTGCGACGGCCGGCCTGCACCGCTCAGAACTCCTCGTGGGTAGCCGGGTCGCCGCCCTGGCGCGCGCCGGCATCCAGCGCCGCGATGGCGGCCATGTCGGTCGGGTCCAGCTCGAAATCCCACAGCGCGGCGTTCTGCGCGATGCGCCGGGCGTCCTGCGACTTGGGGATCGCCACCAGCCCCAGCTGCAGCTGCCAGCGCAGGATCACCTGCGCCACCGAGCGTTGCTTGGCGGCGGCGATGCGCTGCAGGGCCGGGTCGGACAGGATCTTGCCGCGCCCCAGCGGGCTCCAGGACTCGACCTGGATGCCGCGGGCGGCCATCGCCTCGCGCAGCGCCGGCTGCTGGAAGTCCGGGTGCAGTTCGACCTGGTTGACCGCCGGCAGCACCCCGGTTTCGGCCTGCAGGCGCTCGATGTGCGCGGGCAGGAAGTTGGACACGCCGATCGAGCGCACGCGCCCCTCACGCTGCAGCCGCACCATCGCCTTCCAGCTGTCCACGTACTTGTCCAGGCGCGGCAGCGGCCAGTGGATCAGGTACAGGTCCAGGTAGTCGGTGCCCAGCCTTTCCAGGCTGGCCTGGAACGCGCGCAGGGTGCCGTCGAAGCCCTGGTCGGCGCCGCGCAGCTTGCTGGTCAGGAAGATGTCCCGGCGCGCCGAGCCCGCATCGCGCAGGCCCAGGCCCACGCCGTGTTCGTTGCCGTAGCTGGCGGCGGTGTCGATCAGGCGGTAGCCGGCGTGCACGGCCAGCCGCACGGCCTGCCGGGCCTGGCCGTCGTCCATCGGCCAGGTGCCGAAGCCGATGGCCGGGATGGCGTTGCCGTCGTGCAGGGGGAAGGTCTTGTCCATGGGGTGCTCCTGTGCGGGTGCGATGACGGTGGCGACGACACGGATTTCCTGCGGCATGCGGACGGTCTCGATGGGGTCAGGGAGCGGGTCGGGCGAGTGCATTCAGCGGCGCCGGCGGGTCGATCGGCGCGCGCACCAGCAGGTAGGGCGGCTGGCGCAGGTCCTGTCCGCCGTTGAAGCCGGGCAGCCGGTCCCACTGGCCGAGGGTGACGTAGACGTAGTGCGCATCGGCGTAGATGCCGTCGGGCCAGACCAGGCGCGGGTCGCGCAGCACCACGTCGAAGCGGCCGTCCGGCCAGCGCCGCAGGATCGCGTCGTGCTCGCCGTCGGTGATGTACAGCCGGCCCTGCGGGTCGCTGGCCATGCCGTCGGCGAAGCCCTTCTCGCCCAGGTCGGCGACCGCCGCGGCCAGGGTGGCCTGGTCGTTGCCGAAGTCGGCCAGCACGGCGGTGGGGATGGAATACAGGCGGCGGCTGGTCAGCGGCGCGTAGTACAGCGTGGCCGAATCGGGGCTCAGGGTGATCGCGTCGGCGCCGCCGACCGGGAAGGTCGGGTGGCGGGCGTCGTAGCGCATCGGCTTGCCGTCCAGGACGGTCAGGAAGCCCGGCTCGGGCTGGGTGGAGACGTGGTCGGCCAGCACCCGCCGCTGGCGGCCGCTGGCCAGGTCCACCACCACCAGCGCCGGCGCGGTGCCGAAGGACGAATCGCTGATGTAGGCCGTGCCCCTGGCGCCGTGGCTCAGGTCCACCCGCAGGTCGTTCATGTGGCTGTCCTGGCGCAGCGCCGGCGCCTTCAGCACCACTTTGCCGATCACCTTGCCGGTGACCGGGTCGAAGCCCACCACCTTGGCCGCGCCGTCCGGGATGCCGTCGATGCCGGCGCGCTTGCCGTCGTCGATCACCCACAGGTTGCCGCGGCTGTCGGTGGTCATGCCGTGCACCGAGACCAGCCAGTCGGCGTACGCGGCGGTGGAGGGAAAGCTCATCGCCGCGCTGGGGAACGGCAGCAGCCGGCCGTCGACCAGCACGCCCAGGGTCATGCCCGCATGGTTGTCGGCGTGGCGGGGGAAGCCGACGAAGACCCGGCCGTGGCTGACCGCGATGCCCGACGGCCCGGGCCCGTCGAAGCGCGCGACCACCTCCAGCGATCCGGCCGGCAGGGCGGACGGGTCGCTCGCTTCGGCGGCGTGTGCGGCGCCGGCGCCGGCGGCCAGGCAGGCGCACAGCAGCCGGGCGGGCCGGTTCATGGCGACGCCTCGGGGCGGCGGGGCGGGGCGCCGGTGGTGGCCCGTTCGATGATGGAAAAGCCGCGGTCGATCGTGCGCGGCCCCGGCGCGCCGCCGCCCAGCCGCTCCAGCAGCAGTTCGGCGGCGATGCGGCCCATGCCGTAGCGGTCCACCGCGATGGAGCTGATGGCCGGCTCGACCACGGTGGCGATCTCGGTGTCGTTGAAGCCCATCAGCGCCAGGTCCTCGGGCACGCGCAGGCCGCGGCGGCGGGCTTCGAACAGGGCGCCGGCGGCCAGCTCGTCGTTGGCGCAGAACACCGCCTGCACCTGCGGCTGCCGGTCCAGCAGCTGCGCCAGCAGGCGGCCGCCGAGCGCCAGCGAGAACGGTTCGTCGGACACGGCCAGGGCGTCGTCGGCCAGGCCGCGGGCGCGCAGCGCGGCGGCGAACCCCTGCCGGCGGCGCTGGCTGCGCAGGTCCAGGCCGGCCATCGCGCCCAGGTAGGCGACGTGGCGGAAGCCGCGCGCGGCGAACCATTCCGCCGCGGCTCGGCCGACCTGCCGGTGGGAGATGCCCACGGCCAGGTCGACCGGCTCGCCGTCCAGGTCCATCAGCTCGATCACCGTCGTGCCCGCCTGCGCCGCGCGCTGCAGGCGCAGGCGGGCGCCGGGCAGGTGGTCCATGCCGGCCAGCATCAGCCCGGCCGGCGCCCAGCCGAGCATGGCCGTCAGCAGGCGCTCCTCGGCCGCCGGATCGTATTCGCTGGTGCCGAGCATGACCTGGCGACCGTGCGGTTCGAGCACCTCGTTGATCCCGCGCAGCACCGGCACGTACACCGGATGGGTGAGGGTGGGGATGACCACCGGCACCACCGGACTGCGCCCGGAGGCCAGCCCGCTGGCGATGGCGTTGGCCTGGTAGCCCAGCGCGTCCATCGCCGCGCGCACCCGCGCCAGGGTGGCCGGCGCCACCTGGTCGGGCTGGCGCACGGCGCGTGAGGCGGTGATCTGGCTCACCCCGGCCTGCCGGGCCACCTCGCGCAGGGTGGTGCCGGCGGGGCCCGTGCGGCGGCGGCGCACCGGCGCGCTCATGTGGCCGCC
>JASGEB010000178.1:0-16226 GCA_047606785.1 Pseudoxanthomonas sp.
CATCCCCGCCGGGGGCTGCGCACCGGCCCGTCATTGCCGCCATCTGCGGCCGAAGCGGCAAGCCTGCGGGCGAGGATGAGCCGTGTCCTGCCGCCGGGGGTCGCGACAAGCGCAGTAGGGATGTCGCGCGCGCCCGAGTCAGGGCAGGATGCCCTGCCGAGGGAAAAGCGGCTCCCGGTCGGCAGGGCACGGCGTCTCGCCGAGGCCAACGCCGCGGAGGCGCTCCCTCGGTTGGGAGAAGAACCGAAAAACAGGGCCGCTCGCAGCACGACACCGCCACCGATGTGCTGACCAAGCAGGACCTGGCCAACCGCCGCGACGTGTCCGCCGACGCGGTCGACGTCGTCTATCCCGGCCAGGACAATGCGGCGCCTTCCATTCGCGGCATCGCCGCCGCCGGCTCGCAGGCGCGGGCGTTCGCAACCGGCGTGCAGTACCTGTGCAGGGGCCGATGCGGTTCCGGGGATTGAAGACAGATGTCCGACATGGAAAAAACAGGCAGCTCGCGCTGGTATCGATTCAACCTGTGGCTGCACCGCTGGTGCAGCCTGGTGGCGACGCTGCCGTTCCTGATCCTGTGCCTGAGCGGCACGGTGCTGATCTTCCACGACGAGGTCGACGCGGCGCTGGGGGTGGTGCCGACCGTGCAGGCCGGCGAAGACGCGCGGCACATGCCGCTGGCCAGGTCGGTTGAGAACGTGCTGGCGGCGTTCCCGGACGAGCGCGTGGCCACCGTGAGCATCGACGCGGAGGAGCATCCCGGGGTGGCGCTGCTGGTCACCGTGCCGAAGGACGAACGCAGCTACGACCACTACAGGCTGCGCTATACCCGCCTGGCCGATGCCCGGCCGGTGGCCGATGCGGCGGCCATGCCGACCTCGACGCTGACCGGCTTCCTGCTCGAACTGCACGCGCACTGGTTCCTCGGCATGCCCGGCGAACTGCTCGGCGCATTGATCGCGCTGCTGGTGGTGCTGTCGCTGCTGTCGGGCGTGGTGGTGTACTGGCCGCACGTGAAGCGGGTCGCCTTCGGCCTGCTGCGGCGCGGACGCGGGCCGCGCCTGCGCCAGCTCGACCTGCACAACACCATCGGCGCGGTGGTGCTGGGCTGGGCGCTGGTGGTCAGCCTGACCGGCGTGATGCTCGGCTTCGGCACCCTGCTGCAGGGCATCTGGCAGAAGACCGAGCTGGCGGCGCTGCAGCGGCAGCACTCGGGCGCGCCGGTGGATCGGCTGCATCCGCCGGTGGACGTCGACCGCGCCTATGCCGCGGCGCTGGCGGCGATGCCGGCCGGCTGGCAGGTGATCTCGGTGGTGTTCCCCGACACCGACTTCTCCACCAACCGCCACTACACCGTGCTGGTCGGCGGGCAGGGGCTGGACGAGCGCCTGTTCCGGGTCGCCCTGGTCGATGCGGCCAGCGGCCAGGTGCCGGCGGTGGTGGAGCTGCCGTGGTACCTGAAGGCGATCGCGCTGGCCGAACCCCTGCACTTCGGCGACTACGGTGGCCTGCCGCTGAAGATCCTGTGGACGCTGTGTACCTGGCTGACCTTGTTCATCACCGCCAACGGGGCCTGGCTGTGGTGGGACCGGCGGCGCAGGCGCAGCCCGAAGACCCGGCGCGCAGTGGCCGGCGCGGCGCGGGAGGCGGCGCCATGACCGGCGCGCGCGCGCTCTGGCTGGTCGTGGCGCTGGCCCTGCTCGCCGTCGCCGGCATCGTCGGCATGCTGCTGGCCGAGCACGGCTGGGACGGGCTGTTCTTCGCGCTGACGGCGTTGCCGCCGGCGGTCGGCGCGGGCTGCTGGTGGCGGCTGCGCGCACCGCGCGACGCGGCGGCGGGAGACCGGCGATGAGCGGGCGCGAGCGCGACTGGGCGTGGTGGGCCGGCTGGGCCGGCGTACTCGGCGCGCTGGGCTGGATCGTCGGCGACGTGTTGATCGTCGGCCACGTTGCCCCGCGCGCGCAGTTTCCGCTGCTGTTCCACACCTATGCGGATCGCATCGACCCGGACATGGCCGAGCGCCTGGTCGGCGTGCCGCATGCGCGCCTGATCGTCGGCGCGCTGTTCGCGGTGTTCACCCTGCCGCTGTACCTGATCGGCACCTGGCACCTGTGGCGCGGCCTGCGTCCGGCCGGGCGCGCATGGGCGCTGCCGGCGATCGTGCCGATCTTCCTCGGCTACGCATGGTCGCCGCTGGCGCACGCGGCGTTCTACTTCGTCGGCGCGGTCTACCAGACGATCCTGGCGACCGACGCCAGCGCCCACCCGCAGCTGCTGGCGCTGGCGGTCGAGTTCCGCCGCGTGCTGATGATCGTCTACGTCCCGGCCGTGGCCTGCTCGGCGCTGGGCCTGCTGGCGTTCTCGCTGGCGGTGGCGAGCGGGCGCACGGCGTATCCGCGCTGGTTGGCGCTCACCTCAAATCCAGTGCTGCTCGGCGCGCTGACGATCGGCCTGCCGCACCTGCTGCCCGGCCCGCTCGGCGACGCCCTGGTCGCCGCGGCGTTCAACACCCTTTGGCTGCTGGTCTACCTGCAGTCGCTGCTGCTGTTGCGCAAGAACACCTTATGAAAACGGACGGCGGCGTTGCTTGGGGCCGGCGTCGCCTCCACGGATCGCGCGGCCTCAGAAGCGCAGGTCGAACTCCAGTCCGAAGGTGCGCGGCTGGATCGGCACGGCGCGCAATTGCGAAGTCACGCCGGTCAGTGCGCTGGTGGCGCGCTCGAGGTAGGACCAGCCCTGTTCGTTGGTGGCGTTGTTGAGGTAGGCGCGCAGCGACCATGCACCCTTGCCGATGCCGGCGTAGAGGTCGAAGGCATGGTAGGCGCGCAGCTCCAGCGGGCGGGTCAGCGACACTTCTGCCAGCACCGTGGAGATATCGCCGACCGCGCTCAGGTACTCGTACTCGGTGGTGTCGTTGAGCCGCTTGCCGACCCAGCGGAAGGCGCCGCCGACCTGGCCCTGCCAGCCGCCGCCGAGATCGAAGTCGTACTCGCCGGTGGCCGACCAGGCCAGCCTCGGCACGTAGGGAAGGCGGTCACCGGCCAGGCCGGTGTAGAGGACCAGGTCGTAGCTGCCGTACGAGACCACGCTGGGCTCGAAGTCGTTCTTCACCCAGGCCTTGGTGTACGCGGCGTTCAGGCCGAACTGCAGGCGCTCGGTGGCATGCAGCACGGTGGCCAGCTCCAGGCCCTGGCTGGTCGCCTTGCCGCCGTTGACCAGACCGCCGATGCCGTTGATCACCGCCTGGATCTGGATGTCGTCCCAGTCGATGTGGAAGGCGGACACGTCCAGCTGCAGACGGCCGTCGGCGAAGGACGACTTCAGGCCCAGTTCGTAGCTGGTCAGGGTCGAGGAATCCACGCTGCGCGGCATGCCGGCCACGGCCACGTTCGGGCCGCCGGGCTGGTAGCCGGTGGCGGCGCGCGCGTACAGCATGACCGCGTCATTGATCCTGAACTGGGGACTCAGGCTCCAGGTGAACACATCATCCCGGGAACTGCCCGGAGTGGTGCCCAGGGTGACCAGGTAGCCCTCGGTCACCTCCTGGGTGTAGGTCTGTCGGTTGCGCGACTCACGCACGCCGGCCTCGATCTTGAACCGCTCGCCCAGGTGCAGCGAGCCGTTGGCGAACACTGCCGCTTCCTTGTAGGTGCTGGGCATCGCCAGCAGGGCGGCGGTGCTGTAGGCAGACAGCGCCGAGGGCAGGGCCGAGCCGTCGGCCTGGCCCAGCCAGACGTACTGGTTCTGCACGCCGTCTTCCTTGGTGTAGAAGGCGCCGAGCATCCATTCGGCACGACCGCCGGTCTTGGATGTCAGGCGCAGTTCTTCTGTGTACTTGTCCAGCTCCAGGCTGTAACGCACGAAGGCGCTGCCGGATTCGGCCAGGCCGAAGTAGGCCGTGGTCAGCCCGCCGTACTGGACGCTGGCGTCGATCTGGTTGCTGGTGACGGTGTGCTGCTTGCTGCTCGCCGACACTAGGTCGGCCCAGCCCAGGTCCCAATCCATGACCAGCGCGTACAGGTCCAGGCTCTTGGAGAAGGGCTGGTGCTGCAGGAGCAGGTCGGAGGTGCTGCCGTAGATCGGCTCCTGGCTGTCGGGGTCGAGGCCCACGCTGGTGCGGTCGTGGCTGACGATGCTTTGGTGCATCGCCGACAGCTTCAGGTCGAAGGTGTCGCCGTCCCACAGCAGCGCGGTGCGCGCGCCGGACTGGAGCACGCCGTTGATGTCGGTGCGGCCGTCGGCCGCGTTGTCGGTGTAGCCCGGGGTCTGGTTGCGGGCGAAGCTGACGCGCAGGCCCAGGCGGTCCTGCACCAGCGGCACGCTGGCGGCGAAGCGCGCGTTCCAGCCGGTGCCGCCGCCCTGCACGGTCGAGCCGCCGAAGCCCAGGCGGGCCTCGTCGCTGGACACGTCCGGATCGCGGGTCACGTACTTGATCAGGCCGCCCATCGCGCCGGCGCCGTACAGCGTGCCCTGTGGACCGCGCAGCACCTCGATGCGGCTGATGTCGTAAGGCAGCAGGTCCAGGCTCAGGGTATTGGCCATCTGGTAGATGCCGCTGGAGCCAACCGGCACTTCGTCGACATAGGTGCCTACGGTGGCGCCGGAGGACATGGTCGCGCCGGCGATGCCGCGGATCGACACCATGGTCAGGCCGGGAGCGCCGGTGTCCTGCACCTGCAGGCCGGGCACGGAGTCGGCGTAGTCGGTCAGCGAGTTGGCGCCGCTGTTCTCCAGTTGGTGCTCGCCGATCACGCTGATCGAGGCGGCCACGTCGCGCACGTTCTCCACACGCTTGTTGGCGGTCACCACGATCCTGTCCAGCTGCTTGGTGTCGTCCTGGCCGTCTTCGTCCGCGGCTTGCGCGGCCAGCGTCGCCGACAGCGCCAGTGCACCGGTCATGGCTGCCGCCAACGGCCGGCGCGGTGGACAGTGTTGTTTCGTACCCCGATTGCTCATGTGCGATCTCCGCCGATGCGTGCCGCTGCCCGCGGGCAGCGGCCAGGTCTGGGTTCTTTCCACGGCTGCTGGCGGCCGCGGGCGGTATACCGGTTTCCCCTCCCGACATCCCGGGCCAAGCCATCCATGCGGTGAGGAACATGGCCCAATTGCGATAGAAGTATCCCTTTAAGGAAATATTCGTCCTATTTGGAGAAAAGTCAAATACCGCCGCCGGTTCCGTCCCGGCCGGCCGGGCCCGTTTCGATCCGCCGCGAAGGCCCGGCCAGCAGGCCCAGGCACAGTGCGGAGGCAGCCGCGACGGCGGCCATCAGGGCGAAGAAAGCGGGTGCGGACAGGCGCGTCCACAGCATGCCCAGCGCCCCGGCCAGCAGGTTGCCGCCGAAGGAGGCGAAGAACCACGCCGCGATGGTGGTCGCGCGGTGGCGCGCCGGCGCCATCCGGGCGAACAGGCCCAGCCCGATCGGCAGGATCATCAACTCGCCGGCGGTCAGCACGCAGAAGAACAGCGCCAGCCAGGGCCAGGGGGCGGCGCCCGCCGTCGTCGCGCCGACCGTGGCGGCCAGCGCATAGGCCAGCGCCACCACGCTCGCGCCGAGCGCCATCTTCGCCGCCGCCGCCGGTTCGCGGCCGAGCCGGCCCAGGCGGGTCCAGACGGCGACGTAGGCCGGGGTCAGCACGATCACCAGCAGCGGATTGATCGCCTGGAACCAGGTCATCGGGATCAGCCGGCTGCCGAAGTGGCGATCGACGCCGTTGTCGGCCCACAGCGCGATGGTGTTGCCGACCTGTTCGTAGGCACCGCGGAACAGCATCACGCACAGACCGATCGTCGCCAGCACCCACAGGCGCGTGCGCAGGTCGTGGGCGGCCGACACCGGCTCGCCGGCTGCGACCGGTGCGGCCGCGCGCGTTTCGGCCGGCAGGTAGCGGCCGCCGAGCACGTAGATCGCCAGCCCGGCCAGCATGCCGATGCCGGCCGCGCCGAAGCCCCAGTGCCAGCCGTAGAGTTCGCCCAGCGTGCCGCACACCAGCGGCGCCAGCAGGCCGCCGAGGTTGATGCCGACGTAGTAGACGTTGTAGGCGCCGTCGCGGCGCGGATCGTTGCGCGCATACAGCCCTTCGACCTGGCTGGGCAGACTGGGCAGGAACAGGCCGTTGCCCAGCGCGATCGCCGCCAGGGCGGGATACAGCAGGCTTTCGGAGGCCATCATAAAATGGCCCAGCGCCATGGTCGCCGCGCCCAGGATCACCGCGCGGCGCTTGCCCAGCCAGCGGTCGGCGACCACGCCGCCCAGGATCGGGGTGAAGTAGAACGTCGCCGCGTACACGCCGTAGACCAGCGAGGCGTGCTGTTGCCCCATCCGCAGCTGCTTGGTCATGTAGTAGACCAGCAGCACGCGCATGCCGTAGTAGGAGAAGATCTCCCACATCTGGGTCAGGAACAGGATGCTCAGGCCGCGCGGCTGGCCCAGCCACTGCGCCTGTGCGGCGGGGGAGGACGGTTCGCTCACGGCCCGCCCCACACCTCGTCGGCGCATTCGATGAAGCCGTCGCGATAGACCACGCCGGGGCTGCGGTCCTGGGCCAGGAACATCGGTCCGTCCAAGTCGACGATGTCGCAGAACTGGCCGAGCACGAAGGCCGGCGCCATCGCCCAGCTGCTGCCGGCCATGTTGCCGACCATCACCTGCTTGCCCAGTTCGCGCGCGCGCCGGGCCATGCGCAGGCCTTCGGTCAGGCCGCCGCATTTGTCCAGCTTGATGTTGATCACGTCGAAGCGGGCGTGGCGCGCTTCCAGCTCGGCCAGGTCGAGGATGCTTTCGTCGGCGGCGATCGGCAGCACGCGTGGGATGCCGTCCAGGTCGGCCTCGCGGCCGCGCGCGCAGGGCTGTTCGAGCAGCGACACCCTGGCCTCGACCAGCGCCGGCAGCAGCGCCGGCAGGGAGCGCGCGGCATAGCCCTGATTGGCGTCGACACCGATCCAGGCGTGGGGGCAGCGCCCGCGCACCGCGCGCACGCGCTCGCCGTCCAGTTCCGCCTCGCCGGTGAGCTTGAGCTTGAGTGCGCGCACGCCGGAGTAGGCGGCGGCGCGCTCGGCCATGGCCTGCGGGTCGTCGGCACCGACCGTGTAGGTGGTCAGCAGCGGGCGGCTGGAGCGCAGCCCGGCCAGCCGCCACACCGGCACGCCGCGCATCCGCGCCTCCAGTTCCCACAGGGCACAGTCCAGCGCGTTGCGCGCACCGCCCGCTGGCAGCAGGGCGTTGGCCTGCTCGCGGTCCAGGCCGGCCTCGATGCGTGGGCGCAGCGCCTCCAGGGTGGCCAGGATGCCCTCGGGCCGGTCGTCCAGATAGTAGACGCCGGCCGCTTCGCCACGGCCGCAGTGGGGTCCCTGGCGCAGGGTCGCCACCGTCGCCGGCATCGCTTCGAAGACGTAGCCGGAGATGCGGAACGGAGCGGACAGACGCAGCGGTTCGTTGTGCAGTTCGAGTTGCAGCGGCACGGGTGGGCTCATGTATTCCGGGACGGGAAGAAAGCGTGGGCCAGTGTGGCCACCGCTCCCGCAGCGAACATCAGTAGTACGCGCCGAAGCCGGGCAGGTGATGGGCCAGGGCGAACACCAGCAGGAACAGGCAGGCCAGTGCGAGCACCACGCTCCACAGCTTGGCCAGCCGGCTGCGCCCGCTGCGCAGCACTTGCCAGGCGTTCCACAGCGCCAGCAGCGCACCGAGCGGGAATACCAGTGTCGATACCAGCCGCAGTGCGTCGACCAGGCCGTCGCTGCTGGGCTGGGTAAATTCCAAATGGCTCATCATCGACAGCACCAGCGCGAATGCCGTGCCGAGGGTCAACAGCTCCAGCAGCGCAACGATGCGGATGACCCGGTGCGCACGCGCGTCGGCGCCGCTCAGTCCATAGGGCACGTGGTACCGGCGCCGCACCAGCGCCGAGATCGGCCAGGCCAGCACGGTGGTCAGCAGGGCCAGCGCGCTCAGCGCCAGCAGCGCCAGCTGCAGGGTCGGCGAGTGCAGGCCGCTCAATCGGTCGAACACCATGATCGCCGCGTACGGCTCCATGCTGAACCGGCCGACCACGCCGTCGGTGACCACCGCGGCGAGTCGATCGCCGCTGGCGGTGTCCTGCCACAGGTAGGGCGAGACCTCGCGCCACTTCTTCGGCATGCCGGCGGCGTTGAGGGCCATCGACACGCTGATCGTGCCGTCCTCGTTGCCGGATACCTTCACCGCGCCCAACGGGTTGAGCAGCGACAGGAAGCTGCTGTCGGCGCGGCGGCTACTGACGTAGCTGCCGGCGATCTGCCGCGCATGCAGCCTGGCGTCGGCGGCGGCCACGGTGCCGGCTGGCTGGGTGGCGGGCGGCGGCAGGTAGCGATCGGCGAAGCCGCGTACCAGCGCGTCGCGCAGCTGCAGGTTGGTGCCCGGGCGGCCGGCGCTGTTGACCGAGACGAAGATGCCGATGCCATCGTCCAGGAACAGCTGCAGGTCGCTGTGGAACCACTCGGTGTCGCCGCCGTGGGCGATCGCGCGGTGGCCGTTGATGGTGGTCTCGTAGAAGCCCAGCATCATTCGGTTGAGCGGGCCGACGCTGGCCTGCCCGCTGGTGTGCATCTGTTCGGCGGTCGCCGCCTGCAGGATGCGCGCGCCGCCGTAGGCGCCGTCCTGCAGGTGGGCGATCATGAAGCGCGCCATGTCGTCGCCAGTGGCGGCCAGGCTGCCGGCCGGCGCCAGCGCGATCAGCTCGTAGGGCTTGGGCTTGCCGTCCGAGGCGCTGGCGTAGCCGCGCGACATGTGCGCCAGCAGTTGCGGCGGCAGCGGCTGGCGGAAGCTGGAGCGGCGCATCCCCAGCGGCGCGAAGATGTGGTGGTCGAGGTAGTCGTAGAACGGTTCGCCGGACACCCGCTCGACGATGTAGCCGGCCAGCGCGGCGCCATAGTTGGAATAGGCCGGGGTACCGCCCGGCGCGTAGATCCGTTCCGGCACCCAGCGCTTCAGGGCCTGGTCCAGTGGAGGCGTCGCCTTCGGATCGGTGGCGATCAGGCCGCGTACCTGCTCCTCGAAACCGGGGGTGTGGGTCATCAGCTGGCGCATCGTCACCGGCTTGCCGTCGCGCGGCGGGATCTTGAAGTCCAGGTAGCGGTTGACGTCGGCGTCCAGGTCGATCCTGCCCTGCTCGACCTGCTGCATCACCGCGGTCCAGGTGAACAGCTTGGAGACCGAGCCGGGGCGGAACAGGGTGGCCTGCGGATCGACCGGGCTGCGCTTGGCCTGGTCGGCAAGGCCGTAGCCTTTCTCCAGCAGTACCTGCCTATCCTTGACCACGACCACCACCGCGCCGACTACGTCGCCGCTGTCCAGGGCGTATGGCATGTAGCCGTCCAGCCACGCTTCCAGGTCGGCGCGGGTCAGGGCCGGGGAGGTACCCACGGGCGCGACCGGGGCGGGCACCGCCGGGGCGGCCCGCAGCGGCCAGGCCAGCACGGTCGCCAGCAAGGCGGGCAGAAGCACGGTAAGACGCATGGCATGGCCTCCAGAAGGCATGGCGGTTCCGGACGGCCGTGTGGATCGGCCGATGCCTGTGGGACGTTCCGGCTCTCACAGGCTCTTATATGAAATAAACATCCTGATTAGAAAATTGTCAACCTGCTATGGCGTGCCCGCTCGGATTCACGCGAAAATAGTGTCCTCGCGGGCGCCGCCCGCCGGCCATGCCTTCTCAAGGAGCCCGAGGCCATGACCTCGCAACACCCGACAATCGGCAAGTTGCTGCGCGCCCTGCGCGCCCGCAACGACTGGACACTGAAGGAAATGAGCGAGCGCTGCGGCATCCCGCTGTCGACGCTGTCCAAGGTCGAGCACGACCGGCTCAGCCTGACCTACGACAAGCTGCAGCAGATCAGCGTGCGCTTGAACATCCGCATGTCCGAGTTGTTCGCCGAGCCGGATGCGGCCAGCGAAGCGCTGGTCACCGCGCGCCGCAGCATCGGCCGCCTCGACGATGCCGTGCGTGTGAATACGCCCAACTACGACTACTACTACCTGTGCCCGGAACTGCGGCGCAAGCGCATGATCCCGGTGGTGACGCGCGTGCGGGCCAAGAGCCTGGAGCAGTTCGGCGAGTTGGTGCGCCACCCCGGCGAGGAATACATCCACGTGCTCGAAGGCCGGATCGAGGTGCATACCGAGTTCTACGATCCGATCGTGCTCGCCGCCGGCGAAGGCGTGTACATCGACTCCAACATGGGCCATGCCTACCTGGCTGCCGACGGCTGCGACGAAGCGGTCCTGCTCGGCGTATGTTCCAGCGCCGACGAGCAGTTGCTGGATACCCTGCTCACCCTGCACGGCGACCCGGTTGAACCGGTCAAGGCCGGCAGGGCGGCGGGCAAGCCGGCCGCGATCCCGGCGCGCGAGGCCGGTCGGTCGCGCGGGTAGGGCGGCCGGCGCGCGACAGCCTCGGCCTGCCGATGGCGCCGCCCGCCGTCCATGTGGAGCGCACCGCAGAGCCCGTCCCCGCGAAGGCGGGGGGCGCGATCGGGCTTTCATGGGGAAAGCTTCATCGCGCCCGCCTTCGGCGTGCGCTCCTACCGCAGCCAGCGGTTGATCTCCTCCAGGTCCGAGGGCGCCAGCACGCCGGCGGCCTGCTTGAGCTGCAGCAGGTCGAGCACGAACTGGTGGCGGGTGCTGGAGTACTGGCTCTGGGTGTCGGCCAGGGTACCGATCGCCACCACCAGGTTGGTCAGGCTCTGGGTGCCGATCTCGTAGCCCATCTGCATCGACTTCACCGAGTCGCTGGCCGCGGCCATCGCCTGGCGCGCCGCCTCGACCTGGGCCACGCCCTGTTGCAGCGCCTTGTAGGAGGTGCGCACGGTGTAGTCGGCATCGCGGCGCGCGCCTTCCAGCGCACCGGCGGCGGCGTCGCGTTCGGCCAGCGCCTGGCGCACCTGCGCATGCACCGAGCCGCCGCTGAACAGCGGAATGCTCAGGGTCAGCCCGACCGCCGCCTCGCCGCGGCCGTAGCTCGGATCGCTGGCCGAGCGCGTGTACCACTCACCGGTCCTGCCGTAGCTGAAGCTGGCCGCCACGGTCGGCAGGTGGCCGCCGCGCGCGGAGGTGACCGCGTGCTCGGCGGCGCGCAGGCTGTGCGCGTCGGCGCCGATGCTCGGGTTGTTGCGCTCGGCCTGTGCCACCCAGGCCTCGACGTCGGCCGGCACCGGCATCGCCATCGGGAAGTCCTCGCGCAGCGTCGCCAGGTCGCCGGGCGGGCGGCCGATGATTTTGGCCAGCGCCTGGCGCGCGCTTTCCAGGTCGTTCTCCACGCCGATGCGCTGCGACTTGATGCTCAACCAGTAGGCCTTGGCCTGGTTCATGTCGACCTCGGCCGACAGGCCCTGCTGGTGGCGCACCCGGGTCTGCTCGTACTCGCGCCGGTAGGCGTCCTCGTAGGCGTCGTAGGTCTTCAGGTTGTCCTGGGCGATGAGCACGTCGAAGTAGGCCTGGGCCACGCGCATGTACAGGTCCAGGCGCGCCGCGCGCAGGGTCTCCGCGCCGGCGGCGGCGTCGGCCTTGGCCTCGCGCAGGCTGGCGATGTCCGGCAGGCTGAACAGGGTCTGGGTGACGCTGCCGCTCAGGGTCCGCTCGCGCACGTGGCCGAGGCTGCCGTCGAGGTCGCCGCCGCGGGTGTCGGTCAGCGCCTGCTCGGCGCTGGCCTGCGGCAGCAGCGCGGCCCGCTCGATCGCCACGTCCTGGTCGGTGGCGCGCTTGGTGGCGTCGGCCTGGGCCAGGGTCGGGTCCTGGGCCACCGCCAGCCGCAGCAGGTCGACCAGGTCTTCGGCGCGCGCCGGAGCGGCGCACAGCGTGCAGGCCAGGGCGAGGGCGAGGGTGGCGAGCGGGGCGGGAGTCTTCATGGCGTCCTGGGCGTTGGGAATGCACGGCAGAGACAGCAGGTTCCATGCCAGTGCCGGCAAGCGGCCCGCGCGGGCATCGGCGCGAGCGCGGACGGCCACTTGCGCGTGCCGCGGCCGGCGCCGGCGTCCGCTGGCGGATGCCGGCTGTCCGCAAGCGGACGTCCGCGGGCGCGGACGCGGACAGGGTTCCCCGCCGGCTCAAGCACTTGCGTGCGCCGGCCCCGCCGCGCGGCATTGGCACGGCGCGTGCTGCAACCCTGGCATGGACATCGCCAAACCTTCCCCCACCCATCCCTGGCGCCGGCCGTCGTGGCGCTGGGCCGTCGTGGCCGCCGTGCTGGCGGTGGCGGCCACGGCCGTGCTCGGCCTGGGCCGCGCCGCGCCGGGCGTGGCCCGCAGCGAACTGTGGATCGACACCGCCCAGCAGGGCGAGATGAAGCGCGAGATCCGCGCCAGCGGCGTGCTGGTGCCGCGCGAGATCCGCTGGATCGTCGCCGGCGCCACCGCCACGGTGCAGCAGGTGGCGGTGCAGGCCGGCGCGCCGGTGCGCGCCGACAGCGTGCTGCTGGAACTGGCCAACCCGGAACTGCAGGCCAACCTGCAGAAGGCGCAGGCGACCCTGGCCGGGGCCGAGGCCGACGTCGCCGCGGCGCGCACCGCCCTGGCTTCGCAGCTGCTGGACCAGCAGGCGCAGCGCAGCCAGGCCGACAGCGACTGGCAGCTGGCGCGGATCAAGGCGCAGGCCTACCAGCGCGCCTACGACGGCGGCGCGATCTCCGCCATCGAGCTCAAGCAGAGCCAGATCGCCGAGCACCAGAACGGCGAGCGCGCGCGCATCGAGGGCGAACGGGTGGCCGCGTTCGGCCAGAACATGGCCGCGCAGCTGCGTGCCGCCCGCGCCCGCCGCGACGAGGCGGCCAGCGCGCTGGACATCGCTGCCCGCCAGGTCGCCGCGCTGCAGGTGCGCGCCGGCATCGACGGCATCCTGCAGCAGGTCGAGGTCGAGCCGGGCCAGCAGGTCGAGGCCGGCGCCAAGCTGGCGCGGGTGGCGCGGCCGCAGGAGCTGATCGCGCGCCTGCAGGTGCCCGAGGCGCTGGCCAAGGACCTGGCGCTGCGCCTGCCGGCCAGTGTCGACACCCGCAACGGCGTGGTCGCCGGCCACGTGCTGCGGGTCGATCCGGCGGTGCGCGACGGCAGCGTCGTCGTCGACATCGGCTTCGACGCGCCGCTGCCGGCCGGCGCGCGCCCCGACCTGAGCGTGGACGGCCGCATCCTGCTCGGCACCCTGCACGACGTCGTCCACATCGCCCGCCCCGGCCTGGCCGAACCGGACGGCAGCGGCTCGCTGTTCGTGCTGCGCCCGGGCCAGGACAGCGCCCGCCGCGTGCCGGTGCGCTACGGCGCCGCCTCCAGCGACCGCATCGAAGTACGCGCCGGCCTGCGCGCCGGCGACCAAGTGGTGCTGTCCGACACCAGCCGCTGGAACGGCTACGACCGCCTGCGACTACGCTGACCCCCGACGATGGAGAACCGACCGATGCACGACCCCGAGACCGCCCCGCTGATCCGCCTGGACGGCCTGGGCAAGATATTCCACACCGACGAGGTGGAGACGCATGCGCTGGCGGAGATCGAACTGGAGATCGCGCGCGGCGACTTCCTCGCCATCACCGGCCCGTCCGGCTGCGGCAAGTCCACCCTGCTGTCGATCCTGGGCCTGCTCGACGCGCCCAGCCACGGCCGCTACCTGCTCGACGGCGGCGACGTGGCCGGGCTCGACGTGCGCGCCCGGGCGCGCGTGCGCAACCAGCGCATCGGCTTCATCTTCCAGGCCTTCAACCTGATCGCCGACCTCACCGTCGAGGAGAACGTCGCCCTGCCGCTGACCTATCGCGACGGCTACGCGCGCGGCGCGGCGCACGAGCGCGTGCGCGAGGTGCTGGAGCGGGTCGGCATGAGCCACCGCGCGCGCCACTATCCCGGCCAGCTCTCCGGCGGCCAGCAGCAGCGGGTGGCGGTGGCGCGCGCCCTGGTCGGCGAGCCGGCGATCCTGCTGGCCGACGAGCCCACCGGCAATCTCGACAGCCACAACGGCGAGGCGGTGATGCAGCTGCTCGAACAGTTGCACGCCGGCGGCGCGACCCTGTGCATGGTCACCCACGACCCCGCCTTCGCCCGCCGCGCCGCGCGCATCGTGCACATGCTCGACGGCCGCATCGTCGACGAGGACACCTTCGAACGCCTGCGCCACGAGCGCGACGCGCCGCTGGCGGTGCTCCCGGAAGCCGCGCCGTGAGCATGTCCGGCGTATGGCTGGCCGAGGCCGCGCAGTCCTGGCGCGGGCTGCTGCGCCGGCCCGGCTATCTGCTGCTGGCGGCGCTGACCCTGGCGCTGGGCGTGGCCACGGCGACCACCGTGTTCGCGCTGATCGACCAGGCGTTGCTGCGGCCGCTGCCGTTTCCGCAGGCGGAGCGGCTGGTGACGCTGGGGATGCAGACGGACGATATCGACGGCTTGCTCGATGCCAACGTAGGCTCTCCGGGCTACTACGTGGCGGCCCGGCGGATGCGTGGGCTGGTCTCGGCAGGCATGTCGCTGGACTTCACCCGCAACAGCAACATCGCCCTCGGCGACGTCGCCGAGGTCGTGCCGAGCCTGTCGGCCGATCGCGGTTTCCTGCGTACGCTAGGCGTGCAGCCGCTGCTCGGGCGCAACTTCAGCGAGGAGGAGGACCGGCCGAACGGCCCACAGGCGGCGATCCTCGGCTACGACCTGTGGCGGCAACGCTTCGGCGGCGATCCGGCGATCGTCGGCAAGACTCTGCTGGTCGAAGGCAAGGCGGTGCCGATCGTCGGTGTGCTGCCGCGCGAGTTCGTCTGGCCGGATCGCTTCGATCTGCTGCTGCCGTTGCAGCCCGACCCAGTCTCGACCTCTGCAGATACCAATCAATATATCGTCGCGCGGTTGCGGGCGGGCACCACGCTGGCGGCGGTCACTGCCGAGACAGAGGCGTTGATGCGGCCGGTGGCGGCTGCGCAGTTGGATCGTTTGAATCTGCGCGACACGCTGGCGCGGATGCGCTTCACCGCGCTGCCGCTGCGTGAGAGCATCTTCGCCAGTCGGTCCGGCCGGGTGCTGTGGATGTTTCTGGCGACCGCGTTGTGTGTGTTGGCGATCGCGACGTTCAACCTGAGCAACTTGATGCTGCTGCGCAGCCTCTTACGCGACCACGACACTGCGGTGCGCGCGGCACTGGGTGCAGCGGCCGCACGACTGGCGCTGCCGGCATTCGCTGAGGCCGCGTTGGTCGGCCTGGCCGGTGCGGGCGGGGGGCTGCTGCTGGCTTGGCTCGGGTTGCGTCTGCTCGCCGGCTGGGTGCCGCCGGAATGGCTGCGCGGCCAGGCGCCCACACTCAGTGCCGGCGCGCTGGCACTTGCGATGCTGGTTGGCGTGGCGGTGGCGCTGGCCGGTGCGGCCCTGGGGGGATGGCGGGGACGTCGGCGCGCGGCACTGGCCGTGCTCGGGCGTGAGGGGCAAAGTGGATTGGGACGAGGCGCGAATCGGCTGGTGCATGCCTTGGTAGTGGTCCAGGTCGCGGCCGCAGTCTTGCTGTTGCTGGGCGCGGCTCTGTTTGGTCGCAGTTTGCAGCGGCTCTCGCAGGTGCCCATGGGGTTTGAGAGCCGCTCCATCGTGACCTTTACGCTTTCGCCGATACGGGCCACCGTGGCCGATATTGCCGCGGCGAGCGGACAGACACGCGCGGTGCTGTCGGCACTGGAACGCGAATTCGGTGCTGGATTGGCTGGAGCCTCGACCAATCTGCCGACGGCCTCGCAGCTAAATATAGGAGTCGAGTTTCCCGACGCGCGGAGCAGTACGAGTGTGCAGTACCGACCGGTGACTTCGCGTTTCCTCGATGTGTTCGGCATTCCGCTACTGGCCGGACGCAGCTTCGATGCGAAGCTGGATCGCGCCGGCGCCGAGGCAGTCGCCGTCGTCAGTCAGTCTTTTGCACGCAAGTACCTGCATGGCGATGCGCTGGGCAAGGTTCTGCGCAGGAGTGGCAATCGCGATATGCCGATGCGCGTAGTTGGCGTGGTCGGCGACGTGCGTCAGTTCGGGCCTGCCGAGGACGCTCCGCCGGTGCTCTATGTCGCGCTCGAGCAGGTTGATCCTGAGCTGTGGCGCACTTTGCGCGACTACCTGCCGCTCCAATACGCGGTTCAGGTCAGGCCGGGCGTGGAGGGCGAGTTGATGCAACGCCTGCCCGAGCTGGTCCGCCAGGTCTCGCCGGGCCAGCCGATCGCCGATGTGCAGACCATGCAGGCGGTGGTGGCTTCCACCA
>JASGEB010000179.1:0-3840 GCA_047606785.1 Pseudoxanthomonas sp.
CCTGTAGGAGCGCACCGCAGGGGCGCGATGGGGCTTTCCCGCGAAGGCCCCATCGCGCCCCTGCGGTGCGCTCCTACGCGAACAGATCGTTCGCCGGTGCCAATACCCCTTCCAGCCGCAGCAGGAAGGCCTTGGCCTCCAGCCCGCCGCCGAAGCCGGTCAGCGAGCCGTCGGCGCCGATCACCCGGTGGCAGGGCAGCACGATCGGTATCGGATTGCGGCCGTTGGCCGCGCCGACCGCGCGCACCGCGGCGGGCTTGCCGAGCCGCTGCGCGAGCTGGCCGTAGCTCCAGGTCTGGCCATACGGGATCTGCGCCAGCTGCGTCCACACCGCGCGCTGGAATTCGCTGCCGGCCGGTGCCAGCGGCAGCTCGAAGCGGTGCAGCCGGCCGGCGAAGTACGCCTGCAGCTGTGCGCGCACTTCGCGCAGCAGCGCGTTGTCGCCTTCGCCCGGCAGCGGCGGCTGCGGCCGCCGGCGTTCAGTCGAGAAATGGATCTCGCGCAGCCACTGCTCGTCGGCGACCAGGGTCAGCACGCCGAGCGGGCTCGGCATGCGCTGCGCCAGCAGGGGCGGCGCTGCGTTCATCGCGCCGCCGCCGGGTCCTTCAGCGCCGGCAGCAGCGGGGCGATGTCGCCGTCGTTCGGTCGCGGCCGCAGCCCGAGCAGGCGCGCCAGCAGCGGATAGACGTCGACGTTGTCGAAGGCGGGGATCTCCACGCCCCTGCGGAACGCCGGTCCGCGCGCGACGAAGGTCGCGCGCATCGACGGCAGCGCCGGGTCGTAGCCGTGCGAGCCCTGGTCGAGCGGGTCCGATCCGGCCTGGGCCAGGCGCTCGCGCGTCACCGCGTTCCAGCCTTCGTCCATCTGGCAGACGATCGCCGGGATGCGCGGATTGCTGCCGTAGTGCCAGCGTGCCGGCAGGTCCTGCTTGCGCCAGCATTGGTAGTGGGCGTGGCGGCCGAGCAACTGCCGCTCGGCCTGTGCCTCCCGGCCGGGGCGCGGAGCGAATTCGATGACCTGGCCGCTGGAAATGTCGTCGGCGACCTCCGGCGCGGCCATGTCCTCGATCACCAGGTACTGTTGCGACGGCGCGGCGGCGAAGCCGTGGTCGGACACCAGCACGATGTTGACGCCGTCGAGCACGCCGCGCGCGGCCAGCCCCTGGCGCAGTTCGCCCAGCGCGGCATCGACCTGCACGCGGGCCGCGTGGGCCTGCTCCGAATCGGGACCGAAGGCGTGCTGTGTTCCGTCCACCTGGTCGAGGTACATCATCACCAGGCGCGGGCGTTCGGCGGCCGGCAGGTCGAACCAGGCCAGCACCTGCTGTGCGCGCTGGTCCGAGCTCACGCCGTGGTCGTAGGGGCGCCACCGGCTCGGCCGGGCGCCGTCGATCTGTGCTTCGCTGCCCGGCCAGAACATCGTCGCGGTGCGCAGCCCAGCCTTCTCCGCGCTGACCCACAGCGGCTCGGCGCCGCTCCACCAGCGGCCGTCGTTGACCGCCTGCGGGTTCTTGGTGCGGAAGGTGCCCAGCGATTCGGTCCACATCATGTTGTGGATCATGCCGTGATGGTCGGGACGCAGGCCGGTGACCAGGGTGTAGTGGTTGGGAAAGGTCAACGACGGGTACGAGGGGGTCATCCAGCGCGCATGCACGCCTTCGGCGGCCAGCGCGTCGAGGTTGGGCATTTCGCCGCGGCCGACCGCATCGGCGCGCAGGCCATCGATCGAGATCAGCAGCAGCGGGGCGGAGGCGGCGCGGCCAGGGGCGGGCGGCGTGGAGGTGCAGGCGCACAGCAGCAGGCCGCAGGCCAGTGCCACCAGCCAGGCGGACGGGCGCATCGGCAGTCGGAAGGGCGATCGCATCGGCGCCAAGCTTGGCAGAACCGGCCTGCGCGTGCATGGCGCCGACGTCCTGGATCGCGATGCCATAATCCGGGCCACGTCCCGGCTCCCATCGCCCATGTCCGACTCACGCCACGATCCTTCCCGCGTCGTCCGTGCCCCGCGCGGGCCGCGACTCAGCTGCCGCTCGTGGCTGACCGAGGCCCCGTTCCGCATGCTGCAGAACAACCTCGACGCGGAAGTGGCGGAAAACCCGGCCGAACTGGTCGTCTACGGCGGCATCGGCCGCGCGGCGCGCGACTGGCAATGCTTCGACCGGATACTGCAGACGCTCAAGACCCTGGGCGACGACGAAACCCTGCTGGTGCAGTCGGGCAAGCCGGTCGGCGTGTTCCCGACCCACGCCGACGCACCGCGCGTGCTGATCGCCAATTCCAATCTGGTGCCGCATTGGGCGACCTGGGAGCACTTCGACGAGCTCGACCGCAGGGGTCTGATGATGTACGGGCAGATGACCGCCGGCTCGTGGATCTACATCGGCTCGCAGGGCATCGTCCAGGGCACCTACGAGACCTTCGTCGAGATGGGCCGCCAGCACCACGGCGGCGACTGGCGCGGCAAATGGATCCTGACCGCCGGCCTGGGCGGGATGGGCGGCGCGCAGCCGCTGGCCGCCTCGCTGGCCGGTGCGTGCTCGCTCACCGTCGAGTGCCAGCAGAGCCGCATCGATTTCCGCCTGAAGACCCGCTACGTCGACGAGCAGGCCAGCGATTTGGACGACGCACTCGCCCGCATCGCCAAGTACGCCGCTGCCGGCGAGGCGAAATCCATCGCCCTGCTCGGCAACGCCGCCGAGGTGCTGCCGGAACTGGTCCGCCGGGGCGTGCGTCCCGATTGCGTCACCGACCAGACCAGCGCGCACGATCCGGTGCACGGCTACCTGCCGGCCGGCTGGACGCTCGCGCAATGGCTGGGCGAGCAGAAGGCCGATCCGGAAAAAGTCCGCGACGCGGCCAAGAAGTCCATGTGCACCCACGTCGAGGCGATGCTGGCCCTGCATGCGCAGGGCGTGCCGACCGTCGACTACGGCAACAACATCCGCCAGATGGCCTTCGACGCGGGCTGCGCGAACGCCTTCGACTTTCCCGGCTTCGTGCCCGCCTACGTGCGCCCGCTGTTCTGCCGCGGCGTCGGCCCGTTCCGCTGGGTCGCGCTGAGCGGCGATCCGGAGGACATCTACCGGACCGACGCCAAGGTCAAGGAACTGATCCCCGACGATCCGCACCTGCACCGCTGGCTGGACATGGCGCGCGCGCGCATCAGCTTCCAGGGCCTGCCCGCGCGTATCTGCTGGGTCGGCCTGGGCCAGCGCCACCGCCTGGGCCTAGCCTTCAACCAGATGGTCCGCAACGGCGAGCTGAAGGCGCCGGTGGTGATCGGCCGCGACCACCTGGACAGCGGCAGCGTGGCCTCGCCCAACCGTGAAACCGAGGCCATGCGCGACGGTTCGGATGCGGTCTCGGACTGGCCGCTGCTCAACGCCATGCTCAACGTCGCCGGCGGCGCCACCTGGGTGTCGCTGCACCACGGTGGCGGCGTCGGCATGGGCTATTCGCAGCACAGCGGCGTGGTGATCGTCTGCGACGGCAGCGAAGCGGCCGATCGCCGCCTCGCGCGCGTGCTGTGGAACGATCCGGGCACCGGGGTGATGCGCCACGCCGACGCCGGCTACGACATCGCCCGCGCCTGCGCGCACGAGCAGGGCTTGCAGCTGCCGATGCTGGACTGAGCGGCGCCGATCGCTTCGACGCCGCTGGGCCGGCATGGCGTTGTGCCGACGGCGTTTTCGGCAGTTGACGTTTCCGTCGAGGGGCCTACAATGCGCGGCTTCCTTGGGCGGATCGGCTTTGTTTGTGAAGCCGGCGGTTCGAGGGAGGGAAGGGTCGGGATCTCGTTGCGAGGGCTTGACACTTCAGGCGGAGCCGGCCAGAATGCGCG
>JASGEB010000180.1:0-18778 GCA_047606785.1 Pseudoxanthomonas sp.
AAGGCCAGCTTCCCGCTGTTCCTCAAAGAATGCGAGTTCCGCTTCAACTACGGAACCCACAAACAACAACTCAGAACGCTGAAGGAGTGGGCTGAGATCTAGCCTTATCTACGACAGCCCCTTTTTCAGTGCGGCAGGAAGCCCAGCCACGAGGGCGCATGCAGCGCCACGCTGGACACCGTCTCGCCCAGGCGGCCGCTGCGCGGATCGCGCCGGATCACCGCGATGCGGTCGCCGCCCTGTACCGCGACCAGCAGGAAGCGCCCGTCCGGCGAGAAGGCGAACTCGCGCGCCTGCGGGCCCTCGGCCGAACGCCGCTGCAGCAGCCGCAGGCCGCCGTCGACGGCGACCGCGAACACCGCGATGCGGTTGTCGCGGCCGCGGTTGATCGCGTACAGGAAGCGCCCGTCGGGCGAGAGATGCAGCGCGCCGCCGCCGTTGGCCGCGCCGCGCGGCAGCACCGGCTCGGCCAGGTCGTGCAGCGCGCGCAGGGACAGCGCCCGGCCGTCCCAATCCAGCTGCGCCACCTGGCCGGCCATCTCCAGGGTCAGCCAGGCATGGCGGCCGTCGCGGTCGAACACCAGGTGGCGCGGCCCGCTGCCCGCCGGCAGTTGCAGGAACGGCACCGCGGCCGGCCGCAGCGGGCGCTCGGCGCTGGCGTCCGGGTCGTAGTCGTAGACGTACACGCGGTCGCCGCCCAGGTCGGCCACCAGCACGTGGCGGCCATCGGGAGTGAAGTTGACCGAGTGGATGTGCGAGGAGGCCTGGCGCTCGGCATCGACGTGGCTGGCCTGGTAGCTGGCGACCTGGGTGACCGGCCGCAGCCGCCCCTCGGCATCCAGCGGCAGCACCGCCAGCAGGCCGCCCGGATCGGCCGCCACCGCGTAGTTGGCCACCAGCAAGTAGCGGCCATCGGGCGAGAGCGTGCCGTGGGTGGGCTCGTCGGACAGGGTGGACGCCGACTCGTTCACCTTGATGCGGCGCTGTGGATCGAGGCTGATGCGGGTGGCGCGGCCGACCGGGTCGGGCGCGCCCGGGCCGTTCTCGTCGATCGCGTAGAACACCCCCGGCGCCTTGCCCGGTACCAGCCACGAGGGATTGCCGAGCACCGCCGACTGCGCCGGCGCCGGCTCGATGTGGCCGCTGGCGGGGTCGAAGCGCAGCACGTACACGCCCGGCCCGCCCGCCACGGTGTACGAGCCGGCCAACAGGTCCAACGCGTGCGCGTGCAGCGCCAGCGCGGGCCACAGCAGCAGAGCGAGCCAGGAACGGCGCATCGGGCGGATTCCTCTGACGGGGCAAGGCGGGATCATCTTCGCCTCCGGCTCAACGCGCTGCGAAGTCGGCCAGCGCCCGGCCGTCCAGGCGGAACACCGTCCACTCGTCCATCGGCCGCGCGCCGCAGGCCTTGTAGAAATCGATGGCGGGCGTGTTCCAGTCCAGCACCGCCCATTCGAAGCGGCCGCAGCCCTGTTCCACCGCCAGCTGCGCGATGTACTGCAGCAAGGCCTTGCCGGCGCCCTTGCCACGGTGCGTGTCGCGCACGAACAGGTCCTCCAGGTAGATGCCCTTGCGGCCGGTCCAGGTGGAGAAGTTGTGGAAGTACAGGGCGAAGCCCAGCGCCTGCCCGGCCTGCTCGCAGATCAGCGCGTGGGCGACGTGGCCGTCGTCGAACAGCGCCCGCTGCATCTGCGCGGCGCTGGCCTGGGCCGCCTCCGGCTCGCGCTCGTAGAGCGCCAGTTCGCCGACCATCTGCAGGATCAGCGGGATGTCGTCCGGCGCGGCCGCGCGGATGCTCAGCGGCGCGCTCATCGCGCCGCCGCCACTTCGGCACGCATGCGCGCGATCACTTCGGCATAGTCCGGCGCATTGAAGATGGCGCTGCCGGCGACGAAGGTGTCGGCGCCGGCGGCGGCGATCGCGCCGATGTTGTCGGCCTTGACTCCGCCGTCGATCTCCAGACGGACGGCGCGGCCGCTGGCGTCGATCTTCTCGCGCACCGCCCTGAGCTTGTCCAGCGCGCCGGGAATGAAGGCCTGGCCGCCGAAGCCCGGGTTGACCGACATCACCAGCACCAGGTCGAGGTCGCCCAGTACCCAGTCCAGCACGTCCACCGGGGTGGCCGGGTTGAGCACCAGCCCGGCCCGGCAGCCGTGCGACTTGATCAGCTGGAGGGTGCGGTGGACGTGGCGCGAGGCTTCCGGATGGAAGCTGATCACGCTGGCGCCGGCGGCGGCGAAGTCCGGCACGATCCGGTCCACCGGCTCGACCATCAGGTGCACGTCGATCGGCGCGGCGATGCCGTAGTCGCGCAGCGCCTTGCACACCGCCGGGCCGATGGTCAGGTTGGGCACGTAGTGGTTGTCCATCACGTCGAAGTGGACCCAGTCCGCGCCGGCGGCCAGGACCGCTTCGACCTCCGCGCCCAGGCGGGCGAAGTCGGCCGAGAGGATGGAGGGGGCGATGATGCAGTCGGACATGGCGATCGGCTCGGAAGGTAATGTCAGCGCTGGCCGCGCTGCGCGCGGATGCGGTCGTAGGCGGCGTTGAGCTCGCGGGCGCGCGCCTCGGCGCGGGCGCGCAGCTCCGGCGCGGCCCTGGCCAGCCGGTCGGGGTGGCATTGCGAGATCAGCCGGCGCCAGGCCTGCTCGACCTCGGCGTCGCTGGCCTGGCGGGTCAGGCCGAACAGCTTGTAGGGGTCGTCGCGCCGGCCGCCGCCGCCGCGGTCGAACCAGTGCCCCAGCAGCAGGCCGATCAGCGCGCCGAACAGCGGGTTGAAGCGGAACAGCAGCATCCCGGCCAGGGCGCCGAGCAGCTTTCCGTACCAGCGGTTCATGCGCAGCGTGGCTCCGGGCGTGGGGAACGGCGATTTTACGCCACGCCCGCACGCGTCAACCGCAGGCCGTACACTACGCGGCCCGCCGCCGCCGGCCGGCACTCCAGGTCTGGCCGACGCAAGGCGATCCGCGCGTCCCGACGCGCCTGTCAGGAGTGCCTGTGTCCACCACGCTGCTCGAATCCGATCTGCCCGGCCTCACCCTGCGCCACCGCGGCAAGGTCCGCGACGTTTTCGACCTGCCGCGCGAACGCCTGCCCGCCGACGCGCCCGGCGACTGCCTGCTCATGGTCGCCACCGACCGCCTGTCCGCCTTCGACGTGGTCCTGCCCGACCCCATCCCCGGCAAGGGCGAGATGCTCTGCCAGATCTCCAACTTCTGGTTCGGCAAAACCGCCCACCTGATGCCCAACCACCTCACCAGCATCGACGTGGCCAGCGTGCTGCCCGAAGGCGTGGACGCGGCGCTGTACGCCCAGCGCGCAGTGGTGGCGCGCAGGCTCAAGCCGGTGCCGGTGGAGGCGATCGCCCGCGGCTACCTGATCGGCAGCGGCTGGAAGGACTACCAGCGCACCGGCAAGATCAGCGGCATCGAACTCCCCGCCGGCCTGCGCCAGGCCGAGCAGCTGCCCGAGCCGATCTTCACCCCGTCCACCAAGGCCGCGGTGGGCGACCACGACGAGAACATCGACTTCGATGCGATGGTGCGCCGGGTCGGCGCCGAGCTGGCCGAGCGCGTGCGCGACGCCACCCTGCGCCTGTACCGCTACGCCGCCGCCTACGCAGCCGAGCGCGGCATCCTGCTGGCCGACACCAAGTTCGAGTTCGGTACCGACGCCGACGGCCGCCTGTACATCATGGACGAGATGCTCACGCCCGATTCCTCGCGCTACTGGCCGGCCGACGAATACCGGGTCGGCACCAGCCCGCCCAGCTACGACAAGCAGTTCGTGCGCGACTACCTGGAGACGCTGGACTGGGACAAGACCGCGCCCGGCCCGCGGCTGCCGCAGGAAGTGATTGACCGCACCCGCGGCAAGTACGCCGAGGCGCTGCAGCGGCTGGCGGGGATCGATATCGGCTGACGGTCTGCTCCACGCAGGTGCGCCCCATGGGTGCGATCGGCATGGCCGAGAAAGTCCGGCGCGCCCCTGCGGTGCGCTCCTGCACCGCATCGCCGGGCGCCCGCCGGCGCGGTGGCGCTATCCTGTGCGGTCTCCCGGGAGGGCATGCCTCGACGTGAATACGCAACGCACGGTCCAGGACTGGTTCGCCAGTTATTCGGACGACCATCGCAACCGCATCAACCAGGCCATCCACGTGGTCGCCGTGCCGCTGATCCTGTGGTCGGTGATCGCGCTGCTGTGGTGCATCCCGGTCGGCGCGAGTTGGTTCGTGCGCAACGGGGTATGGGCGGCGCTGGCGATGTTCGCCGCCTGGACCTACTACAACCGGCTCTCGCGCTCGCTGGGGCTGGGGGTGTTCGTGGTGTTCTTCACCATGGCCTGCCTGTGCCGGCTGATCGCCCTGCGCCTGGGCGTGCCGGTGCTGCTGGGCAGCGCGCTGGCGGTGTTCGTGCTGGCGTGGATCGCGCAGTTCGTCGGCCACCACATCGAAGGCCGACGGCCGAGCTTCCTCACCGACCTGTCCTACCTGCTGATCGGGCCGCTGTGGGTGCTGGCCAAGGGCTACCGGGCGCTGGGCTGGCGCTACTGAGCGCTCAGCGCGCCGTGCCGGGATGCAAGGCCAGGCGCAGCCCGGCGGCGCCGAGACCAGCGAGTCGGCCGGCGGCCTTCCCGCCGCGTGGCGCGCCAGTCAGCCCGCGCCCGCCTGCGCGATCTCCAGCACGATCCACGCCGCGAACGCCAGCAGCAGCACCCCGCCTTCGCGGCGGCTGATGCGCAGGTCGCCGCGCAGCATCGGGTAGAGCACGATCGCCAGCACGATCGCCGCCGGCAGTTCCAGGCGCACGAACGAGGCCGGCAGCGCCAGCGGCGCGACCACCGCCATGCCGCCGACGATCAGCAGCAGGTTGCACAGGCTCGAACCGATCACGTGGCCCAGCACCATGTCGCCCTGGCCGCGGCGCGCGGCGGCGACGGCCGCGGCCGCTTCCGGCAGCGCGGTGCCGATCGCCACCGGCAGCAGGCCGGCCAACAGCGGCGACAGGCCCAGGCGCGGCGCCAGCGGCACGATCCCGGCCAGCACCCAGCGCGAACCGTAGTACAGCAGCGCCGCGCCCAGCAGCAGGCGCAGCAGGTTCAACCAGCCCACCGCGCGGGTGGCGGCGAAGGCCTCGACGCCGGCGCGCACTTCGGCCGACTCGCGCCGGCCGCGCACCAGCACGACGATCAGCAGCAGCACGAAGCCGGCCAGCAGCACCACGCCTTCCAACTGGCCGACCTTCCCGTCCAGCCCGAACAACATCAGCAGCGCGCCGGCCGCCACCAGCATCACCAGCAGCGGCGAGAGCAGGCGCATGCGCACCTGCAGCGGCGCGGCCAGCGCCGCCACGCCCAGGGTCAGGCCGAGGTTGGCGATGTTGCTGCCCACCGCGTTGCCCAGCGCGATCGCCGGCTGGCCCGCGGCGACCGCGTAGGCGTTGACGAACAGCTCCGGCAGCGAGGTGGCGAAGGCCAGCAGCAGCAGGCCGGCCGCGAACGGCGAAGCGCCCAACCGCTGCGCCGCGCCCGCCACGCCCTTGACCAGGGTGTCGCCGCCCAGCGCCAGCAGCACCAGTCCCAGCAGGAACCATCCGAAATCGGCCATCGCCCGCTCCCCTTGCACATTGGTGCGGCGATGGTAGACCAGTCCGGCGCTCGCCGGTCCGCTCAGCCCGCTCCCGCCATCGCCCGCAGGCCGACCCCGACCAGCCAGGCGGCGACCGTGCCGGTGGCGTAGCCGAGCGTGCCCAGCAGCGCGCCGACCGGCGCCAGCGCGGGGTGGAACACCGCCGCCACCACCGGCGCCGAGGCCGGGCCGCCGATGTTGGCCTGCGAGCCGACCGCGAAATAGAAAAACGGCGTCTTCAGCAACCGCCCCAGTGCGTACAGCAGCACGATGTGGAAGCCGATCCACACCACCCCCAGCACGAACAGCCACGGCCGGCCGAGGATGGCGTGGATGTCCATCTGCATGCCGATGCAGGCGATCAGGACGTACAGCAGCAGCGCACCGAGCTTGGAAGCGCCGGCGCCGTCGAGCGAGCGCGCGCGGGTGAAGCTCAGCGCCAGCCCGGTCAGGGTGGACAGCACCACCACCCACACGTAGGGCTGGTCCAGGCTGATCGTGCGCGCCAGTGCGAAGTGCGCGCCGAACCCGCGCGCCAGCGGCGCGGCCAGCGCGTGCGCCAGCCCGACCGTGCCGAAGGCGACGCCGAGGATCAGCATGTAGTCGCCCAGCGAAGCGACCCGCTCGTGTTCGGCCTGGTAGTCGGCCAGGCGCCGGCGCAGCGCGTCCAGCGCGCGGGTGTCGGCGCCGCTGCGCGCGTCGATGGCCGGCGCGCGCGCCGACACGAACATCAGTACCGCCATCCACACGTAGCCGACCGCCACGTCGAGCACCACGAACTGGCCGAAGGTGGTCTCGTCGACCCGGAAGATCTCCTTCATCGCCACCATGTTGGCGCCGCCGCCGATCCAGCTGCCGGCCAGCGCCGCCATCCCGCCCCAGGTGTCGCCGGCCACGGTCTGCGGGTGCAGGTGCTGGAACAGCCAGAACGTGGCGAACGCGCCGATCATCACCCCGATCGAGGCGCCGGCGTACATCGCCAGCAGCTTCCAGCCCAGCCGCAGCACCGCCTTCAGGTCGATGGTCAGGGTCAACAGCACCAGCGCGGCCGGCAACAGCACGCGGCTGGCGATCGGGTCGTAGAGCCGGCTGCCGGCGCCGTCGATCAGGCCCAGGCTGTTGTAGACCCCGGGGATGAAGTAGCACAGCAGCAACGGCGGCACCACCGAATAGAACCGCCGCCACAACCCGGACGGACGCGAGGCGGTCCAGAACACCGCACCGAGGGTGGCGGCGATCAGGCCGAACAGAATGATGTCGTCGTGGATCAGGGGCATGGTGGGGTTCTGGTGGTTATGCCTGTGGAGGTTAGCCTTTGCTTTGGGCCTTTGGCATTTCGCCTTTGCCCGTCATCTCCGCGAAGGCGGGGATGACGGGCAAGGACCCCGCCGCATGCAGCCGCTCCGGTGCATATGCCCATGCGCGCAAGCACACCTCACCCTCACCGCACCGGCACATCGAACTGCACCCCCGGTGAAGGCTCCGGCGTGAGCGTGTAGTGCCACCACTCCTTCGGATAGTTGGCGAACCCACGCCGCGCCATCGCCGCGCGCAGGCGCTGGCGGTTGCCGCGCTGGGCCGGGGCGACGCGCGCATTGTCGGTGTTGGCCAGGGTGCCGAAGTAGTCGAAGCCGGTGCCCATGTCCAGGTCGCTGCAGCGGCCGTGCACGCAGCGCTGCAGGGTCAGGTCGACGGTGGCGCCGCGGCTGTGGCCGGAGACGGCGGCCACGTAGCCCTCGGGCACGATCCGCGCCTTGTCCAGGTCCGGATAGAACTCGGCCTTGTTGTCCTGCGCGGACGGGTCGCCGGCCCAGCGCAGGAAATCGGCCACCGCGCGCACCGGCCGGTAGCAGTCGAACAGCTTCAGCCGCAGGCCCTGCCCGCGCAGGTCGGCCTGCACCTGCGCCAGCGCCTGCGCCGCCGGTGCCAGCAGCAGGCACTTGCCGGCCTGGTAGCCGTCGATCGGACGGCCGACGAAGTTGTGGCTACCGGCGTAGCGGATGTCCAGTGCCAGCCCCGGTGCCAGCGTCGCCACGTCCACCAGTCCGGCCTGCGCGGCCGTGGTCGCCGCCGACGTGGCCACCTGCGGCGCGGCCGCAGCGGCAGGCAGCGGCGGCAGCGCGCCGATCTGCCGGCCCAGGTCGTAGAGGATGCGCAGGTCCTCGGCATCGAGCCGGTCGCCGTCGTTCTGCATGCCGCGGTAGTGATGGCGGAACGCGCGCACCGCGTCGGCGCGGTTGTCCAGCGGCCAGCCGATCGCGGCCATCACCGGCCACGGGTCGAAGCCGGCCGGCGCCGGCGGCGCGTCCGCGGCCGGCCAGCGGCCGAAGCCGGCCTCGTGCAGCCACTGCCACGGGAACAGCGGGCCGGGATCGATCTTGCGCGAGGGCGCCAGGTCCTCGTGGCCGATCACCTGCGTGGGCGGGATGCGCAGGCGCTTGCACAGGTCGTCCAGCAGCACCAGCAGGCTGTCGATCTGCGCCTGCGCGAACGGCGACTGGCCGTCGTTGTCCAGCTCGATGCCGATCGAGGCGGAGTTGACGTCGGTGATCGTGCCCCAGTGGCCACCGCCGGCGTGCCAGGCGCGCTGGCCGTCGGCGACCAGCTGGTAGCGCGTGCCGTCGGCGCCGATCAGGTAGTGCGCGCTGACCGGCCCGCCGCTGTTGGCCGTGCTCAGGGTGTGCAGGCTCTGCTCCACCGAATGCTGCTCGGTGAAGTGGATGACGATCAGCACCGGCCGGCGCTCGTCGACGTTGGGCGAAGGCGTCCATCGGGCCAGCGGGTTGTGTGCCGGCGCGTGCGCGCAGGCGGCCAGCAGCGCCAGCAGGCCGGCGCCGGCCAACATGCGCCCACCGCGCATCAGGCGGTCAAGGCCCATCGCAGTTGCCCGTGCGGGTGAAGTGCAGGTCCTGGTAGTCATAGCTGAAATCGGCGTCCGGGTCGACCAGCGCCAGCCGCAGCGACGCCGGCGCTCCGGCGTGCGCCGGCGCGAAGTCCGCCCACGCCTCGGCCTCGTCGCCTCCGTCCCAGGCGATCAGCCGGCGCGCACCGACCCGCATCAGGGTGCCGGCCAGGCGCGGCGATTTGCGCGCGTGCACTGCGACCCGATCGCCGGCCGCGCACACCGCGACCTGGCCGAACCAGGGATCGCGATAGACGCCGAGCAGGCCGGCCAGTTCGGCCGGGCGGACGGCCACGCGGGCGGAAGTGTCCGGCGCGCGCGAGTGCGCGGCGGCGGCGCCTTGCTCGGCGTCCAGCAGTTCGGCGTAATGGGCGACCGTGGCCCGTTCCTGCGGCGCGGTGTAGTGCTTGGTCAGCACCTCGCCGAGCACGGTGCGCATCGCCTCGCCCTCGCCGTTGGCCAGGATCACGATGGCCACGCGCTTGTCCGGCAGCAGGATCAGCGAGGAGTACATGCCGTCCAGGGTGCCGGTATGGGCGACCCTCCACACTCCGTCGACGTCCGACAGCCGCCAACCGTAGCCGTAGGCGTAGAAATGGGTGTGGTCCCAGGCGCGCATGCGCGGCGAGATCGGCATCGGCATCTGTTCGGACCACAGCGCGCGGCGCTGCTCGGCGCTGATCCAGCGTGAATCCGGATCCAGCCACATGCCGGCCCACTTGAGCATGTCGTCGAGGCTGCAGCGGATGCCGCCGGCGGCGAGCATGGTCTCGTCGGGCACGATCGCCGGCTGCGGCAGCGGCTGGTTGCCGTCGGGCGTGCGTCGGTGCGGGGTGGCGACGTTGCCGACCTGCGCGCGGTTCCAGCGGCCGGCCTGGCAGCGGTCCATGTGCAGCGGCGCGAACAACTGCTCGCGCACCAGTTCGGCATACGGCTTGCCGCCGGCCGCCGCGGCGACCTCGCCGGCCACCACGTACAGCAGGTTGTCGTAGGCGTAGTGGGCGCGGAAGCTGGTCGCCGGCTTGAGGTAGGCCAGTCCGGCGATGACGTCGGCGCGGGTGAACGCGTTCGGCTGCGGCCACAGCATCAGGTCGCCGGCGCCCTGGCCCAGGCCGCTGCTGTGGGTGAGCAGGTCGCGCACCTGCATGTTGCGCGTCACCCACGGATCGTACATGCGGAAGTTCGGCAGGTACTGGGTCACCGGGTCGTTCCACTGCAACCTGCCCTGGTCGACCAGCCGCGCCAGCACGCCGGTCAGCATCGCCTTGCTGTTGGAGGCGATGGCGAACAGCGTGTCGGTATCGATCTTCTCGCCGCTGCCGGTCTCGCGCTCGCCCAGCGTGCGGGTGTAGACGACCCGGCCGTCCTCGATCACGCCGACCGCCAGGCCCGGCAGGCGGTAGCGCGCGAAGGCCTGTTCGACCGCGGCGTCGAAATCGGCCCGCTCGGCGCTGGCGCCCGCCGCCACGACGGGTATCGGCGAGGCGAGCAGGGCCAGGCACAGCAGCCATTTCTTCATCTTGGGCGTTCTCTGGATGCTCGGTCCGGCCCCTGCCGCCTGATGCGGCACCTCCTGCGGCGGGCGGTTGCGCCCGCCCGCCGCAGGAACGGGCAACGATCGGTGCCCCTTCGACCGCATCCGGGGTCAGAAGCTGTAGGTGAAATCGGCATACATGTAACGGCCGATCGCACTGTAGGAGTGGTAGTAGAACGGATAGGAGGTATAGGTCACGTCCACCGGCGGCATCTTGTCGAATACGTTGTTGACGCTCAGCCCGACCGTCGCCCGCGGGGTGATGCGCTTGCTCAGGCTGGCGTTCCAGACGATGTACGGGGGCGTGCGCGCGGTGCCGGCGTAGTTGGGCAGCGAACCCCAGCGGTAGCCGTATATGCTGGCGCTCCAGTCGCCCCGGTTCCAGTCCAGCTGCCAGTTCACCCGGCTGCGGAAATTGTAGTAGCCCGAATCGGTGGCCAGTTCGTCGACGAACTCGTCGCCCGGATACAGCTGACTCTCCATCATGGAGACTTTGGTGTAGCCGAACTTGACGTTGTAGTTGCCCCAGGCGTCGGTGGACAGGCGGTAGCTCAGCGAGGCGTCCACGCCGGCGGTGCGGGTCTGCGACTGGTTGACCGGGTAGGAAGTGAAGGAGGTGATGTCGCCGTCGCTGTTGCGGGTGACCAGGCTCTTGAAGAACTTGCAGCTGGCCGAACTGCCGTCCACCGCCACCCCGCCGGTGGTGGTGCCCAGCATGCAGTTGGCGTACTGGTCCATCAGATAGGTGCTGTCGATCTCCTGGACCGCGCCGAACAGGGTGATGCGGTAGTAGTCCACGCTCAGCGACAGGTTCCAGGGCAGGTCCCAGACGAAGCCGACGGTGTCGGACTTGCCGGTCTCCTCGGTCAGGTCCACGTTGCCTTCGTAGGTCTCGTAGACCTGGTAGTAGTAGTCCGAATCGCTGGTGCAGGCGCTGGACTTGGGGTTGATCCCCGCCAGTCGGCACTTGTAGGAATCCACCACGTAGGCATAGCTGCTGGAAGCGCCCGAATACAGGTAGGTCAGGTCCGGCGCGCGGAACGTGGTGGCGTGGGTGGCGCGCAGCAGCAGGCTCTTCAGCGGCCGGTACTCCAGCCCGGACTCCCAGGTGAAGGCGCCGTCGACGTCGCTGCTGTCCACGTATTTGTCGTAGCGCCCGGCCAGGTGCGCGGTTAGGCTGCTGAACACCGGGATGCTCAGTTCCAGGCCGGCCGCGTAGTGGTTGCGCGCGCCGCCGGCGGTGGTGGCGGTGTAGTTGTAGATCACGTCGTCGCCGGTGTAGTCGGGGCGGGTGCGCTTGTCCGGGTCGAGCGTGTAGTCTTGGCGCCCGCCCTCGGCGACGAAGGCCAGCTCCACCGGCCCGGCCGGCAGGTCGAACAGGCGGCCGGTCAGCGAGAACTGGCCCTGGGCGGTGTCCGAACTGCCCTTGTTGGTGATCCAGGTGGTGATCGACTCGTAGTCCTCCTTGCTGATCGTGCCGAACAGGTGGCTCACGTTGACGCTGCGGATCTCGTAGCCGTCGCTGGTATAGCCCTGCAGGGCGCCGAGGAAGTAATTGCGTGCGGCGTTCAGCAGGAAGCGCCGACGCTTGACGGTGATGTCGTCGCTGGAATAGTTCGCACTCAGGTCCCAGTCGAAGCGGTCCAGCCAGCGCCCGCGCACGCCCAGCGCGATGTTGGCGCTGCGCTCGTCGTAGTAGGTCGGCACCAGCCCGCCGATCTCGTCGGGGCTGACGATGCGCGAGGCCGACACCAGTCCCAGGGTCGGGTCGTAGACGTAGGTGGAGGAGCTCCAGTAGTACTGGTTCTTGTTGTAGCTGGTGTTCTTCGAGCGGTTCAGCAGCACCTGCGCGTAGCCCTGGGTGTCGGGGGTGAAGTCGAAGGTGCCGCCCAGGTAGGCGGAGGTCTTGCCGTAGCCGTTCTGGATCGAGGCCCAGGAGGGATATTCGTAGCTGCCGCAGCGATTGACCGCGGTGGCGCTGCTGCTGCTCTTGTAGGTCGAATAGCCGATCGCATTGCAGGCGTAGGTCAGCGCGCTGGTCGAGGTCGACAGGGTGCCGTCCGCGCCCGGCCACAGGTAGCCGGAGGTCTTGCTGTACAGGTAGACCGAGGACTGCGCGGTGGCGTCGGCCGGGTCGTCCTTGTAGGCCGGATTGTCGTAGTACGAGTCCTGGATGCTGCGCTGGCTGCCCATGATCGCTTCCCGGTTCAGCTGCTCGAACGCGTAGCTCAAGCTCCAGCGGTCGCCGGTCTTGCCGCCCGACCATTGCAGCAGGCCGGTGTCGCCGCCACCCTGGCTGGTGGTGCCGCCGCGCACATGGATGGTGTCGCCGCTGTAGTCGCTCTTGGTGATGATGTTGATCACCCCGGCGACGGCGTCGGAGCCGTAGATCGCCGAGGCGCCGCTGCTGAGGATCTCGATGCGCTCGATCGCCGCGGCCGGCAGCGCGCCCAGGCTGACCGCCTGCGAGGTGCCGCCGTAGGCCTGCGGGTAGTCGGCCATGCGCTTGCCATTGAGCAGCACCAGGGTGTAGCCGGGCCCCATGCCGCGCAGGTTGAGGAATTGGCCGTCGGCGGTGGAGCCGGTCTGGTCGACCTCGTTGTTGGTGTCGCCGGTGTTCTGGGTCAGCGTGGTCAGCGCATCCTTGACCGTGGTGAAACCCTGGCGCTGGATCTGCTCGGCGGTGATGATGGTCACCGGCGCCGGGCCTTCGGTCTGGGAGCGCGCGATGCGCGAGCCGGTGACCGTGACCTTGTCGAGTTCACGGGTCTTCTTGCTCTCGGCTTGCTTGCTGGCATCGCCGGTCTCGCTGGTCTGGGCCGAATCGCTGGTCTGGGCCGAATCCTGGGTGGTGGTCTGGGCGCTGGCGGAAAACGCCGCGGCCGACACGGCCAGGCCGAGGAGGATCGCGGCGACGAGCCGACAACGCTGCGGGGGCGGAACGGGGGTGGACATGGGGGTTCTCTCCGGGTTTGTCCTACATGGAACGACTGGGCGGGGGTGGGTGCGCCCCATCCTTGGGGAAAGCTGCTCCGGCCTTGCGGACTATTGCGCCGACGCCGGCGCTGCGGATTGCGGAAGCGGGGACGCCGGCGCCGGTCCTGCCGGCACTTGGGGCGGCGGCCGGGTCAACGCATACAGGATGCGCAGATCCTCGGGGTCGAGTTCGGCGCCCTCGCTTTGCATGCCGCGGAAGTGGTGGTGGAAGCTGCGCAGCGCGCCGGCGCGGTCACTCAGGTCGTAGCCGAGCGCCTCCATCGCCAGCCAGCCGTCGAAGCCCGGCGGCGGCGCGCCGGCGTTCGCGTCGGGCCAGAGGCCGAAGCCGGCATCGTGCAGGCGCTGCCACGGGAACAGCGGGCCCGGATCGATCTTGCGCCCCGGCGCCAGGTCCTCGTGGCCGATGACCTGGGTTCTGGGGATGTGCAGACGCGCGGTCAGGTCGTTGAGCAGCACGATCAGCTGGTCGATCTGCACGTCCGGGAACGGCTCGTAGCCGGTGTTGTCCAGTTCGATCCCGATCGAGACGGAATTGACGTCGGTGATCGCGCCCCAGCGCCCGCCGCCGGCGTGCCAGGCGCGCTTGTCGTCCCTGACCAGCTGGTACAGCCTGCCGTCGCGGCCGATCAGGTAGTGCACGCTGACCGGGCCCCCGCTGTTGCGGGTCTTGAGGGTGTGCAGGCTCTGCGCGGCCGACTGCCCGGCGGTGTAGTGCAGCACGATCAGGATCGGCTCGCGCTGGTTGAAGTTGGGCGAACGCTGCCACTGCGCCAGCCGGTTGCGACCGCTCGCGCAGGACGCCAGCAGCAGTGCCGCGGCTACGGCGGCAACGCGCGCCAGCCTTGCGCCCGGCGGCGCGCAGGCCGCCCGCAGGCGGCGCGCGGCACGGGAAGGCGGGCGGCGATGGAACCTGGCAGGGGCCACGTCGAGGCGCAGGGCAGCGAAGGATGGACTTGTGTAACATGCGCTTAATGGTTGGTCAATAATTTATTCTTGCTATTTTTTAATTCATGAATAAGTATTCCTCGCCCGGCCGATCGACAGCCGCGAGAGAATTCGCCCCGATGGATGTCCTCCACCCGCCGCTGCGGCGCAGCCTGGCTCGCGCCGCCCTGGCCCTGCTGCTGGCGCTGGCGCCGGCACTGGCCGCACAGCAGGCGCCGGTCCCTTTGCCGCGAGTGGCGATCGACCCGACCACCGGCGTGCCGGGGGTGACGCCGGCGCAGATCGACCCGGGCTACTGGATCGCCCGCCTGCCCGACCCGGACCGGGAATGGCTCGACCGCGCCGGCGTCGCCGCGCAGAACGCGCGCATGCGCGCGCTCGATCCGTACATCCTCGACCTGCGTGCCCTGCCCGCGCCGTTGCCGCGCCAGCGCGTGCTCGATGCCATCCAGGCGCTGTCGGTGCTACCCGTCCATCCGCTCTACGACCCGGCCGGCCAACCCGTCCCGGCCGCGCAATTGGCCGCCTGGCAGGACGCGCTGGCGCTGGATGCCATCCCGCCCACCCAGCCGCTGCGCTACGGCCTGGTCGTGCACCGCGCCGCCCTGCGCACCTTCCCCACCGCCGCGCGCGTGTTCAGCCGCCCCGGCGACAACGACATCGACCGCCTCCAGGAATCGGCGCTGTTCCCCGGCGATGCGGTGGCGGTGCTGCACGCCAGCCGCGACGGCCGCTGGCTGTTCGTGGCCAGCGAGCGCTACCAGGCCTGGATCGAGGCGGCCTTCGTCGCCACCGGCAGCGCCGAGGAGGTGTTCGGCTACGCCGCCCAGGGACCGTACCGGGTAGTCACCGGCGCCACCGCCTTCACCGCCTACACACCGGAAGAACCGCGCGTCTCGCGCCTGCAGTTGGACATGGGCGTGCGCGTGCCGGTGGTCACCGACTGGCCGCCGGCGCGGCCGCTCAACGGCCAGCTGCCCTACACCGGCTGGGTGGTGCGCCTGCCGGTGCGCAACGACGACGGCTCGCTGGGCTTCGCCGCGGCGCTGCTGCCGCGCACCGCCGACACCAGCGCGGACTACCTGCCGCTGACCCCGCGCAACCTGCTCGCCCAAGCCTTCAAGTTCCTCGGCGAGCGCTACGGCTGGGGCCACGAATACGACAACCGCGACTGCAGCGGCTTCGTCTCGGAGATCTACCGCAGCCTCGGCGTGCTGGTCCCGCGCAACACCAGCGCACAGGCGGTCAGCCCGGCGCTGGCGCGCATCGGACCGGGCAAGGACGCGGACCGCACCGCGCGGCTGAAGCTGGTCGCCGGCCTGCAGGTGGGCGACCTGGTCTACATCCCCGGCCACGTGATGGTGGTGATCGGCCACGACCGCGGCCTGACCTACATCATCCACGACACCGCCGGCGGCGGCTGGGCCGGACCGGACGGCCGGCGCATGGCCGGCGGCCTCAACGGCGTGGCGGTGACCCCGCTGGAAGCGATGCTGGCCAGCGACGACCGCGGCTTCGTCGACCTGATCACCAGTATCCAGCGCGTGCCCGCCGACCCGCCTCCGCTCCCCACTTCCGGATCCCGATGAAGATCACCGACATCCGCTTCGGCATGCTGCGCGTGCCGCTCAAGACCCCGTTCAAGACCGCGCTGCGCACCGTGGAGACGATCGAGGACGTGGTGGTGCTGGTGCACACCGACAGCGGCCAGGTCGGCCATGGCGGGGCCGCCGCCACCGCGCTGATCACCGGCGACACCCACGGCTCGGTCATCGAGGCGATCGAGCACTACATCAAGCCGCGCCTGCTCGGCCAGGAGGTGGCCAACCTCAACCGCCTGACTGCGCTGGTGCAGTCCTCGATGGTGCGCAACACCAGCGCCAAGGCGGCGGTGGAGATCGCCCTGTACGACCTGTGGGCGCAGCTGTACGGCGCGCCGCTGTACCAGCTGCTCGGCGGCGGCGACCCGGTGATCACCACCGACATCACCATCTCGGTGGACTACATCGACAAGATGGTGGCCGATTCGCTCAGCGCGCTGGAGCGCGGCTTCGAATCGCTGAAGATCAAGGTCGGCAAGGACATCGGCCTGGACATCGAGCGGGTCAAGGCGATCCACGCCGCGGTCGAGGGCCGCGCCCTGCTGCGGCTGGATGCCAACCAGGGCTGGACCGCCAAGCAGGCGGTCTACGCGATGCAGAGGCTGGAGGACGCCGGGGTGGTGCTGGAACTGCTGGAGCAGCCGGTCAAGGCCGCCGACATCGACGGCCTGAAATACGTCACCGAGCGCGTGCACACCCCGGTGATGGCCGACGAGAGCGTGTTCGAGCCGACCCAGGTGATCGACCTGATCAAGACCCGCGCCGCCGACATCATCAACATCAAGCTGATGAAGACCGGCGGCATCTCCAACGCCGTGCGCATCGCCGACATCGCCGCGCTGTACGGGGTGGAGTGCATGATCGGCTGCATGATCGAATCCTCCATCAGCGTGGCCGCGGCGGTGCACGTGGCGGTGGCCAAGGCCGGCACCATCACCAAGATCGACCTGGACGGGCCCTCGCTGGGGCAGTTCGACCCGGTCGAGGGCGGAGTGAGCTTCAACGAATCGGAAATCAGCATCTCCGACGCACCGGGGCTGGGCATCCGCAGGATCGGCGGGCTCGAGATGATCGCCGGCTGAACTGCGTCCTTGCCGAGACCCCCACCATGCCCCGCGGCGACCTGGCCCATCCGCCCATGCCTCCCCTGGTGAAGATCCGTTCCGAGCGCGAGCAGATGTCGGCGATCGAGCGCCGCATCGCCGACTTCATCCTCGACAACGCCCACCTGCTGCGCGACTACTCCTCTCAGCAGCTGGCCAACGCCCTGGGAGTGAGCCAGTCCAGCGTGGTCAAGTTCTGCCAGAAGCTCGGCTTCCGCGGCTGGCCGGATCTGAAGTGGTCGGTGGGCGAAGCGGTGGCGCGCGGCAGCGACCAGGCCCAGGCGGCCGCGCGCGATCCCGCCGCGCCCGGCGACGCCTATACCCGGCTGGAGGAGGCGCTGCGCCGTTCCAAGGCCGCCACCGAGGAGCAGACCCGGCTGGTCAACCCGCGCCCGGCCATCGAGCAGGTGACCGCGCTGATCGACGGCGCCGAGCGGGTGTTCGTGTGCGGGCTGGGCGATGACGGCCTGTTCGCGCGCGAGTTCGCCATGCGCCTGTCGCTGCTGGGCGTGCTGACCGTGCACCACGCCGACCCGATCCTTATGATGGCCAACCTGTCGGCCGCGCGCGCCGGCGACGTGCTGGTGCTGCTGAGCGAGTTCGGCAAGCTGGTCCAGCTCTCGCAGCTCTCGCGCGCCTTCCAGGACGGCGGCGGCAAGGTGGTGTCGGTGACCCGCCACACCGCCAACCCACTGCGCGCCCACGCCGACGTCGCTCTGGCGGTGTCCGCGCACGACCCGGCGCCGCACATCGAGCAGCTGCTCTACCGCGCCGGCCTGCAGTACCTGCTCGACTTCCTGTTCGTGCTGCTGTGCCAGTCCAACCCCGAGCGCGAGCGCCAGCTGGCGATCAACCAGGAACGCGTGCAGCACCTGCTCGACCTGTGAGGAATCCCATGCGCTCTCATCGCCCGCGTCCACGCCTCGCCCACCTGCTGCTGCCGGCGGCTCTGCTGGCGGCGGCGCTGCTGGCGGCCTGCGCCAGCGCACCGCGCCCGCCGACCGACCCGCTGGCCGAGGCCGGGCAACTGGTGCTGGTGGTCGCGCCGGACTGGGACGCCCCGGCCGGCCGGCTGCAGGCGTTCGAACGCGTGCACGGCCGCTGGGTCGCGCACGGCCCGGCCTTCGACGTCTCGCTGGGCCGCAACGGCAGCGCCTGGGGCGAAGGCCTGCAGCCGCCGCCCGCCGACGACGGCCCGCACAAGCGCGAAGGCGACGGCCGCAGCCCGGCCGGCGTGTTCGCCATCGGCATCGCCTTCGGCTATGCGCCGCAGTTCGCCACCGGCCTGGACTACCGGCAGATGCAGGCCGACAGCTGGTGCGTGGACGTGTCCGGCTCGCCGCTCTACAACCGCATCGTCGACGCCGGCCAGGTCGGCCAGGCCGCGGTCGCGGGCGCCAGCGAGCACATGCGCCTGGACCTCTACGACCAGGGTGACATCCGCTACCGCGAAGGCTTCGTCATCGGCCACAACGCGCACGGCCTGCCCGGCCTGGGCAGTTGCATCTTCGCCCACCTGCGCCGCCATCCGGACGAACCGACCGCCGGCTGCACGTCGATGGAACCGGCCAACATGGACGCGCTGCTGCACTGGCTCGACGCCGGCCGGCAGCCGCGCTTCGTGCTGCTGCCGCGCGCGCAGTACGCGCGCCTGCGAGCGGACTGGTCGCTGCCGCCGGCGCCCTGAAGCCGTCCTTGCGCGACGGCGTGCGCAGATCGGTCCGCCGTCGCACGATTGTCATCGGCGCTTCACGAGCGTCTTCCAGGCTGCGGCGTCCGTCCGGCCGTGACCGACCATGCGATTCCGCAAGACGCCCCTGGCCCAGGAAGTCCTGGCCACGCACCGCGCGCCGCTCAGCCTGCGCGAGCGGCGCGCGTTGATCCTCAGCGACGGCCGGCGCAGCCAGGCGCAGCTGGCGGCCATGCTCGGCGAGGACACGCCGGCCCTGCTGCAGCGCCTGTGCCAGGCCGGCTACCTGTGGGCGGAGGAGGCCACCGGGCCGGCACCGGCCAAGGCCGAAGCGGCACCCGGCCCGGCCGCCAGCGCCGCGCCGGTCGCGACCGTGGAGC
>JASGEB010000181.1:0-10690 GCA_047606785.1 Pseudoxanthomonas sp.
CTGGAGTCGTCGGCCGGATCGGCGACGGCGCCGACCCCGAGCGCATCGGCATCGCCGCCGGGAGCGACCGGCGCCAGCACGTAGCGCGGCGCGGCCGCGCCGCGCCGCAGCGGCACCAGCGCCGGGTTGAGGCTGGCCAGCAGTTCCAGGTCCTGGTTCTCGTGTTCGGCCCAGGCCGCCAGGCCCGTCCAGCTGTGCGGCAGCGGCCGCGGCAGCAGGCGCGGCACCTGGCGCTGCATGGCCTGCTGCCAGTCCGGGCGGTGGCCGGCATCTTCCAGCGCGCAGGCCAGCGCGTGCAGTTTTTGCACGTAGGTGTAGGTCACCGGCGACAGCCCCGGCAGATCGCGCGGGCGGGCGTCGGCGGTGGACATGCCGGCGCGCCGCAGCGACTGCACCAGGCGGCCTTCGCCGGCGTTGTAGGCCATCACCGTCAGCTGCCAGTTGCCGCCCAGGTCGGCGTACAGCTTCTTCAGGTAGCTGACCGCAGCCTGGGTGGACTCCACCGGCGACAGCCGGCCGTCGTAGCCGGCGCGCATCTCCACGCCGTGCAGGCGGGCGGTGCCGCCGATGAACTGCCACAGCCCGGCCGGGCCGGTGCCATTGCGCACGCCGGGCCGGTAGCCGCTCTCGACGAACGGGATCAGAGCGAATTCGGTGGGCAGGCCGGCCTGGCGCAGTTCGCCGACCACGTAGCCGAACAGCGGCAGGACGTTTTCGTCCTCGTCGGCCAGGCGGTCGGGCGCATGGGCGAACTGGCCGCGCCAGCGGCGGCCGGCGGCGGCGTCGCAGTCCGGCTCGGCCAGGCCGGCGCGGAACTGCTGGAAGATGGCGCGGCCGTCGGTGAGGCCGCTGGCGAGGTCGCCTGGCAGGGTCGGCAGGCTATCCAGCGGCGGCACCGGCGCAGCCGGCGCCGGTGCGGTGGCCATGGTGGCGGCGTCCTGCTGGGCCTGCGCGCTCGGCAGGACGAAGGCCAGCGCCAGCAGCGCGCGCGCTGCGCTCATGCGGCGAAACCGTCCTTCCAGCGCCGCAGAGCGGCCAGGGTCTGCACCGGATCGGCCGTGGCTTCGCCCAGCCAGGCGTCCACAGCCGCCTTCACCGCCGGCTCGCGCACCCGCAGGAACGGGTTGCAGGCTTTTTCCTCGGCCAGGGTCGAGGGCAGGCTGGGGCGGCCCTCGGCGCGCAGCGCGCGCACCTGCGCCGCACGCGCTCGCAGGGCGACGTTGCCGGGTTCCACCGCCAGTGCGAAGGTGGCATTGGCGAGGGTGTATTCGTGGCCGCAGCACACCGGGGTGGCGTCGGGCAGGGCGGCCAGGCGGTCTAGGGAGGTCAGCATCTGCGCGGGCGTACCTTCGAAGAGCCGGCCACAGCCTAGGCTGAACAAGGTGTCGCCACAGAACAGCTCGCCGCCCGCGGCGCGGCGGCGGTAGGCGACGTGGCTGAGGGTGTGGCCGGGCACGGCGATCACCTCGAAGGTCCAGTCGGCCACTTCGATCTGCTCGCCGTCGGCCACGCGCACGCTGGTGTTGGCGATGCGCTCGTCGTGCGGGGCGTACACCGCCAGTTCCGGCCAGTGCGCGCGCAGCGCCGCCACTCCACCGCAGTGGTCGGCATGGTGATGGGTGAGCAGCACCGCCAGCGGGCGCAGGCCGGCGGCGGCCGCGGCCAGCACCGGCGCGGCCTCGCCCGGGTCGACGATGACCGCGCCGGCCTCGCCCGACAGGGTCCAGATGTAGTTGTCGGAGAGGGCGGGCAGGGCGTCCAGGCGGGGAGTGGGGTCGGGCATCGGCGGCCTCCGTCGGCAGTCGCACACCGGGTCCCGGGCCGGGCCGGGGCTAGAATCCCCGACCATGCCCGTCTCCCCCGTCCACCGTCAACCCGAGCCCCTGGCCTGGTTCGGGTCCGCCGCCGGCGCCGCCCTGCTGGCGGCCGAGCAGCCGCGCATTGCCGCGCTGCTGGCGGCCCGGGCCACCGCGCCGACCCTGTGGCTGCATCCCGGCGGCGTGGCCGGCAGCGCGGTGGTGCCGGCCGGACTGAGCCTGCGAGCCGTCGGCGGCGGTTTCGAGGGCCCGGTCCGCTGCGGCCTGGCCCTGCCGCTGGCCGACGCCAGCGTCGCCCTGATCGTGCTTCAGCACGTGGCCGAAGGCCTGCCGGCGACACTGCTGGGCGAGTGCGTGCGCGTGCTGCAGCCCGGCGGCCGGCTGTGGCTGTTGGCGCTCAACCCGGCCAGCCCCTACCGCCTGCGCTGGCGTCGCAGCGGCCTGCGGGCGCTGGCAGCCGGTCGCTGGCAGCAGCGGCTGCGCCGGGCCGGGCTGGAATGCACCACGCCGGTCGAACGTCTCGGCCCCTGCTGGAAGAACGCCAACGATCCGGCCTGGCTGCGTGCCGGCTGCCTGCTGGCGGCCGACAAACGCGGCCCCGATCTGATCGCCGCTCCGGTCGCCCGTCCGGCCTGGCGGCCGGCGGGGGTACCCGGCGCACTGGCCGGCAGCCTGGTCCGCGTCCGCCCGGCGGCCGATTCCCGCAACCCCGTGATGGAAGAAATCGCTCCATGAAGGAAATCGGCATCCACACCGACGGCGCCTGCCTGGGCAATCCCGGCCCGGGCGGCTGGGCCGCCTTGCTGCGCTATGGCGCGCACGAGCGCGAGCTGGCCGGCGGCGAGGCCCACACCACCAACAACCGGATGGAGTTGATGGCGGCGATCATGGCCCTGGAAGCGCTGACCGAACCGTGCCAGGTGGTGCTGTTCACCGATTCGCAGTACGTCCGCCAGGGCATCACCGAGTGGCTGCCCGGCTGGATCCGCAAGCACTGGAAGACCACTGGCGGCGGCGCGGTGAAGAACCGCGAACTGTGGGAACGCCTGCAGCTGGCCAGTCAGCGCCACCGCATCGACTGGCGCTGGGTCAAGGGCCATTCCGGCGATCCGGACAACGAGCGCGTGGACCAGCTCGCACGTGACCAGGCCATTGCCATCCGCGACCAGGCCGCATGACCCCGGCCGAACTGGAAACCGAGCGCCTGCGGTTGCTGCGCATGTCGCCCGATTCGGCCGCGGACGCGGATTTCACGCTGAGCCTGCTCAACGATCCCGATTTCGTCCGTGCCATCGCCGATCGCGGCGTGCGCAGCCGCGACGACGCCCGCGCCTACCTGCGCGAACGCGTAGTGCCCGCCTACGCGCAGGGCTGGGGCATGCTGCGGGTCGAGCTCAAGGCCAGCGGCGAGAGCATCGGCAATTGCGGCCTGGTGCGACGCGAGGGACTGGACGGGCCGGACCTGGGCTATGCCTTCCTGCCCGCCGGACGCGGCCGCGGCTATGCGCTGGAAGCTGCACGTGCGGTGCTGGAAGAGGCTCGCGAGCGCGGCATCGGGCGCATGCTGGCGATCGTCAATCCGGACAACGCCGCCTCGATCGCGCTGCTGCAGACATTGCGGTTCGGGTTCGACAGAATGATCGTCCTGCCCGGCATCGACCACGCGCTGCGGCTGTATTCGCTGCCACTGGAATGAACATGCGCCAGATCGTCCTGGATACCGAGACCACCGGCCTGGAATGGAAGAAGGGCAACCGGATCGTCGAGATCGGCGGGGTGGAGCTGGTCGAGCGCCGCTTGACCGGGCGCAGCTTCCACCAGTACATCCATCCCGAGCGCGAATTCGAGCCCGGCGCCGCCGAGGTCACCGGCCTGACCCTGGACTTCCTCGCCGACAAGCCCAGGTTCGCGCAGATCGCCGACGAGTTCCTGGCCTTCATCGACGGCGCCGAACTGATCATCCACAACGCCGCCTTCGACATCGGCTTCCTCGACTACGAGCTGTCGCTGCTGGGCGGCGGCTACGGCCGGCTGCTGGACCGGGTGACGGTGGAAGATTCGCTGCTGCTGGCGCGCCAGCGCTACCCCGGCCAGCGCAACTCGCTGGACGCGCTGTGCAAGCGCCTGGGCGTGGACAACGCCCACCGCCAGCTGCACGGCGCGCTGCTCGACGCCCAACTGCTGTGCGAGGTCTACCTGGCGCTGACCGCCGGCCAGGGCGAGATCGGCTTCGGCGCGATCGAGACGGAAGCGACGGCGACCGTGGCCGCGCAGGCGCAGGTCGCGGCGGCGGTGCCGCAGGCGCCGAGGCTGCGCGTGCGGGTGCACGCCGACGAACTGGAGGCGCACGCGCAGCGCCTGCAGAAGCTGCGCGCCAAGGCCGGTGGCAGCTGCCTGTGGGACCTTGCGTAGGAGCGCACCGCAGGGGCGCGATCGGGCTTTCCCCATGAAAGCCCCATCGCGCCCGCCTTCGACGTGCGCTCCTACATGCGGCGCACCAGCACCACGGTGACGTTGTCCGAACCGCCGCCGTCCAGCGCGGCGGCCACCAGCGTGTCCACGCATTCCTGCGCGCTGACCTCGTCCTGGCGCAGGGTCTCGGCGATGCCGCGGTCGTCCACTTCCTCGGTCAGCCCGTCGCTGCACAACAGCAGCTGCATGCCCGGGCGGAACTCGCCGGTGAGGCATTCGACGTTCAACTGCGCCGGGTCGGTCACGCCCAGCGCCTGGGTGATCACGTTGCGCTGCGGATGGCTGCGCGCCTGCTCGCCGGTCAGCACGCCCTCGGCGATCAACTGCTGCACGTAGCTGTGGTCGCGGCTTAGCTGGACCAGCCGGTCCTCGCGCCACAGGTAGGCGCGGCTGTCGCCGACCCAGGCCACCTCGAAGCGCCCGCCGTCCACCCGTGCGGCCACCACCGTGGTGCCCATCGGCAGGGCGTCGTTGCGTCCGCGCGAGGCCTCGATGATCTCGGCGTCGGCCGCGCGGATGGCCTGCTCCAGCGAAGCGCCGGCGCGGACCTCGCGCACGATCGCCTCGCGCGCCAGCGCGCTGGCGACCTCGCCGCTGGCATGCCCGCCCATGCCGTCGGCCACCAGCCACAGGCCCAGCGCGCCGTCGCCGTAGTAGGTGTCCTCGTTGAGGGAACGGCGCAGGCCGGTGTGGCTGAGATGTCCGAATTCGATCATGGTGGCCCTAGTATCGGCGGCCGACCGGCGGCCAGGGGCATGATCGCGGCCGCGTGCGCGGGCCACAAGCCGCCCGTACAGCCACAAAACAGCGAACCCCGCTTCGGGCGGGGTTCGCTGCAGCAACATGGCGGAGAGGGTGGGATTCGAACCCACGGTACGCTTGCACGTACGCCTGATTTCGAGTCAGGTACATTCGACCACTCTGCCACCTCTCCGGTGGTCTTGCGGCGGCGCCTACGGACACAGGCGCGTCCGAAGGGGCAGGCATGATACGTGCCGCCGCAGCGGCGGACAAGCGCGCCGGGGCGGCGGGTACACTAGGTTGCCCCGGTCACCCGCTTCCCATCCATGTCCGAGATCCTCACCCCCGTGTCCTTCGGCGAGCTGCTGGACAAGATCGCGATCCTGCAGATCAAGTCCGAGCGCATGACCGATCCGGCCAAGCTGGTCAACGTGCGCAACGAGCTGGCGGTGCTGGAAGCGACCTGGGCCGCGCACCCGGCCTCGGTCCAGAACGTCGCCGAGCTGCGCGAGGCGCTGAAGGCGGTCAACGAGCGGCTGTGGGAGATCGAGGACGACATCCGCCTGAAGGAAAAGGCGCAGGTGTTCGACGAGGGATTCGTCCGCCTGGCCCGCAGCGTCTACTTCGAGAACGACGAGCGTGCGCGGATCAAGAAGCAGATCAACCTGGCGCTGGGCTCGAGCTACGTCGAGGAGAAGTCGTACCAGGACTACCGGGCCGGCAACGGCTGAGGCTTGCCTCGACGGGGCGTGACCCGTCCTACGCCGGGTGATCGGCGCAATAGCGCTCGAACGCCGCCACCGCATCGTCCAGGCTGACCAGGTCCATCACCCCTTCGAACTCGATCTTGGTGCCCCATTTCAGCTCGGCCGCCGGCTTGCCCAGGTACTTGCGCGCGGCCGCGTCGTAGCGGTCCACGCAGTAGCGGCGGTCCGAGTAGGGGCCGCTGCGGGCCGGGTTGCTGGCCGCGTGCAGGCCCAGCACCTTGCTGCCCATGGCGTTGCCGATGTGCATCGGGCCGGAGTCGGGGGTGACCAGCAGGCTGGCGCGCGCCAACAGGGCCGGCAGCTGCTTGAGCGTGTCCTTGCCGACCAGGTCCAGCGCCGCGGCCTTCATCGCCGCCAGGATGGCGTCGGCGGTGCGGCGCTCCAGTTCGCTGCGGCCACCGCACAGGACCACCTTCCAGCCTTTCGCAGCGGCGTGGTCGGCCAGGGCGGCGTAGCGGTCCGGGTACCAGTTGCGGCGCTCGTGGCTGGAGCAGGGCGAAATCATCAGCACCGGGGTACCGTCCTCGGGCCACTGCGCGGCGGCCCATTCGTAAGCCGAATCCGGCACCGGCAGGTCCCAGCGCACCGTGGTCTGCTTCAGGCCCAGCGGCTCGCAGAAACTGCCGATGGCATCGAGCACGTGGATGCCGGGGCGGTCTGGGATGCGCTCGCGCACGAACAGGCCGTGCAGGTCCTTCGCGCGCGCGCGGTCGTAGCCGATCCGCCGCCGCGCCGGCACGAACGCCGACAGCAGGTTGGCGCGCGCGGCCACCTGCATCTGCAGCAGCGCGCCGAAGCGGCCGCCGGGCGCGGCCGCGCGCAGCTCGCGCCGCAGCGCGCGCATGCCGGCCAGGCCGGTGTGCTTGTCGTAGCGGTGGAAGCTCACTCCCGGCAGCCCGTCGAGCAGGCGCAGGCCGGCGCCGTCGATGATCCAGTGCAGCGGCGCGTCCGGCCGCGCGGCCTGCAGGGTCCGCACCAGCGGCACCACGTGGGTGACGTCGCCCAGCGCCGACAGGCGCAGCAGGCATAGGGAGTCAGGGAATCCGGGCAATGTTGTTAGACTCGCGCGATGACCGCGTTCGACGCTACGGAAATGCTGCTGCCGTTCCGTGAGGAACGCGGGTACGGGGCGATTCTGTTCGACCGCAAGCGCCTGCGGCAAGCCGATCCGCGCTGGTTGGACCCGGCCTGGTGGGGCGAGCGCGCGCAGCCGGTGGGCAGCGGCGGCCGCGGCGGGGCGTGGTTCGTCGAAGGCGCGTTCGGCCCGGCGGTGCTGCGCCGCTACCTGCGCGGCGGCATGGCCGCCCGGGTCAGCCGCGACCGCTATCTGTGGCACGGCGCCCAGGCCACCCGCAGTTTCGCCGAGTTCCGCCTGACCCGCCAGTTGCTGGCGCGTGGCCTGCCGGTGGCGCGGCCGCTGGCGGCCAGCTACCACCGCGAGGGCCTGGGCTACCGCGCCGCGATCCTGATCGAGCGGCTGCAGGACGTACGCTCGCTGGCCGAGCTGATGCAGGCCGACGGCGGCGACGCGCCCTGGGACGAGGCCGGCCGGCTGATCGCGCGCTTCCACCGCGAGGGCCTGGACCACGCCGACCTCAACGCCACCAACATCCTGTTCGACCGCAACGGCCGCGGCTGGGTGATCGATTTCGACCGCGGCCGCCTGCGCATCCCGGCCACTGCCTGGCGCGAGGCCAACCTGGCTCGGCTGCGGCGCTCGCTGCTCAAGCTGCGCGGGCAGCGCGGCGAGCAGGAGGTGGGCGAGGGTTTCGCCCGCCTGCGCCGGGCCTACGAGCGCGCCTGGGAACGCGGTGTGTGATGCCGGCCTGGTCGCTGTGTTTCCACGGCACCGGCAATGCCTCGGCGCCGGCGCTGGGCTCGTCGATGGCCAGCATCGAGCTGGACGGCGCGCCGTGGCTGGCGATCGACTGCGGCGAGAGCGGACTGGAGGCCTTCGCCGGCCGCTACGGGCACCTGCCCGAGGCCGTGTTCGTCACCCATGCGCACCTGGACCACGTGGGCGGATTCGAGCGCCTGTTCGGCGGCACCTGGTTCGACCCGACGCGGCGCGGCCGGGTCAGCGTGTACGTGCCGGCGCCGCTGCTGCCGCTGCTGCACCGGCGGGTCGGCGACTATCCCAACGTGCTGGCCGAAGGCGGGGTCAACTTCTGGGAGGCGTTCCGGCTGGTGCCGGTGGGCGAGGCGTTCTGGCACCGTGGCGTGCGCCTGGAGGTGTTCGAGGTGCGCCACCACTGGCCGCAGACCGCCTTCGGCCTGCGCCTGCCCGGCAGCCTGGTGTGGACCGGCGACACCCGCCCGATCCCGGAGGCGCTGGCGCGCCACGCCGCCGCCGGCGAGCGGGTCGCCCACGACTGCGCGCTGCACGGCAATCCTTCGCACAGCGGCATCGACGACCTGGAGCGCGAATACCCGGCCGAACTGCTGGCCCGCTGCGTGCTCTACCACCACGCCAGCGCGGAGGAAGCCGAACTGCTGGCCGCACGCGGCTATCAAGTCGCGCGGCCCGGGCAGGTGCTGCCGCTGCGCGCGCCGTTACCGTTGCGGGCGTTGGCGTGAGCGCCCGGCCGCAACCGCCAACTGGTTTGACGCTGGATCGGCACGGGGAGCACTGAGCGGTGGACGCCGTGCTGGCTGCGCACCTGTGCGAGTTGGAGCGGCGTCTGCTCGATCCTGTTGTACGTACGTCGGCGGCGGCGCTGCAGGCGCTGCTGGCCCCTTCCTTCGTCGAATTTGGCGCGTCCGGGCGCCGGTTCGATCGGACCGAACTTCTGAGTCTGCTGCCGGGCGAGGAAGATTTCGTGTGCAGTGCCGGCGAGTTCGAGGCGGTGATGCTGGCGCCGGATCTGGTGCAGTTGCGCTATGTGTCCACGCTGCAGTGTGGCGGCACCCTGCGTCGCGCGCGGCGCAGCTCGTTGTGGCAGCGCGATACGACCGGCTGGCGCATGCTGTTTCACCAGGGCACCCCGATCCCCGATCAGGCCTGAGGGTGGGCGATGGCGCTTGCCATCGCGAACGCCCTGCCAGGGATGGCCGAGGAGCGGCTATCCGAAAAGGTTCTTCTCCAAACCGAGGGAACGTCATTGCGGCGCTGGTTTCGGTTGGACGCCGTGCCCAACCGTCGGGGGCTGCGCAGGGTTCCGAAGCCGGCACGCAGCAACGGCCCGAGATTCCATTCCCGCAATCGGGTGAAGAACCTCCGAAAAGGCGGCGGCCCCGCCGACTGACCTCGGCGCCCGCGTCGATCGATACCGTTGCTGCCTTCCGGCCCTGGCGGGATTTTCGATCTAGCGTCGCGAGGGGCCGACGGGGCCACCATGGACGTGGGCCGCACCCAGTGCGGCCCGGAGTTTTCCCTTTGGAAAGTCCGCACAAGGATGTGCGGGCTCTTGCGAGGGACTCGCATGTTTGGCGGAGAGAGGGGGATTCGAACCCCCGAGGCGGGGTTTAGCCGCCTACACACTTTCCAGGCGTGCTCCTTCAACCACTCGGACACCTCTCCGGATCCTGAACGCGCCGGCTTCCGGCCGCGCATGCAAGGCCGGACATTCTAGCCGGCGGCGCGGCGCTTGGCGAGTAAGTGCGTGCCGGCCGGCCCGGCCGGCGAAGCCGGCGGCGGGCGCATGGCACAATGCCGGCATGTCCTATCTCGTGCTGGCCCGCAAGTGGCGCCCCAAGCGGTTCTCCGAGTTGGTGGGCCAGGAGCACGTGGTGCGCGCGCTGTCCAACGCCCTGGATTCCGGGCGCATCCACCACGCGTTCCTGTTCACCGGCACCCGCGGGGTGGGCAAGACCACCATCGCCCGCATCTTCGCCAAGTCGCTCAACTGCGAGCGCGGCACCAGCGCCGAGCCGTGCGGCGAATGCGCGGCCTGCCGCGACATCGACGCCGGCCGCTACATCGACCTGCTGGAGATCGACGCGGCCTCCAACACCGGCGTGGACGACGTGCGCGAGGTGATCGAGAACGCGCAGTACATGCCCAGCCGCGGCAAGTACAAGGTCTACCTGGTGGACGAGGTGCACATGCTGTCCAAGGCGGCGTTCAACGCGCTGCTCAAGACCCTGGAGGAGCCGCCGGAGCACGTCAAGTTCCTGCTCGCCACCACCGACCCGCAGAAGCTGCCGGTGACCGTGCTCAGCCGCTGCCTGCAGTTCAACCTCAAGCGCCTGGACGAGGCGCAGATCGCCGGCCAGGTCGAGCGCATCCTCGGTGCCGAGGGCATCGCCTTCGAGCAGGGCGCGGTGCGCCAGGTGGCGCGCGCGGCCGACGGCTCGCTGCGCGACGGCCTGTCGCTGCTGGACCAGGCGATCGCCTATACCGGCGGCCAGCTGTCCGACGCCGGCGTGCGTGCCATGCTCGGCACGGTCGATCGCACCCAGGTCGGCGCGCTGCTGGACGCGTTGGCCGCGGGCGACGGCCAACGCCTGCTGCAGGTGGTGGCGACGCTGGCCGAGTTCGCGCCGGACTGGGGCAACGTGCTCGAAGCGCTGGCCGAAGCCCTGCACCGCATCCAGGTCAGGCAACTGGTGCCCGGCGTGGCCGCCGCGGGCGAAGGCGTGGACGTGGCCGCGCTGGCCGCGCGCCTGCGTCCGGAGGTGGTGCAGCTGTGGTACCAGATGGCGCTCGCCGGCCGCCGCGACCTGCCGCTGGCGCCGAGCCCGCGCGCCGGCTTCGAGATGAGCGTGCTGCGCATGCTGGCGTTCCGGCCGGCGGGAGCGGGCGAGGTGCGACCGGATGTTGCCGTCGCTGCGGCGGCGCACGCCGGCGGCGCGCCTGCCGTCGCTGCGGCCGATCCCGATGCCGGCGATCGCGTGCGCGCCCAGCCGGCGGCTGCCGCGGCGGTGCGGGTCGCCGTCGCGGCGCCGCCGGCC
>JASGEB010000182.1:0-3948 GCA_047606785.1 Pseudoxanthomonas sp.
CGCCGCCAGCGCCGCGGCGGCGGCCGCGGCCTGCTGCGCCGCGCCGGTGCTGCCGGCGTAGACCGCGCCGACCGGAGCGATGCGCTGCTCGGTGTTGCGGGTGGCCACCGGCGAGATCTCGTCGGGCACGGCGCGGGCCACGAAATGGGCGCCGATGATCAGCCCCAGCGTGATCAGCATCAGCAGGCCGATCACCATCGAGAAACGCTTGAGGAATTCCAGGTCGTAGTTGCGCACAGTCCACCCTTGGCGGCGTGCCGGCGAAGGCACGTGGCTTGGATCCAGTTGGCATGACGGCCCGGCGGAGGGGGCGCCGGCACGGCGTACGGCCGCGGGTCGACCGCATTATAAGCAGAGCTGGCGACCGCTTCGTCCAGTCGCAGGATCGACGCCGCGTGCTGGATGCTGGGCGAATGCGTCGGTGTGCGGCTGCGCGCGATCCGGCCTGCGCCTGTTGCGACGGCTCTCAGCCGCCGGCCGGGCAGGAGAACGCCTTGCGCGGACCGTCGAAGCGCCCGGTCATGCGTTGCGAGAGCGCCAGCGCGTCGCCGCGCAGGCGCCAGTCGTAGAGCACGCTGAAGGCCAGCACGCGGGCCACGTAGTCGCGGGTTTCCTTGTAGCCGATGGTCTCGATCCAGAAGTCCGGGTCCATCGCCGGGCGTTGCGCCAGCCAGCGCCCGACCGGCCCCGAGCCGGCGTTGTAGGCGGCGATGGCCAGGTAGGGCTGGCCCCAGGTGTCCAGCATCTGCCGCAGGTAGGCGCTGCCGAGGGTGATGTTGGTGTCGGCGTCGTACAGGCTGTCGGCGCCGCCCCAGGCCAGGCCCAGCTTGCGGGCGGTGTCGGCGCCGGTGCCGGGCAGCAGCTGCATCAGCCCGCGCGCGTTGGCTGGCGAGCGCGCGTGCGGGTCGAAGATGCTCTCGGCGCGGATCTCGGCGGCCACCCAGGCCGGGTCCAGGCCGTTGGCCGCGGCCTGGGCGCGCACCGTGCCGGCGTGCTGGAGGGGGAAGCGCAGGGCGTAGTAGCGCAGCTCGTCGGGGGTCTTGCCGAAGGAGAACACCGCGCGGTCAAACCAGCCGTTGTCCTGCGCCACTTCCACCGCCACCCGCCGCTGGCCGTCGTCCAGGCGCTTGAGCGCGGCGTTCCATTCGGCGGTGGCCCAGGCCGGGCGCTGCAGCTTCCACAGTTCCATCGCCCGCACCATGCCCGGATCGCGCGCGATCGCGGCCTTGGCGGCGTCGCTGTCGCCGGCCTGCAACGGGCACAGCACGTAGCCCTGGCCCAGGCGGTCGGCGGCCAGGAAGCCGTGGAAAGTCGGCGAGGCGGCCGCCTGCGCGTACAGCGCCGGCGCACCGGGCTGGCCGGTCTTGTCCAGCAGGCGCGCCTCGAAGTAGCGCCAGCGCGGGTCGGCGCGCTGCTCGCCGCCCATCCGCCGGATCGCCGCCAGCGCCGACGGCCAGTCGCTGCGGGCCAGGGCCTCGCGCACCTGCCATTCGTGCAGGCGTTCGTCCCAAGCGGCCTCGGGCACGGCGGCCAGGCGGCGCGCCGACTCAGGGCCGTAGGAGGCCACCGTCCACAGCGCGACCTGGTAGAGCACCTGCCCGCGCTGGGCCGGGTCCAGGCCGAGGCCGGCGGCGATCGACGGCAGCAGCGCCTCGGCGCTGGCCGGCGCCTTCCTGGCCAGCGCCGCCAGCCCGGCGGTGGCCACCGCGCGGCTGCGCGCGGTCTTCGGCCAGCCGGCGGCGCGGGCGTCGGGGGTCTGCATCCAGGCCGCATAGAGATTGGCCAGGGCGGCGTCGGCCGCGGGCAGGCCGCGCGCGGCGACGCGCATGACCGCCGGTTGGGCGGCGTCCGCGGCGGCGTCGAAGCGCTCCCAGCGCAGGTCCGGGGTCAGGCCGCCGGCGGCGTCGAGGATGGCGAACACCGGGTCGCAGCCGTCCGCCAGCGGCTGCCCGGCGGTGCGCCACAGGTCCTGGGCCTCGGCGGTCCAGGTCGGGTCGGTGCGGCCGCTGGCCGCCAGCGCCTGCAAACGCGCGCAGCGCAGGGCGGCGCCCTGGCGCGGCTGCCAGGCGGCCAGGAAGCCCGGCCAGTCCTGGCGCCGGGCCAGTTCCGGCAGCCAGGCGTCGAGGAAGGCCTCGGCCACCGGCTGGCCGGCCTGGCGGCGCAGGAAGTCCTCGGCCTGGGCGCGCTCGACGCTGCCGATGTTGCGCTTGAGCTGGGCGTATTCGATCCAGCCCAGCAGCGGCGAACCGGCCAGCGCGGGGTCCTGCAGCGCGACGAGCTGGCCGCTTTCGGCCGCGGCCAGCGCCTGCCGCACCGCCTCGCGCTGGGCATCCAGCGCGGCCGGGGCCTGGGCGCGGGCGGCCGGCGCCAGGGCGGCCAGGAGCAGGAGGCAGGCGGACAGGCGGATCGGGACGGGCATCGGCGGCAGGCGGTGGACGGAATCGCGCCGATGCTGCCATGACCGGGCTGAAGCCGGCGCGGGCGCTCCGCTCAGGCCAGCGCCTGCGCCGGTACTTCGACCTCCATGGCCAGCGCCAGGTGGTCCGAATGCGCCGCCGGCAGGGCGCGGGCATGGTCCGAGCGCAGCGCGGCGGTGACCAGGATGTGGTCGATCGCCCGCTGCGGCCGCCAGCTGGGGAAGGTGGCCACGCAGTGCCGCGGCGGCAGCAGCCGGGTACGCCGGTACAGCAGCGCCATCTCCGGCACGTCCGGCTGGCAGTTGAAGTCGCCCATCAGCAGCGCGTGCCGGTGCGGGGCCAGCAGTTCGGCCAGGAACGCCAGCTGCATGTGCCGCGAACGCATGCCCAGCGACAGGTGCGCCACCGCCACCACCAGGCCGTCCTCGCCGTGGCCGAAGTGCGCGCACAGCACCCCGCGCCCGGCGATCCGCCCGGGCAGGGCGTGCATGGCCACCTTCACCGGCTGCAGCCGGCTGAGCAGGCCGTTGGCGCTGCCGGCCACGCGGGCGACGTTGCGGTTGGGCTGGTGGCTCCAGTAGTCGAAGCCGGCGCGCTCGGCCAGGTAGTGGGTCTGGTTGGTGAAGCCCGAGCGCAGGCTGCCGGGGTCGGCCTCGTTCAGGCCGACGATGTCGTGCCCGCCGGCCAGCTCGGCGATCGCGTCCAGGCTGGCGCGCTTGGCGCCCACCGGCAGCGCGTGCGACCAGCTGCGGGTGAGGTAGTCGCTGTACCTGCGCGTGCTCGAGCCGGCCTGGATGTTGGCGCTGAGCAGGCGCAGGCGGCGTGGGGGCGGCGTCTGCGGCACGGGGATGGGGGCCGGCGGCGTCAATGCGTGCCGGCGGCGCGCTCCCGGGCGATCAGATGATCGGCGATGCGCAGGGCGTCGTCGTAGGTCTTGCCCTTCACTAGGTACTTGCCGGCGATCACGATCGACGGGGTGCCGGCGATCTGGCTGCGCAGCGCGAACTGGTTGGCCTTGCCCAGCTTGCCGGCCACCGCGAAGCTGGCGTAGGTCTGCTTGAACGTCGCCGGATCGATCCCGGCCTGGGCCTGGTAGAACTGCGCCACCTTGTCCAGGTCGAAGGGCTCTCCCTCGCCGGGCAGGGTCTTGTCCTGGTGGATCGCCTGGTACATCGCATCGTGGGTCCTGGCGGCCACGCCCAGCGCCTCGGCGGCGTAGTAGACCTTGGCGTAGTTGCGGAAATCGTCGCGGAACTGGGCCGGGACGAGCACCACCCGCACGTCGGCCGGCAGCTTGGCCTTCCACGCGTCGAAGGCCGGCTGGAACGCCGCGCAGGCCGGGCAGATGTAGTTGAACACCTCCGCCACCTCGACGCGGCCGTCGGCCGGGTCGAAGGTCTGGCCCTCGCCGAGCAGGGTGTAGTCGCTGCCCTCCACCGGCGCCGGGCCCTGTGGCGGCGCCACCGGGTTGGTGTTGGCCGCCTCGGCCGGGGCAGGCGCGGCGGCGGCGGCGGCGGGCGCGGCGACGGCC
>JASGEB010000183.1:0-4908 GCA_047606785.1 Pseudoxanthomonas sp.
CTCGGTCATCGGCCGGGTCAGGTGCACGATCAGGCGCAGGTACTTGTTCTTCTTCACCGCGGTGTCGCCGAACATCTCGCGCACGTTGAGCACGCCCAGACCGCGCACCTCCAACAGGTCCTGCAGCAGTTCGGGGCAGGTGCCGTCGAGCACGTCCGGCGCGATCTGGGTGAACTCGGGGGCGTCGTCGGCGACCAGGCGGTGGCCGCGGCTGAGCAGTTCCAGCGCCAGCTCGCTCTTGCCCGAACCGGCCTCGCCGGTGATCAGCACGCCGATCGAGTAGATCTCCATGAACACCCCGTGCAGGGTGACCCGCGGGGCGAGCGTGCGGGCGAGGTGGTAGGAGAGGTGGTTGAGCAGTTCGTGGCCGCGCTTGGGCGAGACCCACAGCGGAGTGTCGGATTCCTCGGCGGCCGCGCGCAGGTCCTCCGGGCAGGCCTGGTTCTTGCTGATCACCAGCGCCAGCGGGCGGAAGCGCACGATTTTCTCGATCGTCTCCCAGCGCTGGCGCGAATCCAGCGAGTCCAGCCAGGCCAGTTCCTCGGTGCCCAGGATCTGCACCTTGTTGGGGTAGATGGCGTTGAGGTAGCCGGCCAGCGAGGGGCGGCGGCTGACCGTGCCGCCGGAATCGATCTCGCGCTTCTCGCCCTTGCGCCCGGCCACCCAGCGCAGGGCGAGCTTGTCCTTCTGTTGTTCGAACAGGTCCAGGGCGGAGATGCGGGTGTCCATGGCGCGCGCGGAGTGGCAGACGCGCCGATGATAGCCCGGACGGGTTGCGCCACCGCCACCGGCGCGCTGCCGGCGGCGGGGCGGAGGGTTGCGTCAGTCGGCGTTCTCGCCGCGCGGGCCGCGCTGGCGGTCGATCTGCTTGCGCTTGTGCTTGAGGACCAGGCGGTCGAGCTTGTCGGCCAGGATGTCGATGGCCGCGTACATGTCCTGGGCGCCGGCGTCGGCGTGCAGGGTGCGGCCGGAGACGTTGAGGGTGGCTTCGGCCACGTAGTCGGGCTTGGAGAAGCCCAGTTGCGCGCGTACGTCGAGGGGCTGGTCGAAATGTCGTTCCAGGCGCTGGAACTTGCTGGTCACGTATTCCCTCAGGGCGGGGGTGACTTCGATCGACTGGCCATAGGTCTCGATGCGCATCGTGGTTTCTCCTGCATGCATGGTTGATGTCGCGGTGGATGCCGGCGTCCGCGCGGACGGCCGGTACGGGCTTTGGGGTTCGATGACCTCCTTGGATGGGCGCGGCGGATGGCTGCGCGGCCAGCTTGCACCAGCCGGACAGGGCATGGGTGAAGATTGCGTTGCGCGCCGCCGGGCGGATTCATGGTGGGGGGGCTTGTGCTTCTTTGAAGCGAAGGCTTTCGCACCGAAGGCGCGAAAGCCTTCGCTTCAAAGGCAAGAGCGATTCCCGCCTTCGCGGGAATGACGAGCAAAAGGATGAGCGAAAGAGAGCAACGCCGGTCCCCCCGGCCTGCATCCTCCAACTCGCCCAGCGCTCACCCCATCCGCACCCGCTCGTGCGAGGACAGGATGTCCATCGCCTCGCGGTACTTGGTGACCGTGCGCCGGGCCACGCTCACACCCGAGGACTTGAGCAGATCGGCCAGCTTGGCGTCGGACAGCGGCTTGCGCGGGTTCTCGCCCTCGATCAGCTTGCGGATCATCGACTGGATGGCGGTGCTGGAAGTCTCGCCGCCGCCCTCGGTGGCCACCCCGGAGGCGAAGAACGCGCGCAGCGGCAGGGTGCCGCGCGGGGTGCGCACGTACTTGCGGGCGATTGCGCGCGAGACGGTGGATTCGTGCAGGCCGATCTGCTCGGCCACCTCGCGCAGGGTCAGCGGGCGCAGGGCCTGCTCGCCGAATTCCAGGAAGCCGGCCTGCTCGCGGATCAGGCAGCGGGTGACCTTGAGCAGGGTTTCGCCGCGCGCCTCCAGACTCTTGAGCAGCCAGCGCGCCTCCTGCAGGTGGCCGCGCAGGTAGCCGGCGTCGGCCTCGCTGCAGGAGCGGATCAGCTGTTCGTAGCCGCGGTGGATGGTGACCCGCGGCAGGTGCTGGCTGGCCAGCGCCGCGCGCCACACGCCGCGCTGGCGCCAGACCACGCAGTCGGGCACTACGTAGGTATCGCTGGCCACGCTGCCGATCTGCACGCCGGGCTTGGGGTCGAGCGAGCGCAGCAGCGACACCGCCTCTTCCACCTGCGCGGCCGGCCGGCGCAGTTCCGTGGCCAGCCCGGCCGCGCCGCTGCGCGGCAGCTTCTCCAGCAGCGCGCCGGCGGCGATTTCCAGGGCCAGGGCGCGGCCGGGGATGTGCGGGTCGAGCGCCTCCAGCTGCAGGCGCAGGCATTCGCCCAGGCTGCGCGCGCCCACCCCGACCGGATCGAAGCGCTGCAGCTGGCACAGCACCGCCGCGATTTCGTCGACGCCGGCCACGGTATCCGGCTGCAGGGTCTGGGCGATGTCGGCCAGTTCGGTGCGCAGGTAGCCGTCGTCCTCGATGGCGTCGATCAGGGCGGTGCCGATCAGACGGTCGCGCGCGGACAGGTGCGACAGGTGCAGTTGCCAGAGCAGGTGGTCGTGCAGGGTTTCCGAGGCGGCCACGCGCTCGGCGGCGCTGCCCGTTTCGTCGTCGTCGTCGAACGAGCCGCCGCCGCCAGCCTCGGACCAGGGGCCCTGGTCGGGTTGCCAGTCGTCGCCGTCGTCGCGGTCCGCCTCGGCGGACTGGATCGCTTCGCCCTCGCCGGGCCCGGCCTCGCCGTCGGTGCCCTCGGCCCAGTCCAGCAGGGGATTGGTCTCCACCGCCTCGGCGATCTCGACCTCCAGCTCGGCGCTGGACATCTGCAGCAGGCGGATGGCCTGGCGCAACTGCGGCGTCATGACCAGGTGTTGCCCCAGCGATGTCTGCAGGCGTGGTTTCATCCGGGGATCGGGGGAAATCCTACGAATCGGCCCGGCCGATCCGCCCCGTCTACAGCCGGAAGGTCTCTCCCAGGTAGACGCGGCGCACGTCCGGGTTGGACAGCAGCGCGTCCGGGGTTCCCTGCGCCAGCACGCTGCCTTCGGCGAGGATATACGCCCGGTCGCAGATTCCCAAGGTTTCGCGGACGTTGTGGTCGGTGATCAGCACGCCGATGCCGCGGTCCTTGAGGTGGGTGATGATGCGCTGGATCTCGCCCACCGAGATCGGGTCGACGCCGGCGAACGGCTCGTCTAGCAGCATCAGCCGCGGGCGTGCGGCCAGTGCGCGGGCGATCTCGACCCGGCGCCGCTCGCCGCCGGACAGGCTGGCACCGAGCTGTTCGGCCACGTGCGCGACCTGCAGTTCGTCGAGCAGGGATTCCAGCTCCTTCTCGGCCGCGGCGTGGTCCAGATCCTCGCGCAGTTCCAGTACCAGGCGGATGTTGTCGGCCACGGTGAGCTTGCGGAACACCGAGGGTTCCTGCGGCAGGTAGCCGACGCCGAGTTTGGCCCGGCGGTACATCGGTTCGGAGGTGATGTCGCGGCCGTCCAGCTCGATGCTGCCGGCGTCGGAGGCCACCAGCCCGACGATCATGTAGAAGCAGGTGGTCTTGCCGGCGCCGTTGGGGCCGAGCAGGCCGACCACCTCGCCCAGCTCCAGGCTCAGGCCGAAGTCCTGCACCACCTCGCGCTGCCGGTAACGCTTGCGCAACCCCTGGGCGATGAGCATCAGTTGCCTCCCGGCTTGGCCGGCGCGGCGGGGGCCGGGTTCTTGGGCTTGATCACCGTGTGCACGCGGGTGCCGTCGCCGCCGCTCTGCATGTTGCCGGTGTTGGTGTTGTAGACCATCTTCTGGCCGCTGTTGGAACCCTTGGGCGAGGTGACGGTGTAGTTGCCGGTCAGGGTGGCCAGGTTGTTGGCGAAGTCGTAGTCCAGGCGGTCGGAGTGGCCGGTCATCATGGTGCCGTCGTCCTGCTGCTGCTGCATGGTCACCGGGCTGCCGTAGAAGGTGGCGCTGACCACCTCGCCGCCCTTGCGCACCACCTCGCCGTGGTCGGCGTGGATCTCCAGCGTGCCCTGGGTCATCACCACGCCCTGCTTGAGCACGGTGATGCCGTCGTTCTGCAGGGAACCGTCCTGGTAGCCGGCGTCCAGGGTCATGTCCTGCTGGCGGTCGCTGGTCTTGGCCATCGCTGTCGGGACGGCCAGCACGGCGGCGGCCAGCACGGCCGCGGACAGGAGTTCAACGCGCGCTATTCGGAGCATGGCGGGAATGGACCTTGGACTTGAGGGTGTAGTGCCGGTTCTTGGTGTCCACCACGAAGCCAACGCCGGTGGTGCTGGCGTTGGGCTGGCTGATCGTAACCCGCTGGTCGGTGGAGGCCAGGTTGCGGCGCGGGAAGACGTCCAGCACGGTGGTGGTGAAGGTGGTCGGGACCACCGCCTGCTCCGGGCTGGTGCCGACCACGTCGTCGGTCAGCCTGAGCAGGTCGCCGTGCTCGTCGACCCAGCCGGTCTTGGCCACCATGTGCCAGTACTGGCGGTCCTTGTCGGGGATCCGGAACACCGGCGCGGTGATGTTGGAACTGTGGTCGGCGGCCATGCGCTCCAGGTACGGCGCCTGCAGGGTGACCGACTCGTTGCCGTCCTTGTCCAGGGCGGTCATGGTGAAGTCGTGCATCAGGTAGTCGGTCTTGAGGGTGGCGCTGGCGTTGTCCGCCGGGCGCTCGCGGTGGACCCAGGCCGACCAGCCGAACAGGCAGGCGGCGACGGCCAGGACGATGCCGAACAACACCCGCCAGTTCACGACGCGCCCCTCTCCAGCAGGTCAGCCACCCGCCCCTGCGCGGCCAGCACCAGGTCGCAGGCCTCGCGCGCGGCGCCGTGGCCGCCGCCAGCGCGGGTGTGCCAGTGCACGGCATCGGCCACCCAGGGGTGCGCGTCGGCCGGCGCC
>JASGEB010000184.1:0-10739 GCA_047606785.1 Pseudoxanthomonas sp.
GCGGCGGGTGCAGGCGCGGCCGGGGCCGCCGGCGCGGCGTCGGCCGGCTTGTGCGCCGCCAGCCACTTGCGGAAATCCTCCTTGGACACCGCCTGCACCACGATCGGCATGAAGCCGTGATCCTTGCCGCACAGCTCGGCGCACTGGCCGCGGTAGGTGCCGGGCGTCTCGATGTTGGTCCAGGCCTCGTTGATCTGGCCGGGGATGGCGTCCTGCTTCCAGCCCAGCGCCGGCACCCACCAGGAATGGATCACGTCGTCGGCGGTGACCACGAAGCGGACCTTGGTGTCCACCGGCAGCACCAGCGGGTGGTCCACTTCCAGCAGATAGTGCGGATCCTGCGCCGCGCCGACCACCTGGCCGCTCTGGCGCAACTCGTCGGAATGGCGGTCCAGGCGGCTGGTGAAGCTCACGTCCTGGCCCAGGTACTCGTACTTCCACATCCACTGGTAGCCGGTGATCTTGACGGTCATCTCGGCGTCGCGGGTGTCGTACATGGCGATCAGCTTGGCGGTCGCCGGCCAGGCCATGGCGACCAGGATCACCACCGGGATCACCGTCCAGACGATCTCGGCCTTGGTGTTGTGGGTGAAGGTGGCCGCCACCGGGTGGCGCGAACGGTGGAAGCGGAACATCGCCACCGCCATCGCACCGAACACCACCACGCCGATGGCCACGCACACCCACAGGCTGACCATGTGCGCCTCCCAGGCGCGATGCGCGGTCAGGGTGACGCCGCGGCCCATGTTCATCTGCCAGGGCTTGGGATCGGCCGCCTGCGCCGATGCCAACGGGACCATCGCCATCGACGCCAGCGCGGCCGCGCCGCGCCACACCACCCCTACCGCCTGTTTCATGCCTAGACCTCGCCCTTGGCTCGTCATCGGTCGCGGCCGCTGGCGGCCGCAAGCAGTTGCTGCAGCAGGAGGCCCAGTTCGCGGCGCTCGGCCGGCCCCAGGAACTCCCCCACTTCCACCCGTTTGCCGCTGCAGCACAGGACGATGCCCTCGCCGCGCTCCAGCCGCGTCCAGAACGGGTGCGCGCGGAAGGCCACCCCCGTCCCCGGCATACGGCTGACCTGCACCCGCGCCTGGCTCACCGCGATGACCTCGCCACGCTCGCCGGCGCGCCAGGCCTGCCGCAGGGCCAGGGCCAGCAGCGCGCTGTAGAGGAGGGCGAACAGGGGCGCGAACACGTTCCCCACCCGCCAGCCCAGCAGCGCCAGCAGCCACATCGCCGCCGCCAACGCCGCGAACAGGGCCACGAACTGGCGGGCCGTCAGCGCCCGCGGGGGCCGCAGCAGCAGCCGCGCACCGCCTCCGGGGCCGTCGGGTTCCCGTCTGATCATGCTCGCCTGCCGCGCCGTCGCCGTTGCGGAAAACGCTCGCATGGTAGCCGCACGTTCGAAGCAGCGGCAACCGCAGGGGAATTGTGCGACCGCACATAGCTACACTGCGCGCGACGCCCCGCGCACCCTCGCCCGCCGCCCCATGCCCACGCCCTTCCCCACTCCCGCCGACCCGGCTGCGGCCGCCGCGGCGATGGTCCCGATCGCGCCCGAACTGCCGCCACCGCCGCCGGCCCTGCGCGCGGCGGTCACCGCCGCCTGGCTCAAGGACGAGGCCACCGCCGTGCGCGAACTGCTCGAGCAGGCGCGCCTGCCGGCCGCCGAGCAGGCGCAGGTGCAGGCACTGGCCGCCGATCTGGTCGCACGGGTGCGCGCCCGCGCCGCCGACCAGGGCGCGATCGAGGCCTTCATGCGCCAGTACGACCTGGGCAGCGAGGAGGGCGTGCTGCTGATGTGCGTGGCCGAGGCGCTGCTGCGCATCCCCGACCAGGACACCGCCGACAGGCTGATCCGCGACAAGCTCGGCGAGGCCGACTGGAGGAAGCACCTGGGCGGCAGCGACTCGGTGCTGGTCAACGCCTCCACCTGGGGCCTGATGCTGACCGGCAAGCTGGTCCAGCTCAACGACCTGACCCGCGCCGACGTGCCCGGCGCGCTGCGCCGCCTGGTCGGCCGCGTCGGCGAGCCGGTGGTGCGGCTGGCGGTGCGCCAGGCGATGAAGATCATGGGCCACCAGTTCGTGATGGGTCGCAGCATCGGCGAGGCGCTGGCGCGCTCGCACAAGGGCGAAAACGCCGGCTACCGCTATTCCTTCGACATGCTCGGCGAAGCGGCGCTGACCCTGCAGGACGCGCAGCGCTACCTGGAGAACTACCGCCGCGCCATCCACGCCATCGGCAGGGACAACCAGAACCGCGGCGGCGGCCAGGGCGGCGACGTGACCGCCGCCCACGGCATCTCGATCAAGCTCTCGGCGCTGTACCCGCGCTACGAGCATGCCCAGCGCGCGCGGGTGCTGCGCGACCTGGTGCCGGCGGTGCTGGCGCTGGCGCAGCTGGCCCGGTCCTATGGCATCGGCTGCACCGTCGACGCCGAGGAAGCCGACCGCCTGGAACTGTCGCTGGACATCATCGAAGCGGTGGTCCTGGACCCCTCGCTGGCCGGCTGGGACGGCTTCGGCGTGGTCGTGCAGGCCTACCAGAAGCGCACCCCGTACACGATCGACTGGCTGGCCGACCTGGCCCGCCGCGCCGGCTGCCGCCTGCAGGTGCGGCTGGTCAAGGGCGCCTACTGGGACGCGGAGATCAAGCGCGCCCAGGTCGAGGGCCTGGCCGGCTACCCGGTGTTCACCCGCAAGCAGAACACCGACGTGTCCTACCTGGCCTGCGCCAAGCGCCTGTTCGCCCATGCCGACGCGATCTACCCGATGTTCGCCACCCACAACGCGCACACCATCGCCGCGGTGCGCAGCATCGCCGCCGGCCGCCGCTACGAGCACCAGAAGCTGCACGGCATGGGCGACGACTTGTACGCCGAGGTGGTGCCGGCCGACCGGCTCGGCGTGCCGTGCCGGGTCTACGCCCCGGTCGGCTCGCACGAGGACCTGCTGCCGTACCTGGTGCGGCGCCTGCTCGAGAACGGCGCCAACTCCAGCTTCGTCAACCGCATCACCGACGAGCGCGTGGCCATCGACGAGCTGATCCGCGATCCGGTCGAGGCGGTGTCGGCCTTCGCCTCCATCCCCCATCCCAAGATCCCGCTGCCGGCCGACCTGCTGCGCAGCCAGCACCAGAACAGGACCAACTCCATGGGCGTCAACCTGGCCAACGACAACGAACTGCGCAGCCTGGCCGAGCGCATGCGGGCGGCCCCCGGCCCGTGGCGGGCCGCGCCGCTGGTGCCCGGCGCGGTGGTCGCCACCGATCCGGTGACGGTGACCAACCCGGCCGACCGCCGCCAGGCGGTGGGCCAGTGGCAGCCGGCCGACGCGGCGGCGGTCGAAAAGGCCCTGGCCAACGCGGTGGCCGCGCAGCCGGGCTGGGACCGCACCCCGGCCGCCAGCCGCGCCACCCTCCTCGAGCACGCCGCCGACCTGCTGGAACGGCGCATGCCCGAGTTCATGGCCCTGTGCGTGCGCGAGGCCGGCAAGACCATCCCCGACGCGGTGGCCGAGGTGCGCGAGGCGGTCGACTTCCTGCGCTACTACGCCGGCCAGGCGCGCGCCCAGTTCGGCGCGCCCGAGCAGCTGCCCGGCCCCACCGGCGAGTCCAACCAGCTGCAGCTGCACGGCCGCGGCGTGTTCGTCTGCATCAGCCCGTGGAACTTCCCGCTGGCGATCTTCCTCGGCCAGGTCAGCGCGGCGTTGGCCGCCGGCAACAGCGTGATCGCCAAGCCGGCCGAACAGACCAGCCTGGTCGGCTTCGCCGCGGTGAGGCTGCTGCACGAGGCCGGCGTACCGGAGGCCGTGCTGCAGTACCTGCCCGGCGACGGCGCCACGGTCGGCGCGGCGCTGACCGCCGACCCGCGGGTGGCCGGCGTCGCCTTCACCGGCTCGACCGAGACCGCGCGCGCGATCAACCGCACGCTGGCCGCCCGCGACGCCGCGATCGGCGTGCTGATCGCCGAGACCGGCGGCCAGAACGCGCTGATCGCCGATTCCTCGGCCCTGCCCGAACAGCTGGTCAAGGACGCCATCGGCTCGGCCTTCACCTCCGCCGGCCAGCGCTGCTCGGCCGCGCGCGTGCTGTTCGTGCAGGACGACATCGCCGACAAGGTGATGGCCATGCTGGCCGGAGCGATGGCCGAGCTGAAGCTCGGCGACCCGGCGCTGCTGTCCACCGACATCGGCCCGGTGATCGACGCCGACGCGCTGGCGATCCTGCACGACCACGCCGCGCGCATGGACCGCGAGGCGCGCCTGATCGCCCAGGCCAGGACGGGCGAGGACACTGCCCACGGCAGCTTCTTCGCCCCGCGCGCCTACGAGCTGCAGTCGCTGGCGCAGCTGCCGCGCGAGGTGTTCGGCCCGGTCCTGCACCTGATCCGCTGGCAGGCCGACCGGCTCGACGCGGTGATCGAGCAGGTCAACGCCACCGGCTACGGCCTGACCCTGGGCATCCACTCGCGCATCGACCAGACCATCGAGCGCATCGCCGCCCGCGCCAAGGTCGGCAACGTCTACGTCAACCGCAACCAGATCGGCGCGGTGGTCGGGGTGCAGCCGTTCGGCGGCCAGGGCCTGTCCGGCACCGGCCCCAAGGCCGGCGGCCCGCACTACCTGCCGCGTTTTGCCACCGAAAAGACCATCACGGTCAATACCACCGCCGCCGGCGGCAACGCCTCGCTGCTCACCCTGGGCGACTGAATCCGGCCAGACCTTGCATCCAAGTGATTGATTTCACTTGGATGCCGTCGGTTGCGCAGACGGTACGCCCATGCATGGCACGGAGTTTGCGTCGAACTGGCGCCCGCGCCCTTGCGGGTGCCGTCCACGGTGCCGACATGACCCCGTCCCTGCTCTACAGCCTGATCGAAAACTGCCTGCTGGCGGTTGCCCTGTTCATGCTGTTCGCATACGTGGCCAGCGTCTCCCAGGGCCTGCGCGGCATCGCCATCTGGGGCGGTGGCCATCTGCTCTACACCTTCGGCTGCACCCTGCTCGACGCGGCCAGCGCGCTGCTGCACACGGCCGGCCTGGAGGCGCCGGCGCGCCTGGCCAACAACCTGGGCACACTGCTGGCCTGCGCCGGCATGGTGGTGCTGGCCTGGGCGGTGCTGCAGTTCACCCACCAGCGCGAGCTGCGCCGGCGCGAGCTGTGGTGGATGTTCGCCGGCCTGCTGCCGCCACTGCTGGCCCAGGCGGCGTCCGGCAGCGCTCGTACCCAGGCGGTGGCCTTGGTCGAGATCGTCTGCCTGGCGGTCATCGCCCGCAATCTGCTGCGCCTGCGGCAGCCGCCGGAGATAGTGCCGGCGTGGATCATGATCGGCTGCTGCGTGCCGCTGGTGCTGATCTACGGCATGAGCGCACTGGGCTGGGCCGACGGCAGCCGGGACCTGCCGGAGGTCTGGGCCAGCCTGGACCTGTCGCTGTGGTTCATGCTGAATTTCTGCATGCTGATGCTGGCCAGCTTCCGCGCCGCCGAGAACCAGCGGCTGAGCGCGGGGCTGGATCCGCTGACCGGCGCGCTCAACCGCCGCGGGCTGGACAGCGCCCTGCACGAACAGAGCCTGCCAGCGCGCCGGCTGGCGGTGCTGGAACTGGACCTGGACCGCTTCAAGGCGGTCAATGACCAGTACGGCCACGCCGCCGGCGACCGCGTGCTGCAGGCCTTCGCCGCGACCGTGCGCGAATGCGTGCGCCACGAGGACCTGTTCGCCCGTACCGGCGGCGAGGAGTTCTGGGTGGTCGCGCCCGACCTGGGCGCCGAGCAGGCGCGCCAACTGGCCGAGCGCATCCGCATGCAGGTGGCCGCGATGCACCTGCCCGCCTCCGATCTGCCGGCGGTGACGGCCAGCATCGGCGTGGCCTGCACCGAGGGCGGCTCGGAGCTGGACGAACTGATGGAACGCGCCGACCAGGCGCTGTACGCGGCCAAGCGCGCAGGCCGCAACCGGGTGGTGACCGACGCCCGCAGCGTCCATTGATTCGCGCGGGCGAGAAAGTGCACTCCGGCCCCGGTTTTTGAAAAAAACGGACCCCGCCGGAGCGGGGTCCTGGTCCTGCATCGGCGCGCGGCGCGCGCTTTCAGAACTTGTAGTTCATCGACACGCCCAGCACGTCGCCGCTGACCTCGTAGGAGCCGACCAGAGTGCTGGCGGTTACCGAGGTTTCGTCGATCTTCGGGTCGCTGGTGAACAGGTGCACGTAGCCCAGGTTGTATTCGAACTTCTCCGACGGCGTCCAGCTCAGGCCCAGCGCCAGCCACTTGCGCGAGGCGTCCGGGACGCGCACGTCGCGGTGGGCGTCGGTGGTCGGGGTCTGGTCGTAGGCCACGCCGGCGCGCAGGGTCAGGGTGTCGCTGACCTTGTAGTCGGCGCCCAGCGAGGCGAAGGTGGTGTCGCGATAGTAGAAGCCCAGGGTGCTGCTGGACTGGGTCGAGGCGTAGTCGATCACCACCTTGTCGAACTTGCTCCAGGCGGTGCGGCTGACGTCGGCCATCACCGTCCAGCGATCGTTGATGCGGTGGGTGAAGCTGGCCGTGGCGCTGGCCGGCAGGACGATCGTCGCGCTGCCCTTGGTGTCGACGTACGCGCCGGGCGAGAACACGCCCAGCACCGCCGCCGCGGCCGCCGGCACGCTGAAGGTGGCGTTGCCGTCGGTGATCTTGTGCCTGACCTGGGAACGGTAGGTGAAGCCGATGTTGGTGCCTTCCACCGGGGTCAGCAGGGTGCCCAGGGTGAAGCCGTAGGCGGTGTCGTCGGCCTTGAGCTGGGTGAAGCCGTCGGCGTTGCCCGGAGCGAAGCCCAGCGAGGACGCGCCGGCCGCGTACAGGGCGGTGCCGAAGTCGATGGCCTGGGTCAGGTCCACGCTCAGGCGCTCGGCGAACACCGACCCGCCGAAGGACACGTACGGATTGACGTCGTAGGAGAAGGCCGCGCCCAGGTCGACCGCCTGCAGCTGGGTCTTGATGCCGCTGTAGCGGCCGACCCAGTTCTTGTCGTATTCGGTCTTGAAGCCGAACGGCACGGTCACCGACACGCCGAAGTGCAGGTCGTCGTTCTCGCCGAAGGGCTGGTGGAAGTACAGCGACGGCACCGGCTTGATCGTGCCGGCATCGCCGCCGTTGCCGCCCGAGATCGAGCCGCCCAGGCCGCCCAGGTAGCTGCCCTGGCCCTGGAACTTGGCCGAGAAGCTGATGACGTTGACGTCGGCCTGGAGCTGGCGGCCGTCGAGCAAGCGCATGGCCGCCGGATTGGTGGCCACCACCGAGGCGTCGCCCGGAGCGCTGGCCGAGCCGGCGTAGGCGCGGCCCAGGCCCTTGGCACTGTTCTCCTTCAGCTGGAAGGCGGCGCCGTGCGCATCGCCGGCCGCCGCGGCCAGCGCGACGGCGGCGGCGAGGGCGCTGTAACGGATGAAATTGGTCGCGTGTTGCATGGGTCACTCTCCGGATGCGTGGGTGTTGCGGACGCGTCTGCACAGGCCGGCCCTCCCGTCCTGTGCGCCGGATAGCCCTCCCGACATACGACGCCGTATGCGATTATAGCCAAACCCGATAACAGATTCCTAACACCGCCTGCGCTCCCCTGGCCGTAGGCCCGCCGCGGTCCTCCGCCCCGTGTTCGTCGCCACCCCGAGCCGCCACAAGCCGCAGCCGCGCTGGGCCACCCCGGCGCTGCTGGCGTTGCTGTGGCTGGCCTTCGTGTGGGCCTCGACCCGCCCGGCGGGGGCGCGGCCGGGACTGATCCTCGAATGGGGCGCGCTGACCGGCGGGCTGGACAGCCTGCCGGCCTGGCGCGCGGCGCTGGCCGACGGCAGCGCCCTGCGCCTGGTCACCGCGCTGTTCCTGCACGCCGACTGGGCGCACCTGCTGGGCAATGCGGTGTTCCTGCTGGTGTTCGGCCTGCCGGCCGAGCGCACCCTGGGGCCGTGGCGGTTCCTGCTGCTGTTCCTGCTGGGCGGGGCGGTGTCCAACCTGGCCGCGGTGCTGGCCATCGGCGCGCCGGACCGGGTGATCATCGGTGCCAGCGGCGCGGTGTCGGCGGTGATCGGCGCCTACGTGGCGCTGTTCCCCGGCGCCAGCCTGGGGGTGGTGCTGCCGCTGGGGCTGTTCCTGCAGGTGGTGCGGGCGCCGGCGATCGTGCTGATCGGGGTCTGGGCGCTGCTGCAGGTGGTATTCGTCTACATCGGCCCGGCGTTCGGTTCGGTGGCCTGGTCGGCGCACGCGGCCGGGTTCGTGTTCGGGGTGGCGTACGCGCTGTCCGTGCGCGCGGCGATCGCCCGCCGCCTGCGCCGGCGGCACGGGTTCTAGCGGCCGGGACTTGCCTTCGCCGCCGCACGCTCCCATCTTGGCGGCGCGGCGATCGCGCCGCCCGCCCTTCCGACCGACCGCCACGCCATGAAACCGCTGTACAAGGTGACCTTCCTCAACCACGGCAAGGTGTACGAGCTGTACGCCCGGCGGGTGTCCGCCTCGGCCGCCCTGTGGGGTTTCACCGAGGTGGCCGAGCTGGTGTTCGACCTGCACGAGGGGGTGGTGGTGGACCCGACCGAGGAGCGCCTGCGCGAGGAGTTCGGCGACACCCGCGTGCTGCACCTGCCCATGCACAGCGTGGTGCGGGTGGAGGAAGTGGAGAGGAAGGGCGCCAGCGCCATCCGCGACGCGGCCAGCGGCGAGAAGGTGGTCACCCCGTTCCCGCTGCCGGCGCGCCCACCGCGCTGAGCGCACGCGCAGGACGGACCTGCCCGGCCCGCATCGCTTTTCCGGCGTGCCCGGCGCGCGCTACGGCTGGGTGGCGGGCGCCGGCTTGGCCGCAGGCTCGCCTGCGGGCTTGGCCGACGGCTTGCCGGCTTCGGCGGCCTTCTGCGCGGCCGCCAGCGCGCCGGGATGCTTGAGTTCGGCCAGGGCCTGGTCGATGTACTCGTCGCCGTTGAGCACGTCGCCCACCTTGTAGTCGCCGTCGCCTTCCTGGTCTCCGGGCAGGTGGCCGGGCAGGGCCGCCTCGCTGTAGTCGGCCAGGCTCGGCGGGCTGTCGCCGGCCTCCTTCGGCTTGAGCACCACGTCCGGGACGATGCCGGTGGCCTGGATCGACTTGCCGCTGGGGGTGTAATAGCGCGCGGTGGTCAACTTGACCGAATCGCCGTTGTCCAGCGGCAGCACGGTCTGCACCGAGCCCTTGCCGAAGGTGCGGCTGCCGACGATGCGCACGCGGCCGTTGTCGCGCAGGGCGCCGGCCAGCACCTCGGCGGCGCTGGCCGAGCCGGCGTCGACCAGCACCACCACCGGCGCGCCGGCCAGCAGGTCGCCGGGGGTGGCGTCGAAGCGGGTGTCGCTGACCGGGATGCGGCCGCGGGTGGTGACGATGTTGCCCTTGTCCAGCAGGTCGTCGGCCACCTGCACCGCCGAGGTCAGCAGGCCGCCGGGGTTGCTGCGCAGGTCCAGCACCAGGCCCTTGAGCGGGGCCTTGGCGGCCAGCGCGGCCAGCGCCTTCTGGAAGTCGGCGCCGGTGTCGGCCTGGAAGGCGCTGATGCGCACGTAGCCGTAGCCCGGCTCGAGCAGGCGGCTGCGCACGCTGGCCACGTGGATGGTCTCGCGCACCAGGGTCACGTCGAAGGGCTTTGCGACCTTGTCGCGCTCGATGGTCAGGGTGACCTTCGAGCCCGGCGCGCCGCGCAGCGGATCGCGCGGGGCGTTCTGCTGGGTCAGCGGCTTGCCGTCCACGGCGATGATCAGGTCGTTGGCTCGCAGGCCGGCGCGCGCGGCCGGGGTGCCGTCGATCGGCGAGACGATCAGCAGGCTGCCGTCGTTCTGGGTGATCAGGTCCACGCCGATGCCGTCGTAGGCGCCGTTGGCCTCGGCGTCGAAGTCCTCGGCGTCTTCCTTGTCGAAATAGGTGCTGTGCGGGTCCAGGTCCAGCAGCAGGCCACGAATGGCCGAATGCATCAGCTTGGCGTCGTCCACCGGCTCGACGTAGGCCTGCTTGACCGCGTTGAACACCGCCACGAAGCGGCGGATCTCGTCCAGCGGCACCTCCGCCGGCGCGGTCTCGGCGGTGCTGGGGTCGTCGCTGGACGGCGGCGCCTGGTCCTCGTCCTGATCGTTGCCGGCCTGCGGCGCGGCGGCCGGGGTGTCCTGTGCGTCCTGCGCCGCCGGCGCGGCCTGTGCCGCCGGTGCGACCTCCTGGGCGAGGGCCGGCGGCAGGGCCAGCAGCAGACACAGGCTCAGGACGACACGCATCGACGACTCCGTGGGGGGAGGCACGGCCCGGCGCCGTGCGGAAGGCCGGATTATGCGGTAAACGGTTGCACCTACCGGCGTTGCAGCCAGGTCGAGGGGTCCACCGGCGCGCCGTCATGGCGCAGTTCGAAGTACAGCGCCGGGGTGCCGAAGCCGCCGGAGCTGCCGACCCTGGCCACCGCATCGCCCTTCTTGACCACGTCGCCGACATTGCGCAGCAGGGTCTCGTCGTGGGCGTACAGGCTCATATAGCCGTTGCCGTGGTCGATGATCAGGATCAGCCCGTAGCCGGTCATCCATTCGGCGAACACCACCGTGCCGTCGGCCACCGCGGTCACCGGCGTGCCCACCGGCGCGCCGATCAGCACGCCCTGGCTGCTGCGGCCGTCGGGCATGGTGCCGCCGAAGCGCGCCAGCAGGCTGCCGGCCGCCGGCCAGCCCAGGCCGCCGACCTTGGGCGCCGGTGCGCTGGCCACCTGCGGCGGCGGCGCGGCGAC
>JASGEB010000185.1:0-4248 GCA_047606785.1 Pseudoxanthomonas sp.
CCGATGAGAGCAATTCCAGGAAAGTGCGAAGCGGTTTTCCGTCCGGAATTGCGTCAAGACAAAATGATGGAGCGGTTCAGAGTTTCCATGAAAAGCTGAACCGCTCCAGGCTCAGGATTTCACCGCGCCGGCGGTCAGGCCGGCAATGATGTGCTTCTGCGCCAGGAAGAAGACGATGATGGTGGGAAGGATGGTGAGCGTGATGAAGGCGAGCACCAGTTCCCATTCCGTGCCGAATTCGCCGCTATAGACCATCATGCCGAGCGGCCAGGGATAGATCGAATCCGAATTCAGCATGATCAGCGGCAGGATATAGCTGTTCCAGCTGCCGACGAAGGAGATGATGCTGACGGTGGCGATGATCGGCCGCGAGAGCGGCAGCGAGATATGCCAGAAGAAGCGGATATAGCCGCAACCGTCGACAAACGCCGCCTGGAACAATTCTTCCGGAAGGTTTCGAAAATAATTCCGGAAGAGCAGGATGCTCATGCCGAGGCCGAAAGCCACCTGCGGCAGCACCACGCCCCAATAGGTATTGAGCAGGCCGAGATCGCGGATGCGGATGAAGAGCGGCAGGATGGCGGTGGCCGCCGGAAACATCAGGCCGATGAGGAAATAGTTCAGCAGGAAGTTCGAGCCGAAGAACTTCACATGCGCGAAGGCGAAGGCCGCCATGGCCGAGACCGACAGCGTCAGGAACACCGTGAGAACGGCGATGATCAGCGAATTCATCATCTGCCGCCAGTAGCGGTCGCCGAACAGGATGCCGGTATAATTCTCGAAATGCCACTCGGCCGGCAGGCCGAACGGATTGGTGCGGAGGTCGCCGAGCGTCTTGAAGCCGCCGAGCGCGGTCGTCAGCAGCGGGATCAGCACGATGGCGGCAATGATGGTCAGCGACACATAGAGATAGATCTTCGTGCCGGTGGTCAATCGAACGGATGAAGCCATATCAGTCATTGCGCATAAATATCCGTTTGTAGCCGAAGGCGAGGGTGACGCAGATCACGAACAGCACGACGCCGACGGCGCTGCCGAGGCCGACCTGCATGCGGGTGACGCCGAAATTGTAGAGGAAAGTCACCATCGTCTGCGTCGAGTTGAACGGGCCGCCGCCCGTGAGCGGCATGATCATGTCGAAGAGCTGCAGCGATCCAACGACGGCGAAGAACACGGAGAGACGCAGCGTCGAGCCGAGCAGCGGCAGGGTGACGTAGCGGAACTTCTGCCAGCCGGTGGCGCCGTCGATCTCGGCCGCCTCCAGCACGCTCTTGTCGAGCGACTGCATGCCGGCGATGAACAGCATCATGTGAAAACCGAAATATTTCCAGACGATCACGCCGAGCACGGCGTACATCGCCAGATCCTTGTCGGCGAGAACGTAAGGGGTCGCCGTGCCGAGAACATGCGCGATGGCGGCAAACAGGCCGTAATCGCCGTCATAGACGAAGCGCCAGATCAGGCCGGCCGCCACTTCGGCCAGCACATAGGGCAGGAAGAAGATCAGCCGGAAGAGCACGACGCCGCGGATGCGGTTCGCCAGCATCGTCGCCAGCCAGATGGCAACCGGCACCTGGATGGCGATCGACACCAGGATGATCAGCGCATTGTTCTTGAGCGAGGTCAGGAACGCCGCATTCTTGAACAAGACCTGGAAATTGCGCAGCCCCACGAACTCCGTCGGCGGGCCGTAACCGTTCCAGCGATAGAAGCTATACCAGGCCGCCTCCCCCATCGGCAGGATGACGAAGATGGTAAAGAGCAGCAGGGCCGGCGGCAGGAACAGCAGGATGACAGGCATGCGCCCGCGCGCAGCCGGCGATTTCCGCTTCGCAGCCGGTTTCGCTCTTGCGGCGGAGGGCATAGTGGTCGTGGCGCTGAGATCGGTCATAGGCAGTCTCGACGATTTCAATTCAAGGAAAAGCCGACGCCGGCACAGGAGCGGCCGGCGCCGGATGTCGCTAGAGCTGATCCTGCTCGAAGGCATCCTGAACCTGCTGTGCGCCATCCTTCGGAGAAATCTGGCCGGAGACGATGCCGACGGAGATGTCGTTGACCACACGGCCGACGGAGGGACCGAGATCCTGGTCGAAGAAATTCTGGTGCCAGGTCGAATGCGCCAGCTGATCGGCCGCTTCATGCATCAGCGGACCTTTGACGCCGTCTTCGGCGCCGACTGCGACCGGAATGATCATGCCGGCCTGCGCCATCGTGCGCTCGTTTTCGACATTGGTCAGATAAGCGAGGAAATCGAGCGCCTCGGGCGGCGCCTTCTTGGTCACGGCCCAGCCGTTCAGGCCGCCGAGCGTGTCGGTCGCAAGGCCTGCGCCGCCGGTCACGGCCGGGAAGGCGAAACGGCCTATATTGTCGTCCGCCAGACCCTTGCCGTCGCCGGCATTGGTACGCTGATTGGCAACCGTATTTTCGAAGCCGAGGATCATCGCCGCCTTGCCGTCGCCGAAGACGCCAAGCGCCTGCGGCCAGGTGGTGCCGAGATAACCGGGCTGGAAGGGTTCGAGCTTGCCGAGTTCGGCAAGCTGCTCGCCGGCCTTGACGATGGAAGGATCGTTGAAGCCGTTGCCCTTGCCGTTCTTGGCGTCGCTGAAGACCTGCTGACCGCCGTCGCGCATCACCAGATAGCTCCAGTAGAAATGGATCGGCCATTTCTCGCCACCGCCGCCGGCGATCGGCACGACGCCCGCGTCCTTCAGCTTCTTGACGGCGGCAAGATAGTCGTCCCAGGTCTTGATGGCATTCGCATCGACACCGGCCTTGGCGAACAGGGCCTTGTTGTAGAAGAAGGAAACCGTGCCGAGCTTATAGGGAACGGCGCTGATCTTGTTGTCGAAGGTGAGTCCCTTGACGGCGGCCTGGTTATAGCTCTTCAGCCAGGCGCCCCCGTTGGCGTTCATCGCCGCGGTCAGGTCCATCAGCGTGCCTGTCTCCTGCTGCTGCTTCAAAACGCCGCCGCCCCAGCTGAAGAAGAAATCAGGCGCATCCTTCGATTGCAGCAGTGTCGGCAGCTTGGCCTTGAAGGCTTCGTTTGCCAGAAACTGCATTTCGATCTTCACGCCCGGATGCTTCGCTTCGTACTGATCGGCGATCTTGCGCCAGACGGCGACGTAGCTCGGATCGAGTTCCAGATGCAGCCACTTGACGACGGTATCCGCAGCCGCGCTGGTGGCGCCGGCCAGAATCGCCAGCCCGGTCGTGGCCGCAATAGCGGCGATGCGAAGGGCCTTGGCCCCACGTAGATGGATCATGATTTTCTCCTCCCAAGGGAACCAAGAACCTCAATATTTTTTCCCTTATGCGGAATAATTCAGCGGAGCTTTGCTGAAATGTCAACCACCGCCGTCAAATTTTCGGCAGATTACCGGTAAAACGGCTTGACATTGGGCAATGACCATAGGTTATTTAATTCGCATTCCGTTAAAAATACCAGGCCGCAGCCGAGCGGGTCCATCATTCGGCGTCCATCTCATGAAAACAGCAGATCCCGAACTCATGCGGGCGATAAACCGCTTCAACGTGCTGGATACCATCCGGCGAGCGGGCTCCATCGCGCGTATCGAAATCAGCGACCGCACCCAGCTTTCGACCACCACGGTCTCGGCAATCACCGCATCGCTGCTGGATGACGGCCTGATCCTGGCGCGCACCGAGGGCGACCTGCGAGAGGCCGCCGCCCGCGGCAGGCCGCGCGTCATGCTGGAGCTCAATCCGGATGCGGCCCGCGTCGTCGGCGCGAAAATCGCCGCCAACCGCATGGTCTTCGTCGTAACCGATTTTCGCGGCGAGGTTCTGTCCACGCTGACGCTGGCGCTGCGCGTCGACCGGCAGCCGATCGGCGTCATCGCCGACCTGATCGAGGATGGCGTGCGCCGCTGCGTCGTCGATGCCAACCTGGCTCTGGACGAGATCGATTCCGTCTGCCTCGGCCTGCCCGGGGTCATCGAGCATCGCACCGGCCATGTGCGCACCAGCCCGATCTTCCGGGAAAGCGGCGTCGACTTCGCCAGGGAAATGTCGGAGCGACTCGGCGTGACCACCATCGTCGAGAGCGACGCGCATGCGATCACGCTCGCGCATCACTGGTTCGGCCAGGCGAGAGACCTCGACGACATGGTGCTGGTGTCGCTGGAGCAGACGCTGGGGCTGGGCGTGCTGCATGGGGGCCAGCTGTTTCGCGGCGCCGGCGGCCTCAGTCACAATCTCGGCGATCTCGTGCTCGGCATGGGGCCGCAG
>JASGEB010000186.1:0-21468 GCA_047606785.1 Pseudoxanthomonas sp.
CAGCAGCTTGCGGTAGGACTGCGCGTCCAGGTACGGGCTCGGGTAGTCGCGCAGCGCCTCGGCCAGCAGCCGGAACATCACCGTGGAATTGATCACCGAGAAGTTGTTGCTGCCCTGCGCGCCGCGCGCCTGCAGGTCGGCCTGGTTGGCGGTGTAGAACGGGAAGATCGGATACTGGTCGCGATCGCCGAACAGCCGCAGCGCGCGCAGGTACTTCGGGTCGAAGTCGGGCTCGCCCGGCTTGGGCATCAGCCCGACGCTGTACGGGAAGTAGTTGTTGGTCTCCTTCCAGTCCACCGCCAGCCCCGGCCCGCCGGCCTGGCGATGCTTGAGCAGTTCGCCGTGCAGGCCCATCGAATCGGCCTGCTCGCTGCGGTCCTGCCACAGCACCGACAGCACCGAGGCGCGGATCTTCGCCGCCGTGCGCTCCATCTCATCGGCCATGGCAGCGTCGCCGGACAGCCGCGCGGCCGCGGCCGCCGCCTTTGCGTTGGCCCAGACGTAGGCGCTCTCGGTGCGATCCATGCGCGCATCGCCATGGCGTCTGGCCCAGTCGAACGACACCGCGTCGGCGTCGTTGCCGGTCATCGCCGCCCAGTCGTACTCGATCAGGCCGTTGCCGTTGCGGTCGTAGGCCTTCAGCAGCCCGAGCACGTCGCCGCGCCCGTAGGCGGCGAGCTTGCCGGCCAGCGCCACCGGGCCGCCGTGCACCTGGTAGCTGCGCCAGGCCGCGGCGGTGAGGTACTGCGCGTAGGAATTGGACCAGTTCTGCGGCGAACCGGGGTTGTCGACGTACTTGCCGCCGCCGGCGACCTCGCCGGCGCCGAGCCACGAGCCGTAGGCGTAGCCCGGGTCGCGCAGGTACTTGAGGTCGTCCAGGAACATGCAGGTGGTCAGCACGATCGCGTTGTCGTAGCCGAGCACGCCCTCGATCGCCACCGGGAACTGGTAGTCGTTGCCCGGCACCGCCGCGTCGAGGAAGTTGAAGCGCAGCAGCCACCAGCGGTAGAACAACGTCTTGTCGATGTTGTCCTCGGGCGTGTCGAGGTAGGGGATGTTCTCGGCCCACCAGCGGTTGTAGTCGACCACGTGCTCGCGGTAGGCCTGCCGCGGCGACTGCGCGGCGATCCGCCGGTACTGCGCCAGCGACGACGGCAGCTCGCGGGTGGTCAGGCCCAGCTGCAGCTTGACCGGCACGGTCTCGCCGCGCGCCGGCACCTCGACCCTGCGCGCCAGCGCGCCGTCCTCGACCGCGAAGCCGTCGCCGGAGAAGCGCGGGAACACCGTGGTGATGTCGTTGCGGGCCTGAAACGCGCCGGTCAGCTCGTCGCCGTCGGCATGGCCGGCCATCGGCGAGCGGGCGCGCAGCACCAGCGCGTGCGCGCGGCCGTCCAGCGCCGACAGCGCCACCTCGGCCACCGCGACGTTCTCCTGGGTGATGTACTTGACCAGCCGCATCCGCACCCCGGCGGCAGCATCCTCGAACACCGTGCTGAAGTAGCTCGGCGTCTGCCGGCGCCGGGCCGCCACCTCCACCAGCGCCAGCGGCTTGCCGTCCTGCTCGGCCTGCAGCCGGAACAGCGCGTCGTGGCCGGTCTTGTTCCAGTACGCCACGTCGCCGACGAAGCCGGGCTGCTCCGGCTTGTGGGTGTACAGGTAGGCGGCGCGGCCGCGGGTGAACAGCCAGTCGTTGCTGTCGCCGAAGCCGCCGCCGGTGCCGTCGCGGGCCAGCATCCGGTCGATCCAGAAATCACGGCCCGGCGCGCTGCCGGCGCCCTGCGCGAGATCGGCGGCGAACACCTTGCCGAGATAGCCGCCCGGCGCGAACGCCACGCCGGTGGCCGGCAGCGGACGCGGCTCGCCGGTGAAGCGCGGGTAGCCGATCCCGGCGTTGTCGCGCGCGTGCGCGGCGGACGCCGCCAGCGCCAGCGCGCAGAACAGCAGGCACCGCCAGCATGGGGCGCGGCGATGCGGCGTGGAAGCTCCGTCGTCGATGTTCATGCAAGCTCGTGAAACGCGACGTCCGCGTTCGTCATCCCCGCGAAGGCGGGGATTGATGACACCCCTAGAGCCTGGAGCCCATGCATCCTGCCATACAGGTCAGAACTCCCACCTCAGCTTGCCCCAGAAGTAGCGTCCAACCGTATCGTAGACCGTCGCATCGGTGTTGGAGGCGTTGGAGTAGTAGCCGTAGTAGATCGGCGGCTGCTTGTCGAACACGTTGTCCACGCCCAGTGAGGCGGTCAGGTTCCACGGCGCGAACTTCCGCTGCACCGAGAGGTTGTGGTAGACCACCGGCGAGACCCGGAAGTACACGCAGTTGCCGTCGGCGTCGGTGTTGTAGCAATAGCCCTCGTAGGAGCTGCCGACGGTGCTGCTGCCGATGTATCGGGCGGTCCAGCTGGCATGCCAGTCGCCCTTGTCCCAGCCCAGCGTCAGGTTGGCCTTCAGCCGCGGCAGGTTGCCGGCGGTGCCGGAGGTCTCGCCGACGTAGTTGTGGCTTTCGCCGTCAAGCAGGTACTTGGACATCAGGGTCGCGTTCAGGCCGAGCTGGAAGCTGCCCCAGCGCCCGGCGTCGAACTGGTACTTGCTGGCGAGGTCGTAGCCGCGGATATCCACCGAGTCGTAGTTGATCGCGTACGGCACCACCACGCTCTCGAGCTGGCCGGTGGAACTGCGGGTGACCAGCGCGCAAAAGCGCGCATCGCCCTTGTAGCACTGCTGCAGCACGTAGGTGTAATCGGTGCCGGAGATCATGTCGTTCAGCTCGACCTTCCAGGCATCCAGGCTGACCGAGAAGCCGGGCAGCCACTCCGGGTCATAGACCAGGCCGACATCGTAGGAGCGGCCGGACTCGGGCTTGATGTCGAAGCCGGCGTTGGCCGAGCCGGTCACGATCACGGTCAGCGTGCCGGTGTCGCTGAAGCTGCCATCGGTGGACACGTTCTCGCAGCCGCCGGCGCCGGCACCGCCGGTATAGCCCTCGCAGGGATCGGTGTAGCTGCCGGCGTCGTAGGTGCCCTGGTACGGCGAGCCGTACAGGTCGCCCAGCGCCGGGGCACGGAACACCTGGGCCGCGGTGGCGCGCACCAGCAGGTCGGACACCGGCCGCCACTCCAGCGCCAGCGAGCTGTTGGTGGTGTCGCCCCAGGCGCTGTAATCGGAGAAGCGGCTGCCGAAGTTGAGGTTCAGCGAATTCACCAGCGGCAGGTCGCTGAGCAGCGGCACCAGGAACTCGGCGTAGGCCTCCTTGATGTTCTCGTCGTGGCCCTGCTGCATGATGCAGCCGTCCATGTAGTCGCATTCGCCGTAGGCGTCGGCCATCGCCACCGAGCTCTGTGTACCCTGGTGGAAGTCGTCCCTGCGGTACTCCAGGCCGAACGCGCCCTGGATCGTACCGGCCGGCAGGTCGAACAGATTGCCGTTGGTGGACAGGTTGACGCTCTTGGTGGTGCTCTCGTCGGCGAGGTCGACCGGCAGCAGAGTCGAGCGCAGCGCGGCGATCGTGTCGGGATCGTCGAGGTTGAAGACGTTGGCGGTCTCCAGCACGTCGACCAGTTCGGAGGTCACCGCGAAACCGTAGCGCACCAGCTTGTCCTTGTAGTGCGCATAGCCCACGTTGGCGTCCCACTGCCAGCTGGAACTGCCGAACGTGCCGCGCAGGCCGGCGTCGATGTTGGTCTGCGCCATCGAGGAGACGTACTTGCGGCTGAACAGCGAGGAGCGCAGGTAGTAGTTGCTGAGCTCGGAGCCGAACGGGTTGTACGGGTTGTCGGCGATGTCGGCGCCCAGCCCGGTGGCACTGATGCCGTAGGGCTGCAGGTGCGAGATGGTCTTGCTGTGGGTCCACAGCAGGTCGGCGTAGGCCTGGATGTCGTCGGTGACGTCGAAGGTCGCGCGCAGGGTGAAATTGGTGCGATCCACCGGCGTGATCATGTACTGCGTGCCGTAGTAGTTGTACTTGTCGCCGGCCTCGCTGCCGAAGGTGTGGAAGTCGTCGCTGGTGAGCGTGCCCGCCGACAACCCGCTGTTGGGCGAGAGCACCGAGCCGTCGCTGAGCACGACGCGGCTGTTGCTGCCGGTATAGCTGCCGATCGTGCCGTTGCTGTAGTACAGCTGGCTCTTGGAGAAGCTGCGGTCGCGGTTGTACAGCGCGTTCTGCGAGTTGTGGCTGATCGCCATCATCACGCTGCCGCGGCTCCAGATCTTGCCCCACTCTAGGTCGAAGTTGCGCCGCGTGGCGTCGCCGTGGGTGCTGATGCCGTAGTCGGCCTCCAGCGCGAAGCCCTCCCAGCGGTCCTTGAGGATGATGTTGACCACGCCGCCGATCGCGTCGGAGCCGTAGATCGCCGAAGCGCCGGCGGTCAGCACCTCGATGTGGTCGACCATCGAGGCCGGGATCGAGTTCACGTCGGCGCCGGGCGAGGCACTGACGCTGCTGGCCGGCCCGGTCATACGGTGGCCGTTGAGCAGCACCAGCGTGCGCTCGGGCCCGAGATCGCGCAGCGACACCAGCGCACGGCCATGGCTGAAGCCGCTGTTGATCGAGGTGTTGGCCTGGTAGCCGGCCATCACCGGCAGCTCCTGCAGCAGGTCGCCGAGCGTGGCCTTGCCGGTGTCCTCGATCGTCTGGCGGTCGATCGTGATCACCGGGCTGGCGGTCTCCATGTCGACGCGGCGGATGTGGCTGCCGGTGACGGTGACGGTGTCGAGCTGCTTGGCCTTCTTGTCCTGGGTCTCGTCGCTGCTGGCGTCCTGCGCATGCGCCGACAGCGTCGTTGCGCCGATCGCCAGCGCGATCGCCAGCGTCAGCGGACGTGAAGGCAGCATCGCGGCAACGCCACGAAACGAAGGATCGGAGCTGGACGGCATCGGGGATTCCTTTGGCGATTCGGGGCAAGGAGTACGGGAATTCGGGCCGAACGAACCCGTTCCGGCGCACCTGCGCCGGAAGCGGAACGGTCGATTTGCAACGGCACTACGTAAACGACGACACGGCGTGGTGGTTTGAGCGATGCTGTGCGCGGCCGTGAGGGATTCGCCTGCGGACCTCCACAATCTCCCCGCGCGATTCGATATTCCAGTAACGGCACTGCAAGCGTCTTGACGCAAATACCGATGGGCGATGCGGAAATCCGCACTTTCCACATGGCTCATGCCATTCGGCATCCGTCATCGCCTCGGCAGCGGCAGCGAACCACTGGAGCTGCGCCCGCAACCGATATCCACCCACCTGCCACGAAACGCGAGCCGAGCTTGCTCGGCTACAAGCAGGCCGGATCCTGTGCGCGGACGGCGCTCACGGCACCGCCGCCTGACTGCGGTTCCAGTCCGGTGTGGGCGCGCCCTGCAGCCAGCGCACGAAGAAATCCAGCAGGCGGCGCTCGCCATACTCGCCGCCGGCGCCGTGGTCGCCGCCCGGCACCACCAGCAGTTCGAAGTCCTTGCCGGCCTTGATCAGCCGGTCGGCGACCTGGAAGGTGCTGGCCGGATCGACGTTCTGGTCCATGTCGCCGGTGACCAGCAGCAGATGCCCCTGCAGCCGCCAGGCGTTCTCCACATTCGACGACTCGGCGTACCATGGCCCGACCGGCCAGCCCATCCACTGCTCGTTCCACCAGATCTTGTCCATCCGGTTGTCGTGGCAGCCGGAGTTGGCCACCGCCGCGGTGTAGAACTCCGGATGGAACAGCAGCGCGCCGAGCGCGCTCTGGCCGCCGGCGGAGGTGCCGAAGATGCCGACCCCGCCGTCGATGGCGTACCACGGGTACTGCGCCGCCGCGGCCTTGTGCCAGAGGATGCGATCGGGGAAGCCGGCGTCCTTGAGGTTGCGCCAGGCCACATCGTGGAACGCGCGCGAACGGTTGTTGGTACCCATCCCGTCGATCTGCGCCACCGCGAAGCCGAACGCGGTAAGCGGCTCGACGCGGGTGCTGAAGGTCTTGGGCACGAACGAGCCGTGCGGGCCGGCATAGATGTCCTCGACCACTCGGTAGCGCCGACCCGGGTCCAGCCGCTGCGGCCGGTGGATCACGCCCCAGATCTCGGTGCGGCCGTCGCGGCCAGGCGCGTGGAACGGCAGCGGCGGCTGCCAGCCGGCGGCGATCAGGCGCGAAAGGTCGGTGCGCTCGACGGTACGGACGAGCGCGCCGTCGGCGCTGCGGCGCAACTCCAGCACCGGCCCCAGGTCGACCCGCGAATACAGGTCCAGGTACCAGCGCCCGTCCGGCGAGTAGCTCACCTGGTGATCGGCCGCGGCCGGGGTCAGTGCGGTCAGGCCGGTGCCGTCCAGGCCGATCCGGTAGGCGTGGCGGTAGTACGGGTCCTCGCCAGCCTGCATCCCCGAGGCGGTGAAATAGACCTGACCGGCGGCCTCGTCGACGCGGTCGACCTTGCGCACCACCCACTCGCCACGCGTGATCTGGCGCGGCGCCGCGCCGCTGCGCGTGTCGTACAGGTACAGGTGCTCCCAGCCGTCGCGCTCGGAGGCCCACAGGATGCGCGCACCGTCGTCCAGATCGTGGCGATAGCGCTTGCCGCCCTCTGCGGGCTCGCCGCTCAGGTCGGAATATTCGATGAAGGTCGGCGAGGACTCCTCGATCAGGCTGCGCGTCGCACCGCTGCGGCCATCGACTTCGATCACCCGGTACAGCTGGTGACCGCGCTGGTTGTATTCGAAGGTGAAGCCGCGGCCGTCGGCGTGCCAGCGCGGCTCGCTCAACGCGAACGGGCGCGGAAACAGCGCCGGATCGATCGGCGTGGCGCGGCCCGTGGCCAGGTCGAACAGCACCGGCCGCAGCACCGCCAGCGGATCACCAGGCTTGGTGTAGACCTGCTGGTGCAGCTTGGGCTGCAATTGGTCGGCCGGCGCATTCTCGATGTAGTGCACGATGTGCGGCAGCGGCGGATCGACGTGGTAGGCCACCAGCCGGGTCGAGTCCGGCGACCATGCCAGGCTGCCGGCGGCATAGTAGGACGCCTCGCCGCCATCGCGGCTGAGCGCGGTCGGCGTGCCGCCGGAGACCGGCGCGACCACCACATTGCCGGCGGCGATCCACGCGCGCCGGCGCCCGTCCGGCGAGACCACCGCATGCGCCTCGCCCTCCAGCCGCGGCGGCGCGAGATCGTAGCTTTCCGGCGGTGATGGCGGTTCGTGCTCGCAGTGGTAGCGCGCCAGCTCGCAATGCCAGCGCAGTCGCCGGCGCAGGAAATCCAGCCGGCTTCCCGACAGTGACAGCGCCTCCAGATCGAGCGCGGCCGGAACGGCCTGCTCACCAGCCTGGCGCAGCGCCTCGGCGAGGCGTTCATGATCGAACGCCGGGCGGTCCGCGCCGCTGGCGGCATCGACCAGCCGGTAGTCCTGCCGCGGCGGCTGGCCCTCGCGCCACAGGCCGCGCCGGTAGAGAAAGCGCCCCGCGTCGACCCAGACCGGCAGCGAAGGTTGATGATCGACCAGCGCGGCATAGTGGCGATCCAGTTCCAGCGCCTGCCGGTAGTCCTCCGCGCTGGGCGCCGCCGCCAACCCGCCCGGCAGCAGCGCGGCGAGTGCCGCGATCGTCCATGCCGGCGCCACGATGCCCACACGCCGCCACGGGCGCGGCATGCTCACGCGTACCACCCGCGAATCCGCAACCGGGCGCCCGCCGCACCGTGGAGGCGGCAACGCTGCGCGTGCGGCCCCTGCAAGCGCACCGCCGTGCCGTCGATCTCGACCTTGCGCAGCGTCTTTCCCGCCGGTACCCGCAGGCTGAGCCAGACACTGGCCGGCATCCGCTCGGGCAGTACGACCTCGCCCTCGAGCGTGCCCTGCGCCGGATCGGCCTGCAGTCGCAGGCTCACCCGCCCCCACGGCGTCGGCGCATCGCGCAGTTCGATCGGCTTGCCGCTGCCCAGCCAATCGCGCGGCAGCGCGCGCGCCAGGTACAACTCGTCGTCCTGGTCGAACACCAGCAGCCAGCGCAGCAGCAGCGGCACGGTCAGCTGCGCCGGCATGCAGAACAGCGGCATCCCGCCGGTGATGCCGGCGACTTCGCCCGCGGTCCAGCTGCCGCGGGTGTGCGCCTGGTAGCGGTGCGCATACAGGAACAGCAGGTATTCCCCGATCCGGTCCAACCGCAGCAGCTGCTGCGCGTAGCCGTAGGAAATGAAGCCGAGGATGTCGCGGCCTTCCGGCGTCGGCTTCCAGATGTTGGAGACGATGCCGAGCGTGGTCCCGCCGTGGCCGCGCAGGCAATCGATGACCAGGTTCGCCAGATCGGGCGGCAACACGTCGGCCTGCAGCAGTTCGGCGTAAGCGCGGTGCGACCACAGTTGCTCGCTGCTGCTCGGGTCTTCTCGCGACATCGCCTCACGGAAGGTTTCGGTGGTGCCGGGCAGCGGGCCGAGGTACGGCGGCGACAGGTCGCGGCGCACGTCGGCGCGGACGCTCTGCAGCAGGCGGGCGCGCAGTTGCTTGGCGCGGGCGCGCCATTGCGCGGCCTCCGCGGCACTGCCGCCGAGCGCGGTCCATGTCGCGGCGATGTCCTCCCAGCCGCGGATCGCCAGCGCGCTGTTGGCGAAGTACGGCTTCCACCACCGCGACGGATCCGGATACAGGCAGGCGTCGGATTCGCTCCAGCCGTGGATCAGGCCGTGGCCGCGATCACTATCCGGCAGCGCCAATGCCGCCTCGTGCAATTCGACCAGGATCTGCGCGGTGGCGCGGATCTTGCCCTGATGCTTGCGCAAGGTTGCGGCATCGCCGGTGCAGCGCAGGTAGCGCGCCAGCAACGCCAAGGTCAGGCCGAACTGGCCGGTCTCCGGGCCGCGCATGTTGACCATGCCGTCGTCGAAGGTGTACTCGGACAGATAGTTGTCGAGCACTGCCCTGGCCTGTTCGAAGCGACCCCATTCGAGGTTGGCGTACAGCGAACTGGTGAAGATGTCCTGGAAACCGTCGTACTCGTTGCCGACGTAGTCGCGATCGACCGCGCCGTACTTCGGGTACACGCCGCCGGGGCGCACCACCCGCTCGCGCGCGAAGGCACAGCGCACCATGTCGGCCCAGCTGGCGTCCGGCAGCGACAAGGCCGGGAAATCGGCCAGTTCGGCCTGCCAGGATGCGGCGAAGTCGATCAGGCCGCGATGGAAATCCTCGGCGCTGGCCGCGTGCCGGCGCGGCGGATAGTCGGGATAGCTGTAGCCGTAGACCGCCTTGACGAGCTTGCCGTCCTCGACCAGCAGCGCGCGGTGCCAGGTCTGTACGACGAAGCGGTCGTGCGCGTTCACGTCGGCGAACACGATCAGGTCGTACCAGCGCCCGGCACCGGCCGGCACCACCTTGTGCACCGCCGGCAGCCAGCCGCCGAGCAGGCCTTCCTCGCGCTGCGCGAGCTTGTCCGCGTCGGCCAGTTCGGGGAAATGCTGGATCGCCCGGTAGGTGCGGGTGCGCCCGTCCGGATACACCGGCATCGTGTCGTTGCCGTGCACGCTGCCGACGAAGCTGGTCCACGGCAGGCGGCCGCCGTAGTCCTTCGGGTCCAGGCGCGAGGCCGGCGGCGGGGCGACGTCGCGCACCTCGTCCTCGCGCGGGTCGCCCTCGCGCAGCAGCCGGTCGGCGAGCAGGTCGGCCTGCGCCATCGCCACCTCGGCCAGCGGCAGGCCGAAGTACGCCGGCTTGTCGCTGCCCCGGACCGGCTCGGTGCGCTTGCCGATCTCGAGCACACCGTCGGCGCAGGCCAGCAGCAGCGCGCCCTGCGGCGTGCGCAGATCTTCGTGCACACTCCAGTCGCGGTCGCGATGCCGGAATCCGCACAGGCGGGTCAGGCCATCCCGTTCAACCGCCGCGTGCGGATGCAGCGTCGGCGCTGGCGCAGGTTCGCTCGCCGCGGCGGCAGCGGCCGCGGAATTGGCCCGGGCAAAGGCTGGCGCGATGCCGGCAACGGCGGTCGCGGCAATGCCGCTGCGCAAAAAAATTCGGCGATCCATGGTTTCGGGGCTGTCTGTCGTTTAGTAGGTACCGACCCGCACGAGCATCAGCGGCGGGTCCGAGCGGCGGAAATTGAGTCCATAGTCGGTCTCGTCGCCGTTGAGCGCCTTGTCGAACTGCCAGCGCCCCTCGACGTAATGCCCCTGTTCCACCCGCAGCAGCTGCCCATGGCGGCCATCGCTCGCCTTGCGCAAGAACTCGGCACGCGCGGCTAAACCGGTCACCAGGAACTCGTCGGTGCCGACCCGCGCCACCAGCAACCGCCCGGCGTGATCGGCATTGCCCGGCAGGATCGGTGGCGCATCGCCCCAGTGCGGCGCGCCGAACGAAACCGTGACCTGCCAATCGCCGAAATCCAGCAAGCGCTGCGGCTGGCCGGGCTGTTCGGTGATCGCCTGCAAGCGTCCTTCGGCGCCAGCCTTGGCCAGCAAGCGATCAATCGGCGCCAGCAAACCGAAACCGGCCGCATGCGCGGCGATCGCGGCGCGGTTGGCCTCGCTGTCGGCATTGCCGTCGATGCCGAACACCGAGAAGCCGATCCCGCCCTGCCCCAGCACATGGAACAGGAACGGCGCGGTGCCGGCCTCGAAGCCGGTCTCGGAGATCCAGGCCGGGTTGTCCGCACGTGCGTACTGGCCGACGACCTTGGTGAATTCGTTGTAGTCGTCGGTGTACAGGTCGGTGCCGACGAAGTCGATCGACGGGCTCGCCGCGCGCCACAGCGCGAACACGTTGACCGTCGCGCCGCCGGAGGGATAGTCCAGCCCCGGCCAGCGCTTGCCCTTGTAGCGCAGCCAGGCGTTGACGTACATCGGCAGCGGGTACTCGCGCTTGCCGGCGGCGGCGACCTGTTCGATATAGGCGGCGGTGCTGTACGCATTGAACGCTTCGTCCGCCTCGTCGCCGAACAGCTGCTGCCAGCTGCCGCCCGGCTTGCCCAGCTTCGCCGCGATGTCCGCCGGCACCGGCCGCGCGAACGCCGCCTCGCCGAGCGGACCGTGGTCGCGCACCGTGCCGATCGCGCCCGGTTCGTTCTCGACCTGGACCAGGATCACCGTGCGCTTGTCGCCATCGACCTTGCGCAGGTGGCGCATCAGCGCGGCGAAGGCGCGCGCGTCGGCCTCGACGTTGGCCGGCGCGTGCGGCGAGAGCACGTCCACCGGCTCGCCGTTCGCATCGCGCATCCGCGGATAGGTCGCCTCGTCGCGCTTGATCCATTCCGGCACGTAGTGCATCTGGCCGTTCTTCCAGCTGCCGAACCACAGCAGCGCCAGGCGCAGCCCGCGCTGGCGCGCCTGCGCAAGCAGCGCATCGACGTTGCGGGTGTCGTAGCGGCCCGGCTCGGGCTCGAACTGCTCCCAGTACACCGGCGCTTCGACTGTGTTGACGTGCAATGCGGCCGCTTCGTCCATCGCCTTCGGCAGCACTGCCGGCCAGGCGCTGGAGTTGTGCAGTTGCGCGGCCAGCACCAGGTACGGCGCGCCATCGACGTACAGCGTGTGGTGGCCGTGCTCGGTCGCGTAGCGCGGGATTTCCGCGGCGGCCGCGGCCAGCGCCGGCAGCAACAGCAATGGCAGGAGCCAGCGCAGGTTCATGGCGCAGCCGCCGTGTTCCAGTGCGGCGTCGGCGCGCCCTGCAGGTGGCGCACGAAGAAGTCGTACAGCCGGCGCGTCACGTAGTCGATGGGCCCGGTCGAACGGCCGACGGTGTGTTCGCCGCCCGGCACGGCGAGCAGGTCGAAGTCCTTGCCGGCCGCGATCAACGCGTTCACTACCTGCGCGGTCGAGGCCGGATCGACGTTGCTGTCCTGCTCGCCGACCACCAGCAGCAGGTCGCCGCGCAGCTTGCCCGCATCGACCACGCCGGAGGCGCGCGCATAGCTGTCGTCCACCGGCCAGCCCATCCACTGTTCGTTCCAGCTGATCTTGTCCATGCGGTTGTCGTAGCAGCCGGCCATCGCCACGCCGACCCTATAGAAATCCGGATACCGTTCCAGCGCGCCCAGCGTGCTCTGGCCGCCGGCCGAAGCGCCGTAGATGCCGATCCCGCGGCCGATGTCGTAGGACGGGTCCTTCGCCGCCAGCGCCTCGTGCCAGGCGATGCGGTCGGGGAAACCGGAATCGCCAAGGTTCTTCCAGGCCACGTCGTGGAAGGCCTTGGAACGGTTGGCGGTACCCATGCCGTCGATCTGCACCACGATGAAGCCGAGGTTGGCCAGCGCCTGCATGCCGATCTGCTTGTCGCCGCCGCTGTGGTAGCCGAACGGCCAGAACGTCTTGGGGACGAACGCATCGTGCGGGCCGGCGTAGATGTTCTCGATCACCGGGTACTTCTTCGCCGGGTCGTAGTCGCGCGGGCGCACCACCATGCCCCAGATGTCGGTCTTGCCGTCGCGGCCCTTGGCGACGAAGGACTCCGGCGCCTTCCAGCCGGCCGCGAGCAGGCGCGAAATGTCGCCGCGTTCCAGCGTGCGCACCAGCGTGCCGTCGATGCGGCGCAGTTCGGCGACCGGCGCCAGGTCGGGCCGCGAATACACGTCGAGGTACCACTGGCCGTCGTTGGAAACCGCCACGTCGTGGTCGGCGTCCTCGCGGGTCAGGCGGGTCAGCTGCCTGCCGTCGAAATCGACGCTGAAGAATTGCCGGTAGTACGGGTCCTTGCCAGCATCCATGCCGCTGGCGCTGAACCAGATCCGGCGCCGCTTGTCGTCCACCCGCAGCACGTCGCGCACCACCCACTCGCCGCGGGTGATGCGCCGCTTGACCTTGCCGCTCGCGCCGTCGATCAGGTACAGCTGGCGCCAACCATCACGCTCGGAAATCCACACGATTTCCTTGCCCAGCCCGTCGACCTCGTGAGCGAAGCTGCGATCGGCGTGGACGAAGGTCTTTGCGTCCTCCTCGACCGCCGCGTGCGGCTGGCCGCTGACCGCGTCCACCGCGACCACGCGCACGCGCTGGAAGCCGCGCTGCACGTATTCGAAGCTGAAGCTGGCGGAGTCGGCGCGCCACTGGATCGGCGACAGCGAATACGGATTGGCGAACAGCGCATCGTCGATCTCGCGGCGCGCGCCGTCCACGCCGAACAGCACCGGCCGCTCGATGTCCACCGCGTCGCCGGGCTTGGGATAGAGTTGGGTGCGCAGCTTCGGCTGCACCTGGTCCGGCGGCGAGGACTCGACCCGGGTGACGAGGCGCGGATAGCCGGGCTTGACCCGATACAGGGCGAAATGGTGGGAATCCGGCGCCCAGGCGATGGTTTCCGGATCGTAGAAGTCCTCCGCGCGTCCGTCGCTGGACAGGCGCAGGATGCGGCCATCGGCGACATGGCGCAGCACCACGTCGAAGCCGTCGGCATAGGTCTCCCACTGCCCGTCCGGCGAACGCCGCGGATGATCGTCGGCCGCCACGCGCAGGTCGCGCACCACGCCGAAGCCGCGCGGGCGGCCCGGGTCCTGCTCCGGTGCGCAGGCGTAATCGGCCAGCGTGCAGCGCCAGGCCGCGTAATCGTATTCGCCGTGGAAACGGATCGCGCCATACGGCGCATTGCCATCGGCGACGTAGTCGAATTGCGCGAACGGCAGCCGCAGCGGCGCGACCTCGTGGCCGCTGGCCCGCGCCAATGCCTGCGCCAGTCGGGCCTGGTCGAACGCCGGCTGCGGCGCGCCGCCGGCCGGATCGCCGAGCACGAAGGCAAAGCCGCCTTCGACCGTCTTGCGGTAGTAGTAGCGCCCGTCGTCGCGCCACTGCGCCGGGAACGCCACGTCGCGGGTCAAGCCGATCCAGGCCTCGCGCAACCAGAGCGAACGCGTGTAGTCGGCCGGCGTCGGCGCGGCCTGCGCCAGCGCGCACGCGGCCAGCAACGGCCACGCCCACTTCGCACGGCGATGCTTACTCGCCATCGTCGTCTTCCAGCGCCAGTTCATCACTGCGCAGGCCGGTGGCCGCGCCCCAGTAATAGACGCCAAGCGCGATCACGGCCACGCCCAGCGTGTCCCACGGATGCGCGATCGCGCCGCGGCCGCCGAAGCTGCCCAGCCACGACACCAGCAGCACCAGCAGGTAGAAGCCGATCAGCCACGCCGAACTGCGCACCTGCCGCAGCAGTTTCGGCCGCGCCGCCGCGGACGGCAGCCGCAGCAGCACGTACAGCGCGAACGCCGCCACCTGCAGGCCGAGCAGCCACGACAGCGTCTGCCAGGTCGACCAGTACACGATCAGCGCGGCGATCACGAACGACAGCGGCCCGAGCACGCCGAGCGCGCCGACCCGGAACGGCCGCTCCAGCCCCGGCGCGCTGCGCCGCAACGCCGCCACCGTGATCGGCGCGACCGCGTAGCTGAGCACCAGCGCCGCCGAGACCACGTTGATCAGCGCCTCCCACGACGGGAACGGCAGGGTCCAGAACACCGACAGCGTGAAGCTCAGCCACAGCGCCGGGCGCGGGATGCCGGACCTGGCGTCCACCTTGGTCAGCACCGGCAGGAAGCCGCCGCTGCGCGCCCAGCCGTAGACCACGCGCGGGGTGGCGTTCATGTAGATGTTGCCGGTGCCGCTGGGCGAGACCACCGCGTCGCACACCACCAGCGTCGCCAGCCAGCCCAGGCCCAGCGCCAGGGCGATGTCGCGGTACGGCAGCGCGAACGCCTTGTCGATCCCGATCCAGCCGTTGCCCAGGTGTTCAGCCGGGATGCCGCCGAGGAAGGCCAGCTGCAGCAGCACGTAGATCACCGTGGACAGCGCCACCGACAGGATCAGCGCGATCGGGATCGTGCGCTGCGGTTCGCGCACCTCGCTGGCCACCGAGACGATCGGGGTCAGGCCGAGGTAGGCGAAGATGATGCCGCCGGCCGAGATCGCCGCTTCGACACCGGTCGCGCCGAATGGCGCGAAGCCGTGCGCGTGCAGGTTGCCGGGCTGGAAGTGCGCCAGCAGCAGCACGATCACCAGCACCGGCACCACGAACTTGAACACGCTGACGATGTTGTTGGCCAGGGCGAAGGTCTTGACGCTGAAGTAGTTGAGCCAGAAGAACAGCACCAGCAGCGCGAACTGGAACAGCCAGCCCCAGGCGCTGGGACGGGTGCCGCCGGGCACGCCCAGCGCCGGGAACCACGCCGTCGCGTACTGGCGGCTGGCCTCGGCCTCGATCGCGATCAGGCTGGAGAACGCGATCAGGGTGATGAAGCCCACCAGCGAACCCAGCAGCGGCCCGTGCGAATACTCCGGATAGCGCACCACCCCGCCGGCGCGCGGGAGCGCCGCGCCCAGTTCGCAGTACACCAGCCCGAGCAGCAGCACCGCGATGCCGCCGATCATCCACGACAGGATGCCGGCCGGTCCGGCGATGCCGGCGACGTGGCTGGCCGCGAACAGCCAGCCGGAACCGAAGATCGAACCGAGCCCGATGAAGGTCAGGTCGGTCAGGCTCAGGTGCTTGTGGAACTTGCCTTGTGCAGTCATGGATTTCCCCGTGCGTTCTTGGCCGTCATCCCGGCCTGGCCGGGATTGGCCGGATCGTCATTGCGACTTTTCTTCCTGCGGCCACGGCGACTTGCCGCCGTCGGCGATGAACTGGTCCACCCGCGTCTCCAGCACCGGCAGCGGCACCGAGCCCAGCGACAGCACCACGTCGTGGAAGGCGCGGATGTCGAACTTGTCGCCCAGCGCGGCTTCGGCCTTGCGGCGCAGTTCGAGGATCTTCAACTCGCCCAGGTAGTAGCTCAGCGCCTGTCCCGGCCAGGCGATGTAGCGGTCGACCTCGGTGCCGATCTCGTGCTCGCTGAGCGCGGCGTTGTCGCGCAGGTAGGCCAGCGCCTGTTCGCGGCTCCAGCCCTCGTGGTGGATGCCGGTGTCGATCACCAGCCGCGCCGCGCGCCACATCTGGTAGGTCAGGTAGCCGAAGCGCTCGTAGGGCGTGGTGTACATGCCCATTTCCTGGCCGAGGTATTCGCAGTACAGCGCCCAGCCTTCGCCATAGGCGGACAGGTAGCCGTAGCGGCGGAAGTCCGGCAGGCCTTCCTGCTCGGCGGCCAGCGACATCTGCAGCGAATGCCCCGGCGAGGATTCGTGCAGGGTCAGCGCCGGCAGCACGTACAGCGGCCGCGACGGCAGGTCGTAGGTGTTGAGCCAGTAGGTGTCGGGCCCGCCACGGCCGCCGGTGTAGAACGGCGCCAGGTCGTCGGGCACCGGCCGGATGGTGAAGCGCTGGCGCGGCACCCGCCCGAAATACTTGCCGAGGTTGCCGTCCATCACCTTGGCGATCCACGCCGCGTGTTCCAGCAACTGCTGCGGCGTCTTGGCGTAGAACTGCGGGTCGGTGCGCAGGAACTTCAGGAACTCGGCGAACGTGCTCTCTGGAGTCCGGCCCTTGAACCCGACCTCGTCCATCACCTGCTGCATTTCCGCGTGCAGGCGCGCGACTTCGCGCAGGCCGAGCTGGTGGATCTGCTCGGGGTCCAGGTCCTCGGTGACGAATTCGCGGACCTGTGCGCGGTAGTAGGCCTTGCCGTCCGGCAGGGCCTCGGCGGCGAGCGTAGTGCGCGCCTTCGGCATGTATTCCTCGCGCATGAACTTCAGCAGCCCGGCGTAGGCCGGCACCACCTGGGTCGAGATCGCGGCCAGCGCCTGCCTGCGCAGTTCGGCCTGCCTGTCGGCCGGAATCGAGGCCGGCATGTCCTTGAACGGGGTGTAGAACAGGTTGGCCTCGCCGGGCGCATTGGCGACGTCGGCGATCGACTGGTCGCGCCCCTGCATCGTCACCCGCGGCTGGGTGAAGCCGCGCGCGATGCCGGCGCGCATGTTGGCGATCTGCTCGTCGAAGTAGCGCGGGATGTCGGCCAGTTGCGCCAGATAGAGCCGGTAGTCCTCGGCGCTGCGGAAGCTGGCGCGGGCGGCGAAGCCCAGATCGGTCCAGAACGTGGTGTCGCTGTTGAACGGCATCTCCCAGGCATGGAACTTCTGCCGGTCGAGGAAGGTGGCGATCTGGTTGCGATAGACGTCGTAGTCGACCTGGGTGCCCGCGTCCAGCGCGTTGCGGTCGATCGCGGCCAGTTCGCGCATCACCTGCTGCCAGTAGGCAGTGCGCGCCTGCTGGGTGGCCTCATCGACCTTGGGCAAGTGATCGGCCGGTTCGCCCGACCCGTTTTCGTCGCCGCCGCCGGCGAACTGCTCCTCGCGCCACTTCCATTCGCGCGCGTACAGCGTCTTGAAGCGGGCCGCGGCAGCGTCGGCCGGCGCCTGTGCGGTCGTCGCCGCGAAGACCGGCGGTGGTGCCGCGGCCGCGCCGAGGCCCAGCGCGGCGGCCAGCAGCGCAACGGCGAGGGAACGGATCAGTGGCATGTGGTCACTCCTGATGTGCGAGTCCCTCGCGAAAGCCCGCACGTCCGGTGCGGGGATTGGATTCATGCGAACGGCTGGTCGATCGCCGGCGACGGCGGGGTGAACCAGGCCGCGCCGTCGGTGGTGACGTGGAAATGGTCCTCCAGGCGCACGCCGAATTCGCCCGGCACCACGATCATCGGCTCGTTGCTGGCGCACATGCCCGGCCGCAGCGACCGGACGTCGCCGCGCACCAAGTACGGCGCTTCGTGGATCGCCAGCCCGCAGCCGTGACCGGTGCGGTGCGGCAGCCCCGGCAGGCGGTAGTCCGGGCCGAGCCCGGCCGCTTGGATCACCCGGCGCGCGGCGGCGTCGATCGCCTCGCACGGCACGCCCGGACGCACCGCGGCGAACGCGGCCGCCTGCGCGGCGTGCTCCAGCTCCCAGATGCGCCGCTGCTTGTCGCCGGGCTGACCGTAGATCCAGGTGCGGGTGATGTCGGAGTGGTAGCCCTGCACGGTGCAGCCGGTGTCGATCAGCACCAGTTCGCCCTCGCGCAAGTGCTGCACGCCGGGGATGCCGTGCGGGAACGAGGTGGCGTGGCCGTACTGGACGATGCAGAAGGTCGAACCGTTGTCGGCGCCGAGCGCGTGGTGCGCGCTGTCGATGAAGCGCACCAGTTCGTCGGTGCCCAGGCCTTCGCGGGCGATGCCGGCGGCGAGGCGCTGCACGTGCAGGGTCATGTCGCAGGCCTGCTGCATCAACGCCAGTTCGGCCGGCGACTTGCACATGCGGCAGCCGTCGATCACCGGCGTGGCATCGACGATCGCCGCCGCGTCCAGGTGCGCGCGCAGGCCGCTGTAAATGCCGAAGGCGGCGGCCGGATCCAGCGCCAGCGTGCGCGCGCCGCGCTCGGCCAGCGCCTGCGCGACCAGCGCATGCGGGTCCTCGTGTTCCTCCCACAGACGCTTGAGCGCGGGGATCTTCAGCACCGCGTCGAGCGAGCCTTCCTCGAACGCCGGGCAGACGATCAGCGGATCGCCCCGCGCGGTGACCAGCAACGCGACCAGCCGCTCGCTGGCGCCCCACGGCACCCCGGCGAAGTAGCGCAGCGAGGTGCCGGCGTTGACCAGCAGCGCGTCGACGCCGAGCGTGCGCAGCAGCGCGCGGGCGCGCTCGATGCGCTGCCGGTATTCGGCGGCGGCGATCGCCGGGGCGCATTGGGTCCATGGCCGCAACTGCGCGCGCGCCTGTTCGAGGGTCAGATGGCCGATCTGCGCGCTCATGCCTTGGCCTCCACGTCGGCGGCGGTCCACTGCCCGTCGATCAGGCGCTGCACGCCGCCGGGATTGGCGTCGCGCAGTTCCGCAGGCAGCAGCGCGTCGGGCACCGCGTCGTAGCTGTGCAGCGCGGCGAAGCGACGAATCGAACCGGGCATGCCGACCGCGGTGAAGCCCGGATGGCCGGTGCTCGGGAATGGCCCGCCGTGGTTCTGCGCGGCGCTGACCGCCACCCCGGTCGGCATCTTGGAGTTGATCAGGCGACCGACGCGGGCGCGCAGCACCGGCGCGATCGCCCGCCACGCGGCGTCGTCGGAACCGTCGGCGGCGCGGTACAGGGTGCCGGTCAGGTTGCCCTCGAACGCGCGCGCGACCGCGACCGCTTGGTCGATGTCGGCGACCCGCACCAGCAGGCTGACCGGGCCGAACGCCTCGGTCTGCAGCGCGCGCGGGCGCCCCAGGAACTCGGCGGCATCGACCGACAGCAGCGTAGGCGGGTAACGGAAGCCGTCCTGCCCGTCGGCCGCGGCTTGCGCCAGCACCTCGGCGCCGGCCTGGCGCAGCGTGGCCACGCCGTGCGCGACGTGCTCGACCCCGCCCTGCGAGAACAGCACCATCGGCGCGGCCGCGGCGAAGTGCGCGCTGGCCGCGGCGACGAAGGCATCGCCATCGGCGCCGCGCGGCACGATCACGATGCCCGGGTTGGTGCAGAACTGGCCGCTGCCGAGCGTGCACGAGGCGAAGAACTCCTGCGCCAGCACCGCGCCGCGCTCGGCCAGCGCGCCGGGCAGGAGGAACACCGGATTGACGCTGGAAAGTTCCGCGTAGAACGGGATGCCGGCGGCGTCGGCGGCCGCCTTCAGCGCCAATCCGCCGGCGCGGCTGCCGGTGAAGCCGATCGCGCCGATCCGCGCGTCGCCGGCCAGCTTCAGCCCGGTCGCGTTATCGAAGTGGTAGAGCAGTTGCACCGCCGCGGCCGGCAGCCCGGCGGCGAGCAGCGCGTTGTGCGCCAGCTGCGCCATGCGCTGGCTGGTGGCCGGATGCAGCGGGTGCGCCTTGGCGATCACCGGATTGCGCGCGGAGATCGCCGAGGCGAAGTCGCTGCCGGCGATGGCGTTGAACGCGAACGGGAAATTGTTGGGGCCGAACACGACCACCGGCTTGGCCAGCGGCGCCAGATGCGCGCGCAGGCCGGCGGCGGTGTCGATCACCGGGTGGGTCCAGCTGTAGCTGCGCACCGCTTGCGCCGCCAGTCGCAATTGGCCGCTGGTACGCGGCAGCTCGTTGCCGCGCAGGCGGGTCGGCGCCGGCAGCGCGGTTTCGGCGTGGGCCAGCGCGACCAGGGTGTCGGCGTCGGCGTCGAGCGCGCCGGCGTAGGCGTCGAGGAACGCGGCGATCCGTTCGACCGGCGCCTCGGCCAGTTCGGCGGCGACGGCACTGGCCGCGGCGATGGCGGCCTCGACGTCGGCCGGGCCGCTGACCGGGAAGGCCGGGCCGATCGCCGCGCCGGTGGTCGGGTCGGCGGCGCGGAAGCTGCCTTGCGGATCGAGGCTGGGCTGCCAGCGGCCGGCGATCAGGACGGGTTGGATCGTTTCGTTCATTGCGTGCCTTTACAGCTTCGGCTTGGTGGCGATGGCGTGATCGATCACCTTCAGCGCGGCTTCGCGCTCGGCGCCCTCGATGGGCAGGCGCGGCGCGCGCACGGTTTCGCTGCCGAGGCCGACCTTGGCCTGCACCAGCTTGATCAACTGCACGAACTTAACCACGGTGTCCAGGCGCAGCAGCGGCAGGAACCAGTGGTACAGCTCGGCCGCGGCCTGGTAGCCGCCGTCGCGGGCCAGCTCGAACAGCTTCACCGACTCGGCCGGATAGGCGTTGACCAGGCCGGCGATCCAGCCTTCGGCGCCCATGCTCAAGCCCTCGACGATTGCGTCGTCCATGCCGACCAGCAGCACCAGGCGCTCGCCGAGGATTTCCTTGATCGCGGCGAAGCGGCGCACGTCGCCGGAGGATTCCTTGACCGCCTGCAGGTTCGGGAACTCGGCGGCCAGCTCGGCAATCTGTGCCGGCAGGATGTCGGTCTTGTAGGCGACCGGGTTGTTGTACAGGATCACCGGCAGGTCGGTCGCGCCGATCACCGCGCGGGCATGCGCCTTCACTTCCGGCCAGTCGCTGGAATAGACGTAGACCGGCAGCGCCATCAGGCCGCCGGCGCCGGCGTCCCTGGCCGCTTGGGCCAGCCTGACCGCCTCGGCGGTGGACAGGGCGGCGATGCCCGGCACCACCGGCACCTGGCCGCCGACCGCGGCGACCAGGGTCTTGATGATCGCGACCTTCTCGTCGAACGACAGGGTCTGCGCCTCGCCGAGCGAACCCAGCGGGACGATGCCGGTGGCGCCGGCCTCGACCTGGATCCTGGCGTGACTGGCGAGGAAGTCGTGGTCGACGCTGCCGTCGGCCTTGAACGGGGTGGTGATCGCGGGCAGGACGCCCTTCCAAAACGGAGCATTGCTCATGTTTGATTTCCTTGCGGGTCGATGGAGAAGGATTCACTGCTCAAAGGCCGGGCCAGCGCCTCGAGGCGCAGCGGGAACAACGGCGGCCGGCGGCCGCCATCCAGGGAGAGTCCGGGCCGCGCCAGCCCGAGTTCGGCCAGCGCGGTGCCGCAGATGCGGCCCTGGCACGCGCCCATGCCACAGCGCGTGGCCAGCTTGGCCTCGCGCCCGTCGGCGAAACCGCGCAGCTCGCCCAGCGCCACGTCCTCGCAGCGGCAGACCAGGGTGTCGTCCCGCGCCAGCGCATGCACGCGCGGATCCAGCGCGAAGTGGCGCGGCAGCAGCGCGGCGAACGCGCGCGCATGCCGGCGGCGGCCCTGCAGCGCCGCCGCCGCGGCGTCCGCGCC
>JASGEB010000187.1:0-2768 GCA_047606785.1 Pseudoxanthomonas sp.
TGCCGGCGGCCGGCCGCGGCCGCGGCCGCGCCGGCGGGGGCGCGACGTGCTCGAGCCGGCGCACCGGCCCGACCGCGTCGCGGAACAGCGCCGCGCCGTCCCCATCGTCCGCCTCGTCGCGGTCGTGTTCGCCTGCCATGGACGCGAGCCTACGGCAGCCGGCGCGATGCGCAAGGCCGGCCGCCGGCGGCGATCCGTTATCATCGGTGCTGCATCCGAAGGACATCCATGCGCGTACTGGTCTCCAACGACGACGGGGTCGATGCCCCGGGCATCCGCATCCTCGCCGAGGGCCTGCGCCAGGCCGGGCACGAAGTCTGGGTGGTCGCGCCCGACCGCGACCGCTCCGGCGCCAGCAATTCGCTGACCCTGGACCTGCCCATCCGCACCCGCCGGCTGGACGAACACACCATCCGCGTCAACGGCACGCCCACCGACTGCGTGCACCTGGCCCTGACCGGGCTGCTGGACTTCGAGCCGGACATCGTGGTGTCCGGCATCAACAACAGCGCCAACCTCGGCGACGACGTGATCTACTCGGGCACGGTGTCGGCGGCGATGGAAGGGCGCTTCCTCGGCCTGCCGGCGGTGGCCATGTCGCTGGTCGCGCGCGACCACCGGCCCAGGCACTACCCGACCGCCGCACGCGCCGCGGTGGAGATCGTGGCGCGGCTGAAGTCCGACCCGCTGCCGGCCGACACCATCCTCAACGTCAACGTGCCCGACCTGGCCTGGGACGAGGTGCGCGGCTTCGAGGTCACCCGCTTGGGCAACCGCCACCGCTCCGAACCGTGCGTGCCGCAGGACGACACCCGTGGCGGGCTGGTGTACTGGATCGGCCCGGCCGGCCCGGAGCAGGACGCCGGCGTGGGCACCGACTTCCACGCCGTGCGCAGCGGCGCCATTTCGATCACCCCGATCCAGGTCGACCTGACCCGCTACCAGGCGCTGGAGACCGTGTCCGGCTGGGTCGAAGGCCTGACCGCCGCGCTGGGCCAGCCGGCATGACCCCGCGCCTGCGCCTGCAGCCGGAGGCGGTCGGCCTGGGCATGACCTCGCAGCGCGTGCGCGACCGCCTGGTCGAGCGCCTGCGCGAGAACGGCATCGCCGACGAGCACGTGCTCAACGCCGTCCGCACCGTGCCGCGCCACCTGTTCATCGACGAGGCGCTGGCTTCGCGCGCCTACGAGGACACCGCGCTGCCGATCGGCCACGGCCAGACCATTTCCCAGCCGTGGGTGGTGGCGCGCATGACCGAGCTGCTGCTGGCCGGCGCCACGCCGCCCACGCGCGTGCTGGAGATCGGCACCGGCTCGGGCTACCAGGCCGCGGTGCTGGCCGCGCTGGGGCTGGAGGTGTACACGGTCGAGCGCATCGGCGAACTGCTGCGGCAGGCGCGCAAGCGCTTCCGCGCGCTCGGTCTGAACGTGCGCAGCAAGCACGACGACGGCCGCATCGGCTGGTCCGGGCAGGCGCCGTTCGACGCCATCCTGGTCACCGCCGGCGCGCCGGCGCTGGTGCCGGCGCTGGTCGAGCAGCTGGCCGCGCCGGGGAGGCTGGTGGCGCCGGTCGGCGGCGCCGGCGGGCAGTCGCTGGTGCTGCTCGAACGCGACGCCGACGGCGGCGTGTGCCAGCGCGAACTGACGCCGGTGAGCTTCGTCCCGCTGCTGTCCGGGACCATCGACCGATGAAGCTGTTCGGGCCGCTGTATGCGCGCGCGATCGGCTGGGCCAGGCATCCGCGCGCGCCGCTGCTGCTGGCCGCGTTGAGCTTCTTCGAGGCGATCATCTTCCCGGTGATGCCGGAGGTGATGCTGGTGCCGATGGCGCTGGCGCGGCCGCAGCGCGGCTTCTGGTTCGCCAGTCTGAGCCTGGCCGGCTCGATGGTCGGCGCGCTGGTCGGCTATGCGCTGGGCCACTACGCCTTCGAGGCTCTGAAGCCGGCGTTCGCGGCGCTGGGCATGCTGCCGGCGATCGAAGCGGGCATCGTCACCGTGCAGGCCAAGATGGCGCAGTCGCCGTGGGCGGTGTTCGCGTTTCTGGTGCTGGGCGGCTTCATGCCGATCCCGATGAAGGTGTTCACGTGGGCTTCGGGTATCGTCGGTGTGCCCATGCTGCAATACCTGTTGAGCATGCTGATCGGCCGCGCCAAGCGCGTGTATCTGCTGGCGCTGGCGATCCGCCTGGGTGGCGAAAGGGCCGAGGCCATGTTGCGGCGCTGGATCGAGCCGTTGGGCTGGGCCGCCAGCGTGCTGCTGGTGGCGATCGTGGCATGGCTGGCCTGGAGGGCGACGAGGGGATGAGGATGGCAACGGGCAGGAACGCGCACCCGCTGCGCTGGGCGATGCTGGTGGCCACGGTGTTCGCGCTGGGTGCCTGCGGTACGGCGACCGTCACCCGCACCTCGGCGCCAGGCGGCCAGAGCGGCCCGAGCGCTGCAGTCGTCTCCAAACCGCAGTACGGCAAGACCGTGCTGGTGCAGCGCGGCCAGACCCTGTACCGGATCGCCAGCGACAATGGCGTCGCGGTGACTGATCTGGCCGCCTGGAACAGCCTGGCGCCGCCCTACACCATCTATCCCGGGCAGAGCCTGCGCCTGTTCCCGCAGGGCGGGCGCCCGGCCGCCGTCGCCTCCACGCCGGCGCGCCCATCGACCGGTGTGGCCGCCACGCCGGCCACGTCCACCGCGCCGCCGCCGGTACGCTCGCCGTTCGCCCTGCGGGACCAGGCGCAGGCTCTGCCCGGGATAGATGGTGTAGGGCGGCGCCA
>JASGEB010000188.1:0-4207 GCA_047606785.1 Pseudoxanthomonas sp.
AGCCCGCCCCCGCCTTCGCGGGGGCGGGCTCTGCGGCGTGCGCTCCTACGAGTCGCTCGTCGCGCCGGGATCGTCGCCGTCGCCAGGCGGCTCCGGCTCCGGCGCCGCGCCGTCGTCGTGCACGGTGGTGGTCACCGGCGCGGCCGCCGGGCGCCCGCGCGGCGGCGGCAGCGCGGCCAGGCCGGCTTCGGCTTCGACCACCAGCTGGCGGCGGCGTTCGGGCGGCACTTCCTGCCAGTGGCAGCCGCACACCGCGCCTTCCAGCGCGTACAGCAGGTTGAGGCTGGGGCGGAAGCCGGCGCGCTTGATCTTCACGAACGCCTGCACCGGCCCGGCCGCGCGCAGGTCGTCTTCGCTGCGCAGGCCGACCTGGCGTAGCCAGGCCGCCGACTTGGGGCCGATGTTGCGCAGCGCGCCGGCGCTCATCCCAGTGATGCCACGTAAGCCGCGGCGATCGCTTCGATGCCGCGCTGGTCGTCCTCGTCGAAGCGGCCCACCTGCGGGCTGTCGATGTCGAGCACGCCGAGCAGCGCGCCGTCCCTGACCAGCGGTACCACCAGTTCCGAGCGCGAGGCCGCGTCGCAGGCGATGTGGCCGGGAAACTCTTCCACGTCGTGCACGCGCTGGGTGGCGCGGGTGCGCGCGGCCGCGCCGCACACGCCGCGGTCCAGGGCGATGCGCACGCACGCCGGCAGGCCCTGGAACGGGCCGACCACCAGCTCGGTGCCGTCGAAGAAGTAGAAGCCGGCCCAGTTGAAGCCGGGCAGGGCGTGGTAGAGCAGCGCGGCCAGGTTGGCGGCGTTGGCGATGCGGTCGCTCTCGTCGTGCAGCAGGGCGCGCGCCTGCTCCAGCAGCTGCGCGTACTGCTCGGGCTTGGTCCCCGCAAGGGTCTGGCTGGCGAATGACATGGCGCGAGTTTAGAGCACACTCCAGCGTGCCGGGCCGGTGCGCCCGTGACGTGGGGATCGCATCCACGTCCGCGGACGCGGGCACTTCGCCTGCCCGCGCTGCGCCCTCGTGACCTATGGCACTTCGTGCGCGCCGGCCGCCGGGCAAGGCTGCTCTCCCTGTCCCGATTGTCCAAGGCTAGAACATGGTCGACCGCCGCGGATTCATGCAGTGGGCTTCGGCGGGAGGGATGGCGCTGGCTGCAGCGGCCCTGCCCGACACCTCGGCCTCGGCCGCGCCCTTGCCGACCGGCATGCCGGTCGACCGACTGGTGGCGCTGACCGGCGACAACGTGCCGATGCGCCTGGCCGACTATCCCGCGCAATTGCTGGCGGCGCTGGCCGATCTGCCGGGATCGGGCGATTTCTATCTGGCCGAGGGCGCGGTGTCCGCGCTGGAGGCTGCGTTCTCCAAGATCCTGGGCAAGCAGGATGCCGTTTTCATGCCTACCGGCACCCTGGCCAACCAGATCGCGATCCGCCTGCTGTGCGGCGACCGCAGGCGGTTGTTGCTGCAGCAGCACAGCCACGTCTACCAGGACGAGGGCGACGCGGCCTCGATCCTGGGCGGCATCAATCCGGTCCCGCTGCAGGCTGGGCCCGGACAGGAGTTGTGCACGGAGATCGAAGCCGCGTTCTCGCAGCAGAGCGAAGCGCCGTATCCGGTCGACATCGGCGCGATCTCGCTGGAAAGCCCGATCCGGCGCCTGGACGGCGCGACGCTCACGCCCGACCTGGTGCAGCGGATCGCGGCGCTCGCCAGGCAGCACGGGGCCGGCCTGCATCTGGACGGCGCGCGCCTGTTGCTGATGTGCGGAACGCCGGGGTTCGAGGTGCGAGGCTATTGCGCGCCGTTCGATACGGTGTACGTGTCGCTGTACAAGTACCTGGGTGCGCCGTTCGGCGCGGTCCTGGCCGGCAGCAAGGCCCTGATGGACAGGGCACGCGCGTATTCGGCGGCACCCTTTTCCACGGCTGGCCATCGGCCTTGCCGGCCTTGCAGCGGCTGGCCGGGTTCGAGCAGAGGTTCGCGCAGGCACGCGCGGCGGGGGAACGGCTGCTGGCAGCGCTCGACGCGATCGACGGCATCGAGGTGCAGCGTGTGCCCAACGGCAGCAACGTCGCGTTCCTGGTGATCGCACCGCGCATCGCCGCTGGCCTGGACGCACGCCTGCAGCGGGCCGGGATCGCCATCGCGCCGGTGCAATCGGGCAGGCTGCAGCTGACCATCAACGAGACGATCCTGCGCCGACCGGTGGCCGCCATCGCCTCGGCCTTCGCGCCGTGAGGCGCCGTTCCTGCGGAATGGAATTGCACGGGCCGGTAGCGGCGAGCGGGTAAGATCCGCGCCTCGCGAGCGCATCGGCATCCTCCATGGCGGCTTCGTTCTACGTCACCGGTACCGACACCGGCATCGGCAAGACCGTGTCCAGCAGCGCGCTGCTGCACGCCCTGCGCGCGCGCGGCCTGCGCGCGGTGGGGATGAAGCCGGTGGCCAGCGGCTGCGCGCGCGACGATGGCGGGCGCTGGGTCAACGAGGATGCGCTGGCGCTGCAGGCGGCCAGCGACCCGGTGCCGGACTACGCCGACCTCAACCCCTTCGCCCTGCCCGCGCCGCTGGCGCCGGAACTGGCCGCGCAACGGTTCGGCACGGAAGTGACCCTGGCGCCGCTGCGAGCCGCGTTCGCCCGCCTGCGCGCGCAGGCCGAGGCGGTGGTGGTGGAAGGCGTGGGCGGCTGGGCCGCGCCGCTGTCGCCCACTCTGATGCAGGCCGACCTGGTGCGTGCGCTGGGCTTGCCGGTGATGCTGGTGGTGGGCCTGCGCCTGGGCTGCCTCAACCACGCCCTGCTCAGCGCGCGCGCGATCGCCGGCGACGGCCTGCGCCTGGCCGGCTGGATCGGCAACACCCTCGACCCGCCGATGGACGCACTGGAGGAGAACCTGGCCATGCTCGGCCAGCGCCTGCCGGCGCCGTGCTGGGGCGTGCTGCCGTGGCTGCCGGGCGCCGACCCGCTGCGATTGGCGGGGCATCTTTCGCCGCCGTGACGTCGCGATCTCCGGCGAGCGTCGATAAAAAAGGCCCGGCAGAGGGAGGGATCTGCCGGGCCGGGTCCGCACAGGGGGAGGGAGCCTGTGCGCGAACGCTGGCGGTCGCGCGGACCGCGTTGTGCTTCTTATTTCTTGCCGGTGGCGGCCTTGGTCGCCTTGGTCACCGTCTCGGTGGCGCTTTCGAACTGCGCCTTGGCGAGCTTGCCGAACTCCTCGCCGGTCTTGATCGACAGGCCGACCAGTTCCTGGGCCACGGCAGCCAGGCGCTCGGCATTCTCTCGGGCCACCTGCACACCCTTCGGGAACAGGGTGCGGTAGCCGTCGAAGTCGCGCACTTCGACCGCTTCGTCGATGAAGCCGGTGGTGGCGTCGAGGGTCTTCTCGAAGGTCTTCAGCTGCAGGCCGAAGACGGCTTCGGCATTCTCCAGCGCCAGGCGGTTGGCGCGGGCTGCGACGGCAGTGAACTGATGGGCGAAACCGGAAAACGGGGTGCTGAACTGGGCGGACATGTCGTGCTCCTCGACGCGTCTGGTGGGTTAGTGCGGCGCAGCATAGGACGGCGATTTGTGCATTGCAACAATACGCTTGGACTTTCCGACGAACGGTAGATCGGGGTTCAACGGCGTGAAATGGCGGGGAGCCGCAAGCCTATGTCCCAGCTTCCAAAAGGCACGCGAAACCAGGCGGCAGGCGCATGACCTGCCGCCAAGCCGCTTGGCTCGGCGGAGATCGTGCCTGTCCGGTTCAGCCCGCGCGCGGGCCGCGGTAGCGGCTGCCGGCGGTGCAGGTCTCGTGCACCACCACCTCGCTCAGCCCGGGCAGGGCCGGCGCCAGCCGTTCCCAGACCCAGGCGGCGATGCGCTCGCTGGTGGGGTTGTCCAGGCCGGGGACGTCGTTGAGGTAGTGGTGGTCCAGCTGCTCGAACAGCGGCTGGAAGGCGGCCTTGATGTCGGCGTAGTCCAGCACCCAGCCGGTGTGCGGGTCGATCGGCCCGGACACATGCACCTCGATGCGGAACGAGTGCCCGTGCAGGCGCGCGCACTTGTGCCCCGCCGGCACGTGCGGCAGGCGGTGGGCGGCTTCGATGCTGAAGACCTTGAAGATGTCCATGCGCGGCAGGCGGAGCGGGGATGCGGATGAAGGATACGGGCGCGGTGGTCAGCGCGGCGCGCGCGCGCCGCGGCCGCCGCCACGGGCGCGCTGGCCGGCCG
>JASGEB010000189.1:0-7279 GCA_047606785.1 Pseudoxanthomonas sp.
AGGGAATGGAGAGACAGAGCAGAGCCTCTCGACTCTCCATTCCCTATTCCCCACTCCCGGCTCTTCCCGCGCAGCCCCAGTTGAGGATCGGCGTGCCGGCCGGCAACTCGCAGCGGAACACGGCCACCTTCGAGCGCTTCGGATTGACCACCACCGGCCGGCGCGCGGCGCGCAGCAGCGGCAGGTCGGCGGTGCTGTCGCTGTAGGCGGTATGGATGTCGCCGTAGCCGCGCTCGCGCAGCATGCGCATCTTCTGTTGGTGGTGGCAGTGGCGCCGCGCCACCACCGCGCCCAGCAGCGGCCCGACTTCGCTGCCGATCACCGGCACGTCATGATGGGCGACGAAGGCCAGGATCGCGCGCGCCAGTTCCGGCGGCGCGCCGGTGGCCACCACCACCCGGTCGCCGGCGGCGCGGTGGGCGGCGAACACCGCCAGCGCGCGCTCCAGCAGGCGCGCGCGGATCCCGGCGCGATTGGCGGCCACGTAGGCGTCGATCTCGCGGTCCAGGTCGGCGCGCCGATGCAGGCCGAAGGTGGCGATCCAGACGTAGCCGGAGATGCCCAGGCGGCGGGTCGGCAACAGCGCCACCAGCGGCCCGAGCAGCGGCGTGGCCAGCAGCGCCGCGGCCGTGCGCAGGCGACTGCGGCGCAGCAGCCAGGCGAACAGATGGCTGCCCGAATCGCCGTCGTAGAGGGTGTGGTCGAAGTCGAACACCACTACCGGCGCGTCCTCGCCCGGGGCCGGGAACGGCACGCCGCTCACGTCCAGAACAACTCGCGCAGGGCCTCGCCCGGCTCGGCCGCGCGCATGAAGGTCTCGCCGACCAGGAAGGCGTGCACGCCGTGGCCGCGCATCAGCGCCACGTCGGCGCGGCTGGCGATGCCGCTCTCGGTAACTAGCACGCGGTCGCGCGGCACCGCCGCGCGCAGGTCCAGGGTGGTCTGCAGCGAGGTCTGGAAGGTGCGCAGGTTGCGGTTGTTGATGCCCAGCAGCGGGGCTGGCACCTGCAGGGCGCGCTCCAGCTCGTCGATGTCGTGCACTTCCACCAGTACGTCCAGGCCCAGCTCCAGGGCCAGCCCGGACAGCTCGGCCAGCGGCTGGTCCGCCAGCGCGGCGACGATCAGCAGGATGCAGTCGGCGCCGAGCGCGCGCGCCTCGTACACCTGGTAGGGATCGATGGTGAAGTCCTTGCGCAGCACCGGCAGCGCGCACGCGGCGCGCGCCTGCTGCAGGTAGGCGTCGCTGCCCTGGAAGAAGTCCACGTCGGTCAGCACCGACAGGCAGGTGGCGCCGCCGAACTCGTAGCTGACCGCGATGTCGGCCGGGTGGAAGTCCGGGCGGATGATCCCGCGCGAGGGACTGGCCTTCTTGACCTCGGCGATCACCGCCGGCTCGCCGGCGGCGATCGCCGCGCGCAGGTGCTCGGCGAAGCCGCGCGTCGGTCCGGCGTCGGCGGCGCGCGCGCGCACTTCGGCCAGCGGCAGCGCCGCACTGCGCGCCTGGACCTCTTCGGCCTTGCGGCCCAGGATGGTGTGGAGGATGTCGCTCATCGCATCGGACGCTCGCGCAGCGGGCGCGGGGCGCTCATTCTGGCATGGCCGGCGCAGCCGCCCCGTAGGCGCGTTCCACTTTCGCCACGCGCAGTTCGTAGTGGGCGTACCAGCGCCGGCGGCCCTGCTCGCGCGCCAGGCGGTGCTCGGCGTGGCGGCGCCAGACGGCGATGGCCTGCTCGCTGGTCCAGTAGGAGACGGTGATGCCGAAGCCATCGCCGGCGCGCACCGATTCCACACCCAGGAAGCCGGGCTGCCGCGCGGCCAATTCCAGCATTTGCGCGGCCATGGCATCGTAGCCGGCCGCGTCCTGGCCGTTGCGCTGCGAGCTGAAGACCACCGCGTAGTACGGCGGCGGCGGCAGGCACGCGAAGCCGGGCGCGGACATCGCTCAGGCGCCGGCCAGTTCGCGGGTCACGGCAACGTACTGTTCCAGTCTGGCCGCGGCCGCGCCGCTGGCGATGGCCTGGCGCGCGCGGGCGATGCCTTCGCCGATGTCCTGCGCCACCCCGGCCACGTACAGCGCCGCGCCGGCGTTGTAGGCGACGATGTCGCGCGCCGGTCCCGGCCGGTCGTCCAGCACCGCGCGCAGCAGGGCGATGGACTGCGCCGGCCCGTCGACCTTGAGGTTGCGGCTGGCCGACATGGCGATGTCGAAGTCCTCCGGGTGCAGCTCGTACTCGCGCACTTGGCCCTCGCGCAGCTCGCCGACCAGGGTGGAAGCACCCAGCGACAGCTCGTCCATGCCGTCGCGCCCCCACACCACCAGCGCGCGCTGCGCGCCCAACTCGCGCAGCACCCGCGCCTGGATGCCGACCAGGTCGGGGTGGAACACGCCCATCAGGATCGCCGGCGCGCCGGCCGGATTGGTCAGCGGGCCGAGGATGTTGAAGATGGTGCGCACGCCCATCTCGCGCCGCACCGGCGCCACCACCTTCATCGCCGGGTGGTGGATGGGCGCGAACATGAAGCCGATGCCGGTGCGCGCGATGACCTGCGCCACCTGCTCCGGCTGCAGCTCGATCGCCGCGCCCAGCGCCTCCAGCGCGTCGGCGCTGCCGGACTTGGACGACACGCTGCGGTTGCCGTGCTTGGCCACCCACGCGCCGGCCGCGGCGGCCACGAACATCGCGCAGGTGGAGATGTTGAAGGTGTGCGAGCCGTCGCCGCCGGTGCCGACGATGTCGACCAGGTGGCTGCGGTCGGCCACTTCCACCGTGCGCGAGAACTCGCGCATCACCGTGGCCGCGGCGGCGATCTCGCCGACGGTCTCCTTCTTCACCCGCAGGCCGGTGAGGATGGCCGCGGCCATGGTGTCGGAGACCTCACCGCGCATGATCGCGCGCATCAGCCCGACCATCTCGTCGAAGAAGATCTCGCGGTGCTCGATGGTGCGCTGCAGGGCCTGTTGCGGAGTAATGGACATGGTGGCTGGCTTGGGCTGGTCGTCGGCGCAGCGCCGGGGCGGAGCGTGGGAATCGCCGCCGTGCGCTCCCCGGATCAGGAAATCACCCGATAGTCGCTATGGTACGCAATGCCGGCGTGCGGCCCCTCGACCAGCGCCACATGGCGGCCGCCGGCGGTCGCGACCGGCAGGCAGTCGTCCACCTCGTACAGGGCGTCCTTGTGCGGCAGCAGCCAGTCGCCGCCGGCCTGCGCCTTGCCCTTGGCCTTGGCTTCGACCGCGTCCGCGGCCACCACCAGCACGTAGCGGTGCGCCTCGCCGAACTCGCCGCGCACGTAGCCGCCGAGATTGACGAAGAACAGCTTGGGCCCTGCGTCCGGCGCGGGCGCATCGCGCAGGCAGACCCGATGGCCCTCCACGCCGTCGACGATCATCCACGAATCCACGTGCGCGCCCTTGGGATCGCCGAACCATTGCGCGCGCAGCTGCGGGTAGATCGACTCGAGCGTGTCGCCGATGGCGAACACCACGTCGTGCAGCTCGACCTTGGCCTGCGGGTGGGTGCCGCCGAGCATGACCACGAACAGTTTTTCCTCGCCGGCCACCTCAGCGCTCCAGGAAGTTCTTCAGCAGGGCGTGGCCGTGCTCGGTGAGGATCGACTCGGGGTGGAACTGCACGCCTTCCACCGGATATTCGCGATGGCGCAGGCCCATGATCTCCTCGACCGAGCCGTCCGGATTCTCGGTCCAGGCGGTCACCTCCAGGCTGTCCGGCAGGCTGTCCTTGTCCACCACCAGCGAGTGGTAGCGGGTGGCGGTGTAGCCGTCGGGCAGGCCGGCGAACACGCCCTTGCCCTCATGGCGGATCGGCGAAGTCTTGCCGTGCATGATGTTGCCGGCGCGGATCACCTTGCCGCCGTAGGCCTGGCCGATGCTCTGGTGGCCCAGGCACACGCCCAGGATCGGCGTGGACGGACCCAGCCGCTCGATCAGCGCCAACGAGATGCCCGCCTCGTTGGGCGTGCACGGACCGGGCGAGACGACGATGCGCGCCGGCGCCAGCTTCTCCACCTCATCGACCGTGAGCGCATCGTTGCGCGCCACCTGCACCTCCGCCCCCAGCGCCTGCAAGTACTGCACGAGGTTGAAAGTGAAGCTGTCGTAGTTGTCGATCATCAAGAGCACGCTTGCATCATCCAATTGATTTTGAAGGACATTTAAGGATATCGGCGGCTTTGATACCCGCTCCGTTGCCTACATCGGCAGCCGTCAAGCAGCCTTGCGAGAGCATTATCCGACGAACGGGATGGTTCGGACAGCCCAACGTTCCAGCTTCGATCGCGACTACGGTTGACCAATGTTCAAGGAGCGACAGCCAGCGGCATATATATGCGGTAGACCCGACTTGACCTGCTCAAATCACCGTCACGATTCCCCATTCGGCAGGCATGCACCTCAAGGGAGAATCTATCTCCCAACGGTGGAAGAGCGAGCGCACAAAGATGCCGGCAACGGGGAGGGGGCGCTTCCTGGCAAGCATGAAAGGTCGCCTATTCCCGCCTTATGCAACCGCATGCGGAGGACGGCGAATGGCCGCTTCGGGTCGAAAGAAGACCTTCAACGAAGAAACCCCCTCAGGCCAGCCAAAGCATCCCCAAGACCTCACCATTGATCTCACAAGCCAAGCCCCGCTGACAACACCTCCATACGGCGCTGGATGCCCGCGCCGACGGATGCATGCAGTTCTTGCGGGAAATCGGCCGGAAGCTCTGCCTCCAACGACGCAAGAGCATGACCCATGCGAGATGCAATAGCCTCAGTGGCATCACGGATGAGAGATTCCGGCAGTGAGGCCTTGTCGGCCGTCTGGAGAAAATGCCTGGGCGATATCTCGTCGAAACGATAGTGCCGGCTGTTGCCGACCGACATGGCCAGTTTCATCTGCTTGCGTTCGATCTGGTGTGTGTCGAGGCTGGGCTGGGCGCTCAGCACGTCATACAGCGGCGTCAGTGCATAGCCTCCGCCTGGGTAAAGAAAGAGACTGAAGTTCTTGGCATGCCCGTTCGTTGCCCCGATCAGCCAGAAGACCAACTGGGCCTGAAACAACGTGCGGTGATCATTTGCAGGCGAGTCGCTACCCTTGAGCAGTTTCGCGATTTCCAGCATGCCGGGGCCGCCATCGCTCTGGTACTTGCGCGCCGGCGGCACGGATAGCGCCTGGCAGCAATCTTCCTGTGGAAGGCGGATCAGGCGGCCATTGCGCCAGACCCTGTCGAACCGCTCGACGACCAGCGCCCTGGTCTGGCCGAAGGTCATGACCTCGGCGTGATTGACCGGCAAGCCAAGGTGCTTGAGCAGCTTCAGGCAGTAGAACTCGTTCTCGACGCTGTTGGACAGATCGATGCCGTTGGGCAGCTTGCCGATCTGTGTCTTGAACAGATGCGTGGTCGGCGTCGTGCCGTGCGGCTTGAGCCACTGACCATCGGCCCGAAGCAGCGCAGTCTTTTCCTGGGCGCCCGCGACCGAGATTCTGAAATCGTCATCCCGGGACAGCCCCAGCGGGGCCTGCTTCAACGATTTGAGAAGGCGTTCGACCGCTTCATCGTCAACCGGCTCGCCGGAGATGCCGGCGGAGGCATCCGGGTCTGCGGCATCGCCCGCGATGAATTGCAGCGCGCCCACGCAATCCCTGCCGATCGCGGCCAGCAGGCTGTAGGCATCGGAACCTGCGGCACCGACTCGCTCGGCCACACGCTTCCGCAAGGCGTCCGAATCCGGCAGCAAGTTCTCGAACACCGCCACCACGGGCTCGCCCCGCCAAGCTTGCTCTCGCAGCGGCAGCGAGAGCGAAACCGGGAAAGCCGTGCTTCGATCCAGCCATGTCGAGTCATAGCGGAACTCGATCGCACCGCTGGGCGCCTTGAGCAGGTGCCCCACCAGCCGGTCGTTCTGATAGACCCGCAGCGGCGGATGTCGGCGGGTTCTGGCCATTACCCGATCAGGTCCTCGACATTGTGCTGGCGACTGCGGGCGGCGACTTGGAGTTCCAGATCGAGTGCAGCCAACAACGCCAGCAAGGTGTCCAAGCGGGTGGCTGGATTGCCGGTTTCGATCAGCGAGATCGTTTCCTGCCGCAACCCCGCCCGCTGACCCAAGGCGCTCTGGCTCAGGCCGAGCCGCTTGCGGTTGCGGCGGATGAGGGTACCGATCTGCTTGGGCGTGCGGGCAAGGTTGGACATGGCAATCTCCTGTTCCGCACTATGCGTCAATCACGATAATTCGTCAATATCGGTATTGACGCATAAACGGTATTTATGAGAATTGAAACATAGGGACTCGCTCCTCACATAGGCATCGGGAACCGGATGACACCGACAGGTCGGAATCAAGGACCTGAACACATGGAACACGCGGCACCCCACGAGCAGAACCTGCTCGATTGCACGCGATTTCGACAAAGGATGACCAGCGTCGCCAGGCATCTGCTGATCTCGACGTCGCATGCCTACCGCTGTTGTGCCAAAGCGCACTGGCTCACCACCTGCCAGCACGCGCTCGAACTCGCCCCGTCCGCTTCCATGGCGGCGATGAAACCCTGGCGCAAGCGGTGTGTACTGCGTACTGCGCGGCAGATGGCCTTCGACTTTGACGAACAACTCCCGTTCGCGGCCGACGCGTACGGTGGTTTCGGGTAGATCAAAACCGAGGGCAGAGAACAATTTCCAGAGCGATCACCGGGAACTGTGCTCTGATCCCGGTTTGCGCCTCACAGCCCCTTGGCCGCCTGCGCCACCGCGCGGAACAGCGCGCGGCCCTTGTTCATGGTCTCCTGCCATTCGGCGTCCGGGTCGGAGTCGTAGACCACGCCGCCGCCGGCCTGTACGTATAGGTAGCCGTCCTGAATCACCGCGGTGCGGATGGCGATGGCGGTGTCGGCGTCGCCGTGCCAGCCGATGTAGCCGACCGCGCCGGAATAGACGTTGCGCCGCACCGGCTCCAGGTCGCGGATGATCTCCAGCGCGCGGATCTTGGGCGCGCCGCTGACGGTGCCGGCCGGGAAGGTGGCGCGCAGCACGTCCATGTAGCTCAGCCCGGGCTTGAGCGTGCCGGTGACCTCGCTGACGATGTGCATGACATGGCTGTAGCGCTCGATCACGAACGACTCGGCCAGCCGCACGCTGCCGGCCTCGGCGACCCGGCCGACGTCGTTGCGGCCCAGGTCGATCAGCATCACGTGCTCGGCGCGCTCCTTCGGGTCGGCCAGCAGTTCGGCCTCCAGCGCCGCGTCCTCCTCCGGCGTGGCGCCGCGGCGGCGGGTGCCGG
>JASGEB010000190.1:0-4234 GCA_047606785.1 Pseudoxanthomonas sp.
GATCTGGTTGACCTTGATCAGGATGGCGTTGGCGATGCCCGCCTCGATGCCTTCCTTGAAGATGCGCGGGTTGGTGACGAAGTTGTCGTCGCCGACCAGTTGCACCTTGCCGCCCAGGCGCTCGGTCAGCAGCTTCCAGCCGGCCTGGTCGTCCTCGGCCATGCCGTCCTCGATGCTGACGATCGGGTACTGCGCGGCCCAGTCGGCCAGGAAGTCGACGAACTGCTCGCTGGTCAGGCGCTTGTTCTCGCCGACCAGGTGGTACTTGCCGTTGTCGAAGAACTCGCTAGAGGCCACGTCCAGGCCCAGCAGCACGTCCTCGCCGGCGCCGTAGCCGGCCTTGCCGATCGCCTCCAGGATGGTGTCCAGCGCCTCGACGTTGCTGCGGAAGTCCGGGGCGAAGCCGCCCTCGTCGCCGACCGCCGTGCTCAGGCCGCGGCCCTTGAGCACCGACTTGAGCGCGTGGAAGATCTCCGCGCCGGCGCGCAGCGCCTCGGAGAACGAGGCCAGGCCCACCGGCAGCACCATGAACTCCTGGAAGTCCACGTTGTTGTCGGCATGCGCGCCGCCGTTGATGATGTTCATCATCGGCACCGGCAGCGACACCTCGGATTCGGTGATGCCGGACAGGTACTGCCACAACGGCACGCCCTGCGCGGCGGCCATCGCGTGTGCGTTGGCCAGCGACACGCCCAGCAGCGCGTTGGCGCCCAGCCGGCCCTTGTTCTCGGTGCCGTCCAGGTCGATCAGGCGGCGGTCCAGGCCTTCCTGGTCGGCCGCGTCGACGCCGGCCAGGGCGGCGGCGATCGGACCGTTGACGTTCTCCACCGCCTTGCGCACGCCCTTGCCGCCGTAGCGGGTCTTGTCGCCGTCGCGCAGCTCGACGGCCTCCTTCGAGCCGGTGGAGGCGCCGGAGGGCACCGCGGCGCGGCCGAACGCGCCGTCGGACAGGGTGACTTCGGCTTCCAGGGTCGGGTTGCCGCGCGAATCGAGGATTTCGCGGGCGTGGATCTTGGTGATGGTCGGCATCGGAGGTCTGTGGTGTCGTTCAGGGGAAACGGAGGGCGGCGAGGGGGCGTGCCGGCGAGGCTTGGCCTGCGCGCGTGGCGTGCGTCACGCGCGCGCCTCCTTCAGCAGCTTGCCGCCGGCCTTGCGCTCGCGCGCGGCGCGGATGAAGCCGACGAACAGCGGATGGCCGTCGCGCGGGGTGGACAGGAACTCCGGGTGCGCCTGGCAGGCCAGGAACCACGGGTGCGCACTGCGCGGCAGTTCGACCATCTCCACCAGGGTGTCGTCCAGCGACTTGGCCGCGACCACCAGGCCGGCGTCTTCCAGCTGGGTGCGGTAGCGGTTGTTGAACTCGTAGCGGTGGCGGTGGCGCTCGGCGACGATGTCCTTGCCGTACAGCTCGCGCGCCAGGGTGCCGGGCTTGAGCCGCTGCTCCTGCAGGCCCAGGCGCATGGTGCCGCCCAGGTCGGACCTCTCGTCGCGCTTCTCGACCTCGCCGCTGGCGGTGCGCCACTCGGTGATCAGGCCGATCACCGGGTGCGGGCTCTGCTTGTCGTTCTCGGTGCTGTTGGCGCCGTCCAGCCCGCACACGTGGCGGGCGTAGTCAACCACCGCCGCCTGCATGCCGTAGCAGATGCCGAAGTACGGCACGCCGTGTTCGCGCGCGTACTGCGCGGTCAGCACCTTGCCCTCGAAGCCGCGGTCGCCGAAGCCGCCCGGCACCAGGATGCCGTCCACGCCGTCCAGCGGCGCGGTGCCCGCCTCGATGTCCTGCGACTCCAGCCACTTCAGGTTGACCCGCGTGCGCTGGCGCAGGCCGCCGTGCCTGAGCGCCTCGCCGACCGACTTGTAGGCGTCCTGGTGGTCCACGTACTTGCCGACCACCGCGATGGTCACCTCGTCCAGCGGGTGCAGGGTGGCGTCCACCGCGGCCTGCCACTCGGACAGGTCGGCGGTGGCCGCGGCCGGCAGGCGCAGGCGGTCGACCACGAACTGGTCCAGGCCCTGCTCGTGCAGGCCCAGCGGGATCCGGTACAGCACGGCCACGTCCGGGACGCTGATCACCGCGCGCTCGGAGACGTTGGTGAACAGCGCGATCTTGCGCCGCTCGCCCTCCGGGATCTCGTGCTCGGAGCGGCACAGCAGCACGTCGGGCTGGATGCCGATCGAGCGCAGCTCCTTGACCGAATGCTGGGTCGGCTTGGTCTTCAGCTCGCCGGCGGCGGCGATGAACGGCACCAGGGTCAGGTGCATGAACACCGCCTTTTCCGGCCCGCGCTCGGTGCGGATCTGGCGGATCGCCTCCAGGAACGGCAGCGATTCGATGTCGCCGACGGTGCCGCCGATCTCGACCAGGCCGACGTCGAAGCCCTCGGTGGCCTCGTCGATGCAGCGGCGGATCTCGTCGGTGATGTGCGGGATCACCTGCACGGTCGCGCCCAGGTAGTCGCCGCGGCGCTCCTTGCGGATCACGTTCTCGTAGATCCGCCCGGTGGTGACCGAGTTCTTGCGCGACAGCCGGGTGCGCACGAAGCGCTCGTAGTGGCCCAGGTCCAGATCGGTCTCGGCGCCGTCGTCGGTGACGTAGACCTCGCCGTGCTGGAACGGGCTCATCGTGCCCGGGTCGACGTTGATGTAAGGGTCCAGCTTCATCATCGTGACCTTCAGGCCACGCGCTTCGAGGATGGACGCGAGCGAAGCGGCGGCGATGCCCTTGCCTAGCGAGGACACCACGCCGCCGGTCACGAAGATCAGGGGGGTCATGGATGATGGCTCCCGGAAAGCCATAGTCTACCGGCTGGGGCCGGCGCGGCCAAATCCCGGCGGTCGTCGCGGGGGCCGGAAACGGCCGCGCCCCGGAGGTCCGGGGCGCGGCGGGAAGCAGCGGCGAAGCCCTGGTCAGTGCTAGCGGTCCGGCTTCTTCTCTTCTTCCTCTTCCTCGGCAGCCGGGGTCGGGTTGGCGGTGCCGGCCTGGCCGGACTGCTTGAGCCGGGCCTCGTTGGCGGCGCGGCGGGCGGCGCGCTTCTCGGACTCGGTGCGGGTGTCCTTGGGCGCCGCCTCGCCGGCCTTCTGGCCGGCCTGCGCCGCGCTGGACTGGGCCATCGCCAGCGCGGCCGCGGATACGGCCGCCACGGCGCCGGTGAACAGCAGCAGGGTGCGGATCTTCATGGGTCGGATCTCCAGCGGGCAGGCCGCGCCCGGGCTGGCGTCCACCCTACCCCGGACGCGTCCAGCCTGCCCTGAACGTGCAAAAGCCGCGCCCAGACCGCACACTTCCGCGCCGCACCACCGCAAGGCCGCCGCAGCCGCCGATGAATACCCGCTACAACGCCGCCGACATCGAAGTCCTGTCCGGCCTGGACCCGGTCAAGCGCCGCCCCGGCATGTACACCGACACCACCCGCCCCAACCACCTGGCGCAGGAGGTGATCGACAACTCGGTGGACGAGGCGCTGGCCGGCCACGCCGGCCAGATCGAGGTCACCCTGTTCAAGGACGGCAGCTGCGAGGTGGCCGACGACGGCCGCGGCATGCCGGTGGACATCCACCCGGAGGAGAAGATCCCCGGCGTCGAGCTGATCCTCACCCGCCTGCACGCCGGCGGCAAGTTCAGCAATCGCAACTACACCTTCTCCGGCGGCCTGCACGGGGTCGGCGTGAGCGTGGTCAACGCGCTGTCGAAGCTGGTCGAGGTGCACATCAAGCGCGAAGGCAGCGAGCACCGCATCAGCTTCCGCGACGGCGACCGTGCCAGCCCGCTGGAGGTGGTCGGCACGGTCGGCCGGAAGAACACCGGCACCCGCGTGCGCTTCTGGCCGGACCCGAAGTACTTCGACAGCCCGAAGTTCAACCTGCGCAGCCTGCGCCACCTGCTGCGCGCCAAGGCGGTGCTGTGCCCGGGCCTGACCGTCAAGCTGTACGACGAGGCCAGCGGCGAGACCGACGCCTGGCACTTCGAGGACGGCCTGCGCGACTACCTCAAGGGCGAACTGGCCGGGCGCGAACTGCTGCCGGCCGAGCTGTTCGTCGGCGACCTGAAGAAGGAGACCGAGGTGGTGGACTGGGCGGCGGCCTGGATCCCCGAGGGCGAACTCGTCCAGGAGAGCTACGTCAACCTGATCCCGACCGCCCAGCACGGCACCCACGTCAACGGCCTGCGCTCGGGCCTGACCGACGCGCTGCGCGAGTTCTGCGACTTCCGCAACCTGCTGCCGCGCGGGGTCAA
>JASGEB010000191.1:0-3985 GCA_047606785.1 Pseudoxanthomonas sp.
CCGGCGGTCGCCAGCGCACGGGTGCGCCGCGTGGTCACGGGCCGGCCGGTACCGGCGCCGGTCGCCCGCCCAGCCGGCGCAGGCCGGCGCGCGCCAGCAGCCACAGGGCCTGTGCCAGCACGCGCGGGCGCAGCTTGCTCTGCCCGTGCAGGCGGGTACCGAAGGTGTAGGGCAGTTCGTCCACCGCCAGACCCGGGCCGGCGCAGGCCACCAGTTCCAGCAGGATCTTGAAGCCGTTGCCCGAGAGCCGGTGCGCGCAGCCGTCGAGCACGTCGCGGCGCAGCGCGAAGTAGCCGCTCATCGGGTCGCTCAGGGTGGTGCCGGTGCACAGCCGGGCCAGGGCGTTGCCCAGCCGGCCCAGGTGCGCGCGCCCGGCGCTCCACTGGCCGATGCTGCCCCCGCCGGTGTAGCGGCTGGCCACCACCAGGTCGTTGCCCTGGCGCAGCGAGGCGTGCATGCAGCGCAGCAGCGCCGGGTCGTGCTGCAGGTCGGCGTCAATCACCGCCAGGTAGCGCGCCGGGGTGGCCAGCATGCCTTCGACGCAGGCCGAGGCCAGCCCGCGCCGGCCGATCCGGCGCAGCACCCGCACCCGCGGCTGCCAGCGGTGCAGTTCCGTGACCTGGGCGGCGGTGCCGTCGGACGAATCGTCGTCGACCACCAGCATTTCCCAGTCCACCCCCTCCAGCGCGCGCGCGACCTGGCGCACCAGTTCGGCGATGTTGCCCGCCTCGTTGCGGGTGGGCACGACGATGGCCAGGTCCACCGGCCTCGGCGCCGCGGCGCCCGCGCGCCGGGACTCGCGCGCGAACGCCAGCACGGTGGAGGCCGGGGAGGCGGCGCTCATGCCGAAATGCCGACGGTGACCGTGGCGGTGTAGCCGTCGGTGGTGTTGCCGGTGAAGGTCGGGGTCATCCAGGCGATCTGCTCGGAGGTGTTGTCACCGAACACGTTGTCGGTGGAGAGGCTGATGGCGGCCTTGTTGGTGACGCTCTTGCTGTAACCGCTGACGTTGGCATAGACCTCGTCGGCGATGTCGCCGTCCATCGCGAACTGCGAGATCAACACCGTATTGGTATAGCTGGTGGCGGTGTCCAGGCTGGGATAGACCTCGAAGTGGATGTGCGGCCAGCGCCCGGAGTAGCAGGCCGGGAAGATCGTGGTGAAGGTGATCTGGCCGTTGCTGTCGGTCTCCTGCACGCCGCGCAGGTAGTTCTGGTCCTGGATGTCGCTGCTGTACAGCGAATAGGTGCCGTCGCGGGTGCAGTGCCAGATGTAGATGGCATAGCCTTCGAGCGCGGCGCAGCTGTCGTTGACGTTGACCAGGGTGATGGTCAGGGTCAGCGGCAGGCCTTCGGCGGTGCCGCTGTAGTCGCCGAAGCTGGTGGTGATGTCGCTGCGCACCACGCCGCTCTGGGACAGCACGTTGACCACCTTGCTGCTGACTGTGTTGGAGCCGTCGGCCGGGTAGGGGCCGTTGGTCTCGGTCGGATCGACGATGCAGGTGCCGCTGTCGGAACTGCTGCTCGAGCTGCTGCTTGACGAGGAGGAGCTGCTGGAGCTGGAACTGCTCGAACTGGAACTGCTGGAACTGGAGCTGCTCGAGTCCGAGCTCGAACCGCCGCCGCCGCAGGCGGCCAACAGCGCGATCGTGCCGCCGCCGGCGAACCAGCCCAGCAGGCGCCGCCTTTCCTGCGCATGCCGGCGCATGGTCTCCAGGTCCTGCTGCAGGCCGCCGTCGGCGTGGTCTTGGTCGTCGTGTTCGGGAAAGGAGGGGTGGCTGGGGATCACTTTATGGCTTTCCTGGCGAATTTGGCTTTCCTGGCGATAGCGATAAAGGAGCTCCGTGCCGCGCTCAACCGGGGCAGGTCGGGGTAAACCCGCGCGGCACGGAGCGGCGCTTTTTTGCCGCAGCCAGGTTGCGATCGTTTGCTGGTGTGTGCCGACGATTGCCCATGTCCGGCAAGGCGTCGGCAAACCCTTGCCAAGGACGCCGGCCAGCATAGCCCATCCGCCGCTGCGCCGCCCTCCTCTCAAAAAAGCGGCTGCGGCGCGCGCCGATGGAACCCTATCCGCCGCCAGAGACCTCCGCATGGTTTCCGCTGCCGCCATTCCGCTGTTTCTGCACTTGCCGTCCACCGCCGCGCCCTGGCAGCCCGCGGCCGCCGGTGGCGCGCCCGCCATCGCCGAGATCCGCCGCCACGTTCCCGAACCGGCCGCCCTCGCTCCATTGCAGGCGTCGCCGTCAGCGCCGGGTCGCCGGCCTGGGCCAGCGCGCGCGCCGAGCGCCGCCCGGCGGGTGCCGGCATGAACCTGCGCGCGTTGCTGGCGTTCTTGCAGACCCGGCCGGCCGGGTCGTCCGCGCGCGGCCGGGCATCGCGCCCCGGCCATGCGTCCCCACCGTTGGAAGCAGGCGTCGCCACGCCGTCCGGAGCACGGGGAGTGCGGACCCCAGTGTCGCCGGGCTGGCGGCGCCTGCTTCCGGCGGCATGTGCGTCGTGGCCGGCGGCCGCGGTCGCCGGCCGCCACTCGATCTTCCCGCTCATGCGTGGCCGGCGCCGTCTGCGCCGCCGCGCGACCGAACCGTTGGAGGCCGGCGTCGTCGTGCTGCGCGGAACGCAGGTGGTGCGGACACCTGCGCTCACTGGCACGCCGGTGCCGGCTTCCTTCGGTACTGGGGCGCGCCCTGGCGCGCGCCGCCGCCCCGCCCGCTGCTGGCGCTGGCCGATGGCCGCATCCGCCAGGTCGACTACGCCCCCGAGGCGGTGATCAGACTGGGAGGCGGCTACGGCTTGCAGACCATGATCGAGCTCGATCCGGACGAGCGCATCGAGAACGTCGGCCTGGGCGACGCCGCGCAGTTTCCTGCAGCGCTGGCTGCGGCCGTTCGCGCCGTGGCTGGACAGCGTCGACGTCAGCGAGATCCTGGTCAACCGCCCGGGCGAGCTGTGGATCGAGCGCATCGGCCTGGCGGGCATGCAGCGGGTGGAGGTCGCCGAAGTGGACGACACCCTGCTCGAGCGCCTGGCCGTGCAGGTCGCCCGCCACAGCCACCAGGCGGTCAGCGCCGAGCACCCGCTGCTGGCCGCCACCCTGCCCTCCGGCGACCGCGTGCAGGTGGTGGCGCCGCCGGCCACCCGCCGCCACTGGGCGCTGGCGATCCGCCGCCACGTCGCCGTCGACCGCGTGCTCGACGACTACGCCGGCGATCCGCTGCCGGCGCGCGCCGCGCCGCCGCCGCTGGCCGAGCTGGATGCCGGTGCGCGCCGCGACCCGATCGGCTTCCTGCGCCGCGCCGTGCACGCGCGCTGCACCGTGCTGGCATCCGGCGGCACCTCCTCGGGCAAGACCACCTTCCTGGCCAGCCTGCTCAAGGAAGTGCCGGCCAGCGAGCGGCTGGTGCTGGTCGAGGACACTCCGGAGATCCAGGTCACCCAGCCCAACCACCTGGGCCTGGTGGCGGTGCGCGGCGACCAGGGCCGCGCGCGGGTGGACGCCGACGACCTGCTGCAGGCCGCGCTACGCCTGCGCCCGGACCGCATCCTGCTGGGCGAGATCCGCGGCCGCGAGGCGGCCACCTTCCTGCGCGCGATCAACACCGGCCACCCCGGCTCGTTCTCCACCGTCCACGCCAGTTCGCCCGAGGGCGCGCTGGACCAGCTGGCGCTGATGGTGATGCAGGCCGGCTGGTCGCTGCCGCGCGCCGAGACCCTGGACTACGTGCGCTCGCTGGTGGACGTGGTGGTGCAACTGGCGCGGGTGGACGGCCAGCGCCGGATCACCGACCTGCGCGTGCTCAATGCGCGCGCGGGCGTGGCTCTGGTTGGGGTGGCGGGGTAGAAATGTTTGGATCTTCACCCGATTGCGGGAAATCGAAGTCCCAGGCCGTTGCGGCGTGCCGGCTTCGGAAAGCCGCGCAGCCCCAACCAGAGCCACGCCCGCGCGCGCATTGAGCACGCGCAGGTCGGTGATCCGGCGCTGGCCGTCC
>JASGEB010000192.1:0-8743 GCA_047606785.1 Pseudoxanthomonas sp.
GGGCCGTCGAGCATCTGCCGGACCTGCTGCGCAGCGGCGACGAAGATGCGTCCCTTGCCGCGCCCGTGCCGGCGGCGAACACCACGGTGGCGCCGGCCGTTACCGCCGCCGCAACGACCCGCGCGCCGGCATCCACGCCCACACCCGCGCCGCCCGCGGCCAGCGAACAGGACATCGCCCGCCAGCGCGCCGCCGTCACCAAGGCGCTGGCCGCTACCGACGGCCTGCAGCACCCGATGTGGATCTCGAACTCGACCCTGGCGGTGAACCGGCTGGCCCCGGAAGAGAGGGTCATGCCGGCGGTCTGCCGCGAACTGGAACGCTACCCCGGACTGATCCTGACCCGGGTCCAGCTCAACCCGCCGGAAGGCAGCGGCGAGCAGGTGCACTGGCGCCAGTGCGGCGTCACGCCCACCCCGACCGGCGGCGGCTGAGCGATCACCCCCGCCAGTCGCCGCCGGCTCGTGCAAAGGCACGTCGACCCCTTCCCAGTCCCGTGTCGATGAGAACAGGGCGGGGCCTTCATCGCTGCTGTCCTTGAGCATCGCTTCCAGGTTGGATTGCACGATGCGGAAGCGCGCTGCAGATCAGAACCCCACCCGCACACCGACCGTGGCGGTGGCCTCATGGGTCTGGCCGGAGGCCTGCTGCAGGTTGAGGTCGGCGAACAGGTCGACGTTGCGGTCGATGGCGTAGACCCCGTGCAGGCCCAGATAGGCCACGTTGCGGGGAATCGGCTGGCCGGCGACGGTGAAGTCCACGCCCGGCAGGCCATCGAGCGAGGCGGTGTAGTCGGTATTGCCGCCGCCCAGCACGTGCGCCACCGACAGGTTGCCGCCCAGATAGACCTGGCCCAGCCACCGGCCATAGCGCAGGCCGGCTTCGCCCAGGGTCACGTGGAACGTATCGCGGCCGGCCACCAGCCCCAGACCCGAGGTGGTGTCCTCGTGAATGGCGTCCTGAGCGATGCGGAAGCTGGACACGGCCGCATACGGGGTGAAGCCCGACGCGGCGTTCCAGCCCGCCTCCAGGCGGCCGTGCAGGATGCGGTTGCCATAGGACGACGCCAGTTCCTCGGCGTTGCTGCCGTAGGTGATCGTGCGGTTCACGTCCACGTCCATGCGGCTGGAGCCGGCCTGGGCGGACACGTAGCCACTGTCGCCGAGATCCTGCTTGGCGTAGACCGCCACACCACGGGTGTGGCCGCGGAAATGCCCGCCGATGTCCTCCAGCTGGCCGTTCTCCTTGCTGGTGAACAGCGCCGCGCCCACCGTGGTCCGCTCGCCGAGGGCGAAGTCGGCGCCGGCGCCGAAGCCGCTGGCGCGGATCCGGGCCGAATCGTAGCCGTCGCGGCTGAGCGTGCCGTCGCCATCGTAGGTCTGCAGCCACGCCCCGTTCGGGTTGCGGTTGTAGCGCAGCGCATCGACGCGGTCGCCGATGATGCGCTGGTCGGTGGCCGCCTGCTGGAAGGCCAGCGTGCGCGCCGTGCCGTAGACCTCGCCGGTGAGGCTCTTGAGGTTGTTCTCGACCATGGCCAGGTCGGTGGTGTCGATGATCGCGGCCACCGAAGCGGCCACGCTCTCGTAGGCGCTGGTGTCCTGGCCGCTGGAGTAGACCTTGTCCAGCGCCGCGACCACCGCATCGGCCTGGCTGCCGCCATCGACGGTGGACGCCGACAGCGACAGCACCGAGGCCACGGTGGCCGAACTGGTACGGCTCAGGGTCGCGGTGACGCTGGTGTCGTCGTAGCTCAGCGCGGTGGCGTAGAACAGCGAGGAGCCGGCCGAGTAGCTGGCGAAGGTGCCGTCGATCGCCCCGGCGGTCAGCACCGTGGCCGTGGTCGGCGCCGTGTAGGTGCTGCTGGAGAGCAGGCTGAGGCTGCCGCCCAGGGTCGCGGTGCCGGTCACCGTCAGGCCGCCGTCCAGGTAGATGGCGGTGGTGCCGGTGGTGGTGTAGTTGCCGTTGATGACGCCGCCGTCGCTCTCGAAGGTGCCGTCCGCGTTGACGGTCACGTCCGAGCCGAGCGAGCCGGTCAGCGCCAGCGTGCCGGCGTCGACGATGGTGCCGCCGGTATAGGTGTTGGTGCCGGTCAGGCGCAGGGTGCCGGCGCCCTCCTTGACCAGCGAGCCGACGCCGCTGATGTCGTTGCTGAAGGTGCTGTCGTAGCCGCTGGTGACGTTGGCGGTGAACACGTCGTAGAACTGCGCCGGCCCGTAGATGGCCTTGGCGATGTTGAGCAGGCCCCAGCCGTAGGTGCTGTCTACGCCCTCGTCGCCCAGATCGGTGGCGGTGGTCAGCAGGGTGACCTGGATGTTGCTGCCGGTCATCCAGGGATAGGCCTGCGCGACCAGGGCGGCCGCGCCGGTCACGATGGCGGTGGAGACCGAGGTGCCGGAAATCGTGACATCGTCGAGCACAACCGTACCGACCGTGGTCAGGCACCACTGGGCCGCATAGCCGCAGGCATTGGCGTAGCTGGCCAGGCCGGTCACCTCGCCGTCCGAGTCCACCGCCGCGGCGGTCACGGCCAGGATATTGGACGAACCATAGCCCAGGTAGTAGGGCGCGGTCGCCAGACTGCTGGCGTTGGTCGCGCTGTCGTTGCCGGTGGCGACGATTGCCAGCGCGTCGGCGGCGACCAGCTCGCTGATCATGGTCGACCAGGCGCTCGCTTCGGCCGCGCTGTCCGCATCGCTATCGTAACCGCCGAAGCTCATGTTAAAGATGGACACCCCCTCGGCCAGCAGGTCCTCCACCGCCTCGGTGATGTAGGTCGAAGAGCAGATGCCGGCCGAGGTGCAGACCCGCGCCCAGTAGATGTCCGCATCCGGGGCGACGCCGCCGTCGTAGTTGTCGGTGGCCGCGCCGGCGATGATCGACGCCATCCAGGTGCCGTGCTCGTAGTAGTCGGCCGTGGTGTCCACGGCGGTGCCGGTGTAGTCGGTGTAGCTGACGATATTGGCGGGCAGGCCCGCGTAACCCTCGACTTCGGAACCGTCGAGCAAACCGACCTTGACGCCGGTGCCGGTATAGCCGGCCTCGTGCGCCGTATCCGCGCCGGTCAGCATGAGGAGGTTGTCGGCCACCCCGGTATAGGTGGAGCCGGTATCGGTGCTGCCGTCGCCATCCCCGCCCGAACCGACGGTGCTGCCGCTGCTGCCGGACTTGCTGCCGCCGCCGCTGCTGCAGGCGGCCATGGCCACGCACACGGCCAGGGCGAGGATGGAAAGAAAGGGCGCATGGCTCTTCATGTTCACACCACCGGATCGAGGAATTTTCACATGAACCCCAAATGGGCTGATTCATGGAACGACCATCTGGATGTACCCGCTTGGCACGGAGTCCCGGCCTTGCTCCTGCCTGGATGATGTCCCAACCGCCCCGCCTTTGGATGTCTGATTGGTACGAAATCACAGCTTTCCGGAAAACGACGCCGATGCTTCGGGTCGTCTGTGCTGTGGTCAGAGGACCGTAGGCCCGCAGCAGGTGCCGGAGGATCGCGGCGCTGACTGCGCCGGAGCCCCCCATGGACCAGCCGGGGCAAACAATCTCCACCGCTGCCGTCAGCCATGCACAGAAGCAGACCCGGGGACAAAACGGGGATGGTGCGACTCCCGGAATGGCGGGCTTCTGACCGATGAGCGACTGCCGCCGTTTCCTGCGGAAAACAAAAAAACCCCTGAAAAAATCAGGGGTTTTCGTCGTTTACGATGGTGGGCGGTGCAGGGTTCGAACCTGCGACCCTTGCCGTGTGAAGGCAATGCTCTACCGCTGAGCTAACCGCCCGTCTAGGGGTCCGTCGGACCGATCGGGGCGCGTATGGTAATGGCGTGCCCGCGCATGGTCAACGCGTGCGCCTCGGCAGGAACGGCCCATGGCCGCGATTGGGGCTCGGCCGAATCATGGAGAAGGCCATCGCGCCCGTGCGGGCAGTCCTGCACGAGCGTGCCCGCTCACAGCGACTTGCCCGTGCGCAGCGCGGCCACCCGCACCGGCGGCCGGAACGAATCGCTGCGCGCGTCCCGCCAGAACGCCTGGAACACCGCGTGCGCCGGCACGTGTTCGAGCAGTTCGCCCGGGCGCAGGAAATGGTACAGCGCGGCCAGCGAGCGCACCTCGGTGGCGCTGGTCCGGCGCAGGATGTGCTCCGGCCCCAGCTCCTGCGGGTGCGACAGCCCGGCCGCGCCGATCAGGTCGCGCAGCGCGCGCAGGGTGTTGTCGTGGAAGCGCTGCACGCGCACGGCCTTGTCGGCCACGTCCAGGTGCTTCCAGCGCGCCGGGTCCTGGGTGGCCACGCCGGTCGGGCAGCGGTCGTTGTGGCAGCTCTGCGCCTGGATGCAGCCGAGCGAGAACATGAAGCCGCGCGCGGCATTGCACCAGTCCGCGCCCATCGCCAGGGTGCGGGCGATGTCGAAGGCGCTGGTGATGCGGCCGGCCGCGGCCAGCCGCACCCGCCCGCGCAGGTCCAGGCCGACCAGGGTGTTGTGGACCAGCATCAGCGCCTCGTGCATGGGCACGCCGACGTGGTCGATGAACTCGGCCGGCGCCGCGCCGGTGCCGCCTTCGGCGCCGTCGACCACGATGAAGTCCGGCAGCAGCCCGGTCTCGGCCATCGCCTTGGCGATGCCGAACCATTCCCAGGGGTGGCCGATGGCCAGCTTGAAGCCGGCCGGCTTGCCGCCGGACAGCTCGCGCAGGCGGGCGACGAACTGCAGCAGCCCCACCGGCGTGGAGAACGCCGAATGGCTGGCCGGCGAGATGCAGTCCATGCCCTGCGGCACGCCGCGGGTGGCGGCGATCTCGGCGCTCACCTTGGCCGCCGGCAGCACCCCGCCGTGGCCGGGCTTGGCGCCCTGCGACAGCTTCACCTCGACCATCTTCACCTGCGCATCGGCGGCCGCGGCGGCGAAGCGCTGCGGATCGAAGTGGCCGTCCGCGTCGCGGCAGCCGAAGTAGCCCGAAGCGACCTCCCACACCAGGTCGCCGCCGGGCTCGCGGTGGTAGGGCGAGATCGAGCCCTCGCCGGTGTCGTGGTAGAAGCCGCCGCGCTTGGCGCCGGCGTTGAGCGCGCGGATCGCGTTGGCCGACAGCGAGCCGAAGCTCATCGCCGAGATGTTGAACACGCTGGCCGAATACGGCTGCGCGGTGTCCGCGCCGATGATGATGCGGAAATCGTGCTCGACCGGCTCGACCGGCTGCAGCGAGTGGTTGATCCACTCGTAGTCCGGGCCGTACACGTCCTGCTGGCTGCCGAACGGCACGGTGTCGTTGACACCCTTGGCGCGGCGGTAGACCAGCGCGCGCTGCTGGCGCGAGAACGGCACCTCGGCGGTGTCGCCCTCGATGAAGTACTGGCGCATCTCCGGACCCACCGCTTCCAGGCCGTAGCGGAAGTGCGCCAGGATCGGGTAGTTGCGGCGCAGGGTGCTGGTCTTCTGCAGCATGTCGGCGCAGCCCAGCGCGACCAGCGCACCGGCGACCGCCACGCCCCAGCCCCAGTGATGCCAGAACGGCAACAGCGCCAGCGACAACAGCAGGAACGACAGGCTCAGGACGAAGGCCAGATAGCGCACGCAGGTTGCCATGGCAGCGGCGAGGGGCGCCAAGTCTGGCACCGACACCGCGCAGGCGCCATGTGTGCAACAGGGAGTGTGCCCGGGGCCGGGATCGAACCGGCATGGCCTTGCGGCCGGCGGATTTTAAGTCCGATGCGTCTACCAGTTTCGCCACCCGGGCGCGGGCAGCGCGTCACCCGCTGGGCAAGGATGGAGGCCTGGGTCGGAATTGAACCGGCGTACGCGGATTTGCAGTCCGCTGCATGACCACTCTGCCACCAGGCCGGTGACGCGCGCGACAGACTCGCGCATGCAGGCCGGCAATTCAAGCCGCCCGCGGGGAAATCCGGCGTCGTGGATTTCCGTCCTTGCAATTACGACAAAACCCCGTTGCCGGGGTTCTGTCCATGGACCAGGCCAACGCTGGCCGATCCGGAAAACGTGGAGCGGGAAACGAGACTCGAACTCGCGACCCCGACCTTGGCAAGGTCGTGCTCTACCAACTGAGCTATTCCCGCGTCGAGAGAGGCGAAATTGTAGCGTCCTTCCTGCCCTTGTCAACACTCGCACCCTCTTCCGCGCGCAGGCTCGGCCAGGCCACGACCAGGTATTGCAGACCCGACCACAGGGTCAGCAGGGCGGCGGCGGCCAGCAGCCAGTCGCCGATGTGGAACACCAGCGATCCCAGCCAGATGTCGCTGCGCGGACGGCCCGGCGGGGTCACCGAATACAGCAGGCACGACAACGCCACCATCTGCACGATGGTCTTGAGCTTGCCAACCGCGGCGACCTTGACCCGGGCGCGCTGGCCGATCTCGGCCATCCACTCGCGCAGCGCCGACACCGCGATCTCGCGGCCGATGATCACCGAGCCCCAGAACGCCATCCAGGCGGTGTGCTGGCCCTGCACGATCAGCACCAGCGCCACCGCCACCATCAGCTTGTCGGCGACCGGATCGAGGAAGGCGCCGAAGGCCGAGTACAGGTCGTAGCGGCGCGCGATCCAGCCGTCCAGCGCATCGGTCACCGCGGCGGCGATGAACACCGCCACCGAAGCGAAGTTGGCCCAGCGGTACGGCAGGTAGAACAGCACGATCAGCACCGGGATCAGCACGATCCGCAGCAGGGTCAGCCAGGTGGGGACGGTCAGCTTCATGCCGACAGACTACCGCGGCGAAGCCGAACCCGGCGCATCCAGTCCATGCAGGCTGGCGTAGATGCGCTCGGCCAGGGCGGCGTTGATGCCCTCCACCCGCGCGATCTCCTCCACCCCGGCCGCCTTCAGCCCGGCCAGGCCGCCGAAGTGCTTGAGCAGGCCGGCGCGCCGGCGCGGGCCGATGCCGGCGATGTCCTCCAGGCGGCTGGTGGTGCGCGCCTTCTGGCGCTTGCCGCGGTGGCCGGTGATGGCGAAGCGGTGGGCCTCGTCGCGCACCTGCTGGACCAGCTGCAGCGCCGGCGAGGCCGCGCCGGGCCGCACCTCGCGGCCGCCGTCCAGGATCAGCGTCTCGTGGCCGGCGCGGCGCTCGGCGCCCTTGGCCACGCCCACCAGCACCACCGCGTCCACCCCCAGGTCGACCAGCGCGGCGCGCGCCTGCGCCAGCTGGCCGGCGCCGCCGTCGATCAGCAGCACGTCCGGCAGCACGCCTTCCTCCACCCCGCGGCGGAAGCGCCGCTCGATGGCCTGACGCATGGCCGCGTAGTCGTCGCCCGGCTCGATGCCGGCGATGTTGTAGCGCCGGTACTGCGCGCGCACCGGCCCGTTCTGGTCGAACACCACGCACGAGGCCACCGTCGCCTCGCCCAGGGTGTGGCTGATGTCGAAACACTCGATCCGCTTGGCCGGCTCGTCCAGGCCGAGCAGTTCGGCCAGCGCCTGCGCGCGCGCGGCCTGGGCGCCGCGGCTGGCCAGTTCGCCGGTCAGGGTGACGGCGGCGTTGCGGCGGGCCAGGTCGAGATAGCCGGCGCGCTCGCCGCGCACATTCCACTTCAGCTGCACCCTGCGGCCGGCATGCGCGGTCAGCGCGTCCTCCAGCAGCCCGGCGTCGGGCACTTCGCGGTCGAGCAGGATCTCGCGCGGCGGCGGCTGCTCGGCGTAGTACTGCGAGACGAACGCGGCCAGCACTTCCTCGGCGCTCTCCTCGCCGTTGGTGCGCGGCCAGAACGCGCGCGTGCCCAGGGTGCGGCCGTCGCGAAAAGCCAGCAGCAGCACGCAGGCCGCACTGCCCTGCATGGCGCAGGCCAGCGCGTCCAGGTCGGCGGCATGGCCATCCACGTACTGGCGCGACTGCATGCCGCGCAGGCGCTTGAGCAGATCGCGCAGGCGCGCGGCCTGCTCGAACTCCAGCGCCGCGGCGGCCTGCTCCATCGCCGCGGTCAGCTCGTCGGACAGCTCGTCGCTGCGCCCGCCCAGGAACAGCTCGGCGCGGTGCACGTCCAGCGCGTAGTCCGGTTCCGACACCAGGCCCACGCACGGCGCGGTGCAGCGACCGATCTGGTACTGCAGGCACGGCCGGCTGCGGTTGCGGAACACGCTGTCCTCGCAGTTGCGGATGCGGAACAGCTTCTGCATCAGGTTGAGGGTGTCGCGCACCGCGCCGGCGCTGGCGTAGGGCCCGAAGTAGCGCCCCGCCAGCGCGCGCGGGCCGCGGTGGAAGGCGATGCGCGGGAACGGCTCGCTGGTCAGCAGCACGTAAGGGTAGCTCTTGTCGTCGCGCAGGGCGACGTTGTAGCGCGGCGCCAGCGACTTGATCAGCTGGTTCTCCAGCAGCAGCGCCTCGGCCTCGGTGCGGGTGACGGTGACCTCGATGCGCGCGATCTGCGCGATCATCGCCTGGATGCGCGGGTTGCGCGGGGCGTTGTTGAAGTAGCTGCCGACGCGGTTGCGCAGGGCGCGCGCCTTGCCCACGTACAGCAGGGCGTCGTCGGCGCCGTACATGCAGTAGACGCCGGGGGCGGTGCTCAGGCCGGCGGCGAAGGCCTTGCCGTCGAAAGCCTCGCCCGGCGCGCGGGCGTTGCGGCGGCTCATTCCTCGATCGGCACCGGATCCAGGCGGCCGCTGGCGGGGTCGAAGCACAGCACGGCGTGGGCGTCGGTCTCGGCGATCCACAGCCGGCCGGCGGCGGCGGCGATGCCGGCCGGCCGCTCGAGCGCGCGCGGCAGCGGCACGCGGGCCAGTTCGCCGCCGCCCA